>MGOE01000043.1:21163-24995 GCA_001797035.1 Chloroflexi bacterium RBG_16_72_14
CGGCCGGGGACCGGCCGCCGGCCCCGTCCCCGGTCGCCGCGTCATCGGGCCGTCGGCCGGAGCCGCCGTTCCCGTCCACGACCCGGTGGCTCCGGGGCCGCGTCCTCGCCCGCGCGCGGGACGCCGAGGACGGCGCGTGGATCACGTTCGCCGGTTCGATCGGCGAGCACGGCCCTTCGGCGGTGCGCGAGGCGGTCCTGGCCCTGGCGACCGAGGGCCTGCTCGAGGCTCGCGAGGCGCCCGACGGCCCGGAGGCGCGACTCCGCGAGTAGCGGGCAGCAGGGTGTCCAGCGCCCCTTGCGCGCGCTGGTAGCGTGTCGCGCATGGCCCGTCCCGCCGCCCCGGCCGCGTCCCAGGCGCACTCGGCCGAACCCACCACCGGCCCCCTCACGCCCGAGGAGCTCCAGCTCGCCTTCCGCAATCGTGGGATGCCCCTCGAGGCGATGCGCCACGAGCTCACGCCCACTGGGCTCCACTACCTCGTCATCCACTGGGACATCCCCGACATCGTGGCGGACGGCTGGCGACTGCCGGTCGGCGGCCTGGTGGTGCGCCCGATGGTGCTGACGCTCGACGAGCTGCGCGCCCGTCCCGCCAGCACGATCCCGGTGACCATGGAGTGCGCCGGCAACGGCCGCGCTCGCCTGGACCCCAGGCCATTGAGCATCCCCTGGCTCACCGAGGCGATCGGCACCGCCGAGTGGACGGGCACGCCGGTGTGGCCGCTGCTCGAGGAGGCGGGCATCGGGCCGGGCGCCGTCGAGGTCGTGTTCCACGGCGCCGACCGCGGCATCCAGGGCGAGGAGGAGCAGGCCTACGCCCGCGCGCTGACGCTCGACGAGGCCCGCCGCCCCGAGGTCCTGCTGGCCTACTCGATGAACGGCCGGCCGCTCGAGCCACAGCACGGGTTCCCGCTCCGCCTCATCGTCCCCGGCTGGTACGGCATGACCAGCGTCAAGTGGCTGACCTCGATCGAGGTGGTGGATTCGCCGTTCCAGGGTTTCCAGCAGGCCGTGGCCTACCACTACCAGCAGGACGCCGACGATCCCGGTACGCCCGTCACCCGCCAGGAGGTCCGGGCGCTGATGATCCCGCCCGGCATCCCGGACTTCTTCACCAGGCATCGGCTGGTGGACGCCGGCCGTCTCCGCCTCGCGGGACGCGCCTGGTCCGGGGTCGCGCCGGTCATCCGGGTCGAGGTGGCGGTCGACGGGGCCTGGGCCGACGCGGTGCTCGAAGCCGGGCTGGGGCCGTTCGCCTGGCGCGGCTGGTCCTTCGACTGGGTGGCCACCCCTGGCGAGCACGAGCTCGCGTGCCGCGCGACCGACGCGGCGGGTCGTGTGCAGCCACTCGACGCGCCCTGGAACCACCAGGGAATGGGGGTCAACCACGTGCAGCGGGTGGCCGTCACCGTCCGCTGAGGTCCGCCTCATCCGACGGGGTCGCGCGGTACCCTCTGAGCGTGCCCACCGGAGCCATTCCCCTGCCCGCGGACGACCCGGAGCTCAACGCCCTCTCGCTCGACGAGCTGGCGCTCCGCTGGGCGGACGCGGCTGCCCGGACCGCGATCTCCGCGGAGGCGATGACCGGCACGGACCGCAAGGCCCAGGCCCTGGGGATCCCGGGCGAGGCCCTCATGGAGCACGCGGGAACCGCGGTCGCGGCCGCCGCGCGCGCCCTCGCCGTCCACAACCGCCGCGAGGACCGGCCGGTGCTGATCCTCGCCGGCCCCGGCAACAACGGCGGCGACGGGTTCGTCGCGGCAAGGCGCCTCGCGGGGTGGGGGATGACCGTGATCGCGGTCCTCGTCGCCGCGGACGAGAAGCCCGGCACCCACGACGCGGCGCGCAACTGGAAGCGCCTGGATGGCCTGCCCAACATCACCCGGGTCCATGCGCCGGTCGCCCGCGATGTCGTCATCCTGGGCCAGGGCATCGAGAGGGCCGGCATCGTCGTGGATGCGCTGCTGGGCACCGGCGTCCGCGGTCGCCTCCGCGAGCCGATCCGCAGCGCCGTCGAGCTCATCCACCACGCACGCGAGGCCGGCATCCCGGTGCTCGCCGTGGACACGCCCACGGCCGTGGACCTCACCTCGGGCGACCCGTCGGACCCTGTCGTCCGCGCGGACCTGACGGTGACCTTCCACCGGCCCAAGACCGGGCTGCGGACGAAGCTGGGCCGGGCCCTCGCCGGGCGGATCCTCGTCGCTCCGATCGGCGTGCCGCCGGAGGCGGACCGTGGCTGACCGTCAGCCCGGCCTGCGCGAGGTCCTGCTCGTCGCCGCGGCCGTGGTCGCGATCGTCCTCGCCGCGGCCGCGGTCACCGCCCTGCTGCCCGGCGAGGGGCAGGGCATCGTGTTCCACACCCCGTTGCTCATCGCGGTGCTGCTGGGCGGCACCGCGTTCGTCCTGTGGCGCATCCTGCGCGCCCCGCACTCCTGAGGGCCCAGCCGTGACCGCCGCGCCAGCCCCGCTGCCACCCGTCGATGAGTCGCCGCTCGCGATCCGCGCCCGCGACCTGGCGCGACTCGCCGACGAGCGATGGGACCTCCTGATCGTGGGGGGCGGGATCGTCGGCGTTGGAGCGCTGCTGGACGCCGCTTCGCGCGGGCTCAAGGTCGCGCTGGTCGAGCAGGACGATGTCGCCGCCGGCACCTCGTCGCGCTCCAGCCGGCTGATCCATGGCGGGTTGCGGTACCTGCAGCAGTTCGAGGTCAACCTCGTCCGCGAGGCGCTCTCGGAGCGCGCCCGCCTGCTGCGCCTGGCCCCGCACCTCGTCCGGCTCGAGACGTTCCTGTTCCCGCTCTACGGCCCGCCGGCCCTCACCCGGGCCTTCTACGCGGCCGGGATGACCATGTACGACCTGCTCGGCTCGCGGAAGTCGGGCGGATTCCACCGCCACCTCTCGACGGCCGGAGCACTCGCGTACGCGCCCCACCTGCGGACGCGGGGCCTGCGCGGCGCGCTTGCCTACCACGACGCGATGGAGGACGACGCGCGGTTCACGCTCGCGGTCCTGCGCACGGCGCTTGCGCACGCGCCCGGGTCCACGCTCGCCGCCACGCGCGTGCGGGCGACCGCGCCCCTGCGCGAGGGCGGCACCGTCACCGGCGCGGTCCTCGAGGACCGGCTGACCGCGACCACGTTCGAGGCCCGGGCCGCGGCCGTGCTCGACGCAACCGGCGTCTGGGGCGCGCTGCCGGACCGGCCGTTCGGGGGTGGATCATTCAGCGTGCTTCCGTCGCGTGGCAGCCACCTCGTGATCCCCCGCGACCGGATCCCGGCCCGCGGTGGCATGACGCTCCGGATCCCCGGTCGCGTCGCGTTCCTCGTGCCCTGGCCGCGCCACTGGCTGATCGGGACCACGGACCACCCGTACCACGGGCCGGTGGACCGGCCGCCGGCGAGTGGTGAGGAGGTTGACGAGATCCTGGGCACGCTCAACGGCGCCCTCGACCTCGAGATCACCCGGGACGACATCGTCGGCACGTACGCCGGGCTGCGCCCGCTCATCGCGCCCTCGGACGCCAGCTCCACCGTCAAGGTCTCCCGCGAGCACAAGGTGAGCGTGGAGGCGCCTGGCCTCGTCCGGGTCAGCGGCGGCAAGTACACGACCTACCGGGTGATGGCCCGCGACGCCGTCGACGCCACGCTGGGCGACGCGGCGAGGCGCCGTCCCAGCGCCACCGCGGAGCTGCCGGTCATCGGCGCGTCCACCCGCGCGGACCTCGACGCGCTCGCGGCCCGCCTCGGGAGCGTGGGCGGCATCGGCGAGGACCCGGGCCGCTCGCTGGTGGATCGCCACGGGACGGAGGCCGCGGCGGTGCTGGAGC
>MGOE01000043.1:25046-27458 GCA_001797035.1 Chloroflexi bacterium RBG_16_72_14
AGGCCGAGGTCGCCTGGGCCGCGGAGCGCGAGCTGGCGATGACCCTCGACGACGTGCTCAGCCGCCGGATCCGGCTGGCGCCGGAGCTCCGCGACCGGGGCGCGGCGATCGCCCCGCGGGCGGCCGCGATCCTGGGCGCCGCCCTGGGCTGGGACGCCGCCCGCCAGGCCGGCGAGGTGGAGGCATACGTCGCCGGCGCCCACCGCGAGTTCGACGTCCCGCCGGCCGCCTGAGGCCACCGGATCACCGCGGACCGGCACCCGTACGAAGGAGGCGGCAGCCCGATGATCGACGACCGCATCGTCCTCGCCCTCGACCAGGGCACGACGTCGTCGCGCGCGATCGCGTTCGACCACCGCGGCACCCCGGTCGCCAGCGCCCAGCGCGAGTTCCCGCAGGGCTTCCCGTCGCCCGGCCACGTCACCCACGACCCGGAGGACATCTGGGCGAGCCAGCTTCGGGTCGCCCGGGAGACCGTGGCGGCCGTCGGCGGGGCGGCGAACGTGGCGGCCATCGGCGTCACCAACCAGCGCGAGACCACGATCGTCTGGGACCGCGCCACGGGGCGCCCGGTCGCCCCCGCGATCGTGTGGCAGAGCCGGATCACCGCGCCGTTCTGCGACCGGCTGCGCGCCGAGGGCGCCGAGCCGTTCGTCCGCGAGCGGACCGGGCTGCCGCTGGACGCCTACTTCTCGGGACCCAAGATCCGGCACATCCTCCGCGAGGGCGGGCTCGAGGCCCGCGCGGAGCGGGGCGAGCTGGCGTTCGGGACCGTCGACACGTGGCTCGTGTGGCGGCTCACCGGGGGCCGCGTCCATGCCACGGACGTGTCCAACGCCTCGCGCACGCTGCTGCTGGACCTGCGCACCCTCGCCTGGGACGACGACCTCCTCCGGCTGATGGAGGTGCCGCGGGCGCTCCTGCCCGAGGTCCGGCCGTCGTCCGCGGTGTGGGGCGAGGCGGACGCGGGCATCTTCGGCCGGCCGATCCCGATCGCCGGCGTGGCGGGGGACCAGCAGGCCGCGATGTTCGGGCAGGCGTGCTTCTCTGCCGGCGAGGCGAAGAACACCTACGGCACCGGGGCGTTCCTGCTCGCGAACGTGGGCCACGAGCCGGTCCCGTCCGCCCATGGCCTGCTGTCGACCGCGCTGTGGCGGCTGGGCGAGGGCGGGCCCGTGTCATACGCGCTCGAGGGCTCGGTGTTCATCGCCGGGGCCGCCGTCCAGTGGCTGCGCGACGGCCTCCGCGCGATCGCGACCTCGGACGGCATCGACGAGCTGATCCGCGGCGTGGAGGACACCGGCGGCGTGTACTTCGTGCCGGCGTTCGTCGGGCTGGGCGCGCCCCACTGGGACCCCGACGCGCGCGGCCTGCTGATCGGGCTGACGCGGGGCACGGGGCTGGCCGAGATCGGCCGGGCGACGATCGAGTCGATCGCGTACCAGGTCCACGACGTGGTCGAGGCGATGGAGGCCGACCGCGGCGCGCCGCTCGCGGACCTCCGGGTGGACGGGGGAGCGGCGCGCAACGACGAGCTGCTGCGGTTCCAGGCGGACCTGCTCGGGGTGCCGGTGGAGCGGCCCCGCGTGACCGAGACGACGGCCTGGGGCGCAGCCTCGCTGGCCGGTCTCGCGATCGGCGTGTGGTCCGGCCTCGACGAGCTGGCCGCGATCCGTGCCGTCGACCGGCGGTTCACGCCGTCGATGACCGGGGAGCGGCGAGCGGCGCTGATCCGCGGCTGGCGCCGGGCGGTGGAGCGCTCGAAGGGCTGGGCGTCCGCGACCGGGTGACGCCCGCGCCGGCCGGACGATGGGTCACGGATCCGAAGGGTCATTTGGGGTATCGCCACGGCCGCGCAATGCCTCTACACTCCGCGCGTGCACGGATCGCCGTGCATGCTCACACCCGTTCGCACGTTCGAATCTTGGTCTCCTCCGGCACCGTCTCGAGGAACCCGGGCAAGAGGCGGCGACAACTGGAGGAGATCGGCACGTGGCCGACAAGACCCTGACCTGTTCCGACTGCGGAATGGAGTTCGCATTCACGGAGCGCGAGCAGGCCTTCTACGCCGAGAAGGGATTCTCGGAGCCCCGCCGGTGTCCCTCATGCCGCGCCAGCCGCAAGGCCGCGCGGGCAGGCGGCGACAGCGCGTACTCCGGCGGCTCGTACGCCGGCGGCTATGACTCCGGGTACGGCGGTGGTGGCGGGTACTCCGCCGGCGGCGGTGGCTACGGCGGCCGCAGCAGCGCCCCCCGCGAGATGTTCACGGCAACCTGCTCCAGCTGCGGGCGCGAGGCGCGAGTCCCGTTCCGCCCGACGAACGGCAAGCCCGTCTACTGCTCGGACTGCTTCCGCACCCAGCGCGGCGCCTGATCTCCGTTCGCTCGAACCGGGTCGCGGTCGTCGCGGCCC
>MGOE01000043.1:27479-35456 GCA_001797035.1 Chloroflexi bacterium RBG_16_72_14
GCGAGCACCTCCCGCCGCGCCGCGAGCACCTCCCGCCGCGTGCCGCGAGCACCTCCCGCCGTGGCCGCATGCATGCCAGGCTTGGCAGCCCCCGGATCCGCATCGCCACGGCCCCTGACGCACTGGCCAACCCGCAATCGGGCACCCGAGCGCCCGATATGCGCACCACGCATCGGCCGGTGCTCAGGGCACGTCGATCGAGCGCGGACGCCTCAGGATGCGGTCCGCTACGCCTGGTACGCATGAGCTCGACGAAGCGGTGGCGCGACGTCCAACGCGGCCCGAGCCGCCGCCGCTCGGGCCGACCAGGACCGTCAGTCGCGGGCGAGCAGGTCGAGGTCGAAGCGGCGCTCCGTGCCGTGGATCAGCCGGTCGATGTTGTCGGCGTGGGCGAGCCACACGAGGGCGGCCCCGAGGGTCGCGTACACGGGATACGCGAACGGCACCGACCCGTTCGCGGCCAGCCACCACACGACGACCAGCGCGCCGCCGGCGGCCGTCGCCAGCAGCGAGCCCAGCGACACGTAGCGGGTCGCCAGGATCACGCCCACGAACACCGGCGCCCCGATCAGGATCGCCGGCGGGAAGATCACCACCATGGTCCCCACGCTCGTCGCGACACCCCGCCCGCCCTTGAACCCGACGAACACCGAGCGTGTCGAGCCCAGGATCGCGGCGATCGCGCACAGGACCTCGACCGCGGCATTGCCGGTCAGGAACCGCGCGACGAGGACCGGGACCACGCCCTTGAGGACGTCACCGGTCACCACCACGAGCGCCCGCTTGCGACCCATCGCCCGGAGCGCATTCGTGCCGCCGGTCCGGCCGCTGCCCGACCGGCGCGGATCCGGGGCGCCGGTCACCCTCGCCACGAGCAGGCCGAACGGGACCGAGCCCGCGGCGTACGAGAGGAGGGCGAGCACCACGGCGACGAGGACCTCGCCCGCGTCCATCGCTCCGCGCGCACCTCCGGTCGGTCGCCCGGGCCGTCCGGACGCCAGGGGCGGAATCTAGCACCGGGAGCCGCCCGGGCGCCCACCACCGGTCCACCGCGAGCGTCCCGCGGCCCCCGCCCGTAGTACGATCGCCCCGATGTCGCGTCCCTCCCACGTCCGCCGCGGCCAGGGCTCGCCGGGCCGCCTCGAGACCCCAGCGGAGCACCCCTGACCGATGGCCGTCGGCTCGTCCAATGACTTCGACCTCGTCGTCCTCGGTGCCGGCACCGGCGGGTACGCAGCGGCGTTCCGCGCCGCCCAGCTGGGCCTCAAGGTGGCCCTGGTGGACGAGGACAAGCTGGGTGGCACGTGCCTCCACCGCGGCTGCATCCCGACCAAGGCGCTGCTCGAGTCCGCCGCGTTCAACGAGCGGCTCCGCCACGCCGGCGACTTCGGCCTCCGCCTCGCCGGCGACACGACCGTGGACTACGCGCAGGTCGCGAAGCGGCGCGACCAGGTCGTCAACCGGATGTGGAAGGGCGTGCAGAGCCTGGTCAGGAAGTACGGCGTGACCTGGATCCAGGGCCGTGGCCGGCTCGAGGGCGGCACCAAGGTCCGCGTGCTCCAGGCGGCCGACGACGGCACGCCGGGGGCCGGCGGGGAGCGCGTCCTCAACGCCACGGACGTGATCCTGGCCACGGGCTCGCGGGTCAAGTCGCTGCCCGGGATCGAGCCCGACGGCACCCGGATCGTGACCTCGGACGACGTCCTGCGGATGGACACGATGCCCAGGAGCGTGATCATCATCGGCGCGGGCGCGGTGGGCGTGGAGTTCGCGTCCATGTACCACGACCTCGGCGCCCAGGTGCAGCTGCTCGAGTACCTGCCCGCGGTCGTGCCGCTCGAGGACCGCGACGTCAGCAAGGAGCTGGAGCGGTCGTTCACGCGGCGGGGGATCAAGGTCATGACCAGCGCCCGCTTCGACGCGGCGAGCGTCACCGTGGACGAGAGCGGCGTTCGCATGACCGTCGGGCCCGAGGGCAAGGACGCCACCGGGATCACCGCGGAGATGCTGCTCGTGGCCACCGGCCGGGCGACCAACGTCGAGGATGTCGGGCTCGAGACCACCTCGGTCGAGGTCGACCGCGGCATCGTCAAGGTGGACGGCCACATGCGGACGAAGGAGCCGCACCTGTACGCGATCGGCGACATCGTGGGCGGGCTGATGCTCGCGCACACGGCCGCGCACGAGGGGATCATCGCCGCGCACACGATCGCCGGCGACCCGGACGTCCACCCCATGGACTACGTCAAGCAGCCGCGGGCCACGTACAGCCGCCCGGAGATCGCGTCGGTCGGCCTCACCGAGCAGCAGTGCGAGGAGCGCGGCCTGCCGACCAAGATCGCCAGGGTCCCGTTCCAGGCCGTGGGCAAGGCGATCATCGGCGGCGAGTACGAGGGCTTCGCCAAGATCATCGGCCACCGCGGGACGGACGAGACGCTGGGCATCCACCTGATCGGGCCGCACGCGACGGACCTGATCGCGGAGGCCTCGCTGGCCCTCTCGCTCGAGGCGACGCCGTGGGAGATCGGGGCCGCGACCCACGCGCACCCCACGTACTCGGAGATCCTCGCCGAGACCGCCATGGCGGTCGACGGCCGCTCGATCAACTTCTAGCCACTCCGCGCCGGCAGACGGAGGACGCGATGACGGTGACCGGTCAGGGCGGGGACGCCGCCACGAGCCCCCTCGCCGCCTCGGTCGGGTTGGCGGACGCGGACCTCGTCGCGATGTACCGGCTCGTGGCGCTCGCGCGTGCCGTGGACGAGCGGATGTGGATCCTCAACCGCGCCGGCCGGATCCCGTTCGTGATCAGCGGCCAGGGCCACGAGGGCGCGCAGGTGGGGCTGACCTGGCCGCTGCGCAAGGGCCACGACTGGATCGCCCCCTTCTACCGCTCGATCGCCACCTGCCTGACATTCGGGATGAGCGCCCGGGACCTGATGCTCGCCCAGTACGCCAAGGCGATCGACCCGAGCTCCGGGGGGCGCCAGATGCCGGGTCACTACGGGCACCCGTCGCACCACCTGGTGTCGGTTTCGTCGCCGGTGGCGACCCAGATCCTGCACGCGGTGGGGATCGCCCTGGCGGCCAGGATCCGGGGCACGGACCAGGTCGCGGTCGCGATCATGGGTGAGGGGAGCAGCAACCAGGGCGACGTCCACGAGGCGCTCAACTTCGCCGCCATCCACCGGCTGCCGTTCGTGCTCATCGTCGAGAACAACGGCTACGCGATCAGCGTGCCGTCCGAGAAGCAGCTGAGCGTCCGGGACGTCGCGGTTCGGGCGTCCGGCTACGGGATCCCGGGCGTGATCGTGGACGGGACGGACGTGCTCGCCTGCTACGCCGCCGGGCTCGAGGCGATCGAGCGGGCGCGAACCGGCGGCGGCCCCACGCTCATCGAGGCCAAGGTGACGCGGCTCACGGCCCACTCCAGCGACGACCAGCAGACCAAGTACCGCTCCGAGGACGACCTGGCCGAGGGCCGCGCCCACGACCCGCTGCCGATCTTCCGCGACCAGCTGCGCGAGGCCGACGTGCTGACCGACGCCATCGAGGCCGAGCTCGCCGCCGAGATCAAGGCGCTCGTGGAGGACGCCACCGACTTCGCGGAAGCCGAGCCGGACCCCGACCCCGCCACCGCCCTCGACTGGGTGTTCGCGGAGCACTGGCCGGGCGAGACCGCGCCGCCATGGCACGGGACGGCGGGTAGCCACGGGTCCGCCGGCGCCGGCGGCCACGGCTGATGGCGATCCGGACGTTCATCGAGGCGATCCGCGACGGCATGGCCGAGGAGATGCGCCGCGACTGGACCGTCATCGTGATGGGCGAGGACGTCGGCAAGAAGGGCGGCGTGTTCCTGGCCACCGACGGCCTGTGGGGCGAGTTCGGCGACGACCGCGTGATCGACACTCCGCTGACGGAGTCGATGATCGTCGGGGCGTCGATCGGCGCCGCGCTCAACGGCCTGCGCCCGATCGCCGAGATCCAGTTCGCGGACTTCATCCACCCCGCGTTCAACCAGATCGTGTCCGAGGCGGCGCGGCTGCGCTACCGCTCGAACAACGGCTTCACGGTGCCGATGGTGATCCGCGCCCCCTACGGTGGCGGGGTCCACGGCGCGCTGTACCACAGCCAGTCGGTCGAGGCGTTCTTCACCCACGTGCCGGGGCTCAAGGTCGTCATCCCGTCCACCCCGTACGACGCGAAAGGCCTGCTGCGGACCGCGATCCGCGACGACGACCCGGTCCTGTTCTTCGAGCACAAGAAGATGTACCGCTCGGTCCGGGGCGACGTCCCCGAGGGCGAGTTCGCCGTCCCCCTGGGCCAGGCGGTGGTCCGCCGCACGGGTCGCCATGTCACCGTCGTCGCCTACGGGCTGATGGTCCACTACGCGCTCGAGGCGGCCGAGCGCGTGGCGGAGGAGGGGATCGAGGCGGAGGTCATCGACCTGCGCACGCTGCGACCCCTGGACCGCGCGACGCTGCTGTCGTCGGTGCGCAAGACCGGCAAGTGCCTGGTCGCGTACGAGGACAACCGGTTCGGCGGCTACGGGGCGGAGATCGCGGCGATCGTGGCAGAGGAGGCGTTCGACTACCTCGACGGTCCGGTGTCGCGGATCGCCGGGCCGGACGTGCCGGGCGTGCCCTACAACCACGCGCTCGAGGACTGGTTCATGCTCAATCCGGCCAAGATCGCGGACGCGGTCCGCAGGCTGGCCGCGTACTGATGGCGGCGTCCTGATGGCCGGAAGGGCGGACCTGCTCGCGGTCGAGGCCCGGCTGCGAGCGGTCCTCGCGCCCTACGTGGACCGCCTCGAGACCGCGACGATCTACGGCATCCCGACGCTCCGCAAGCCCGGCGCGAAGGCCCACCAGTGGTTCGCCTTCGTCAAGCCGGCGGCGAAGCACGTGAGCTTCTTCCTGCTCCCCGTCCACGAGTGGCCGGAGCTCCGCGCCGGCATGTCGCCCGCGTTGCGCAGGCGCCTGACCGGCAAGGCCGCGTTCAACTTCAAGGCCATCGACGAGGCCGAGCTGGCCGAGCTCGAGGCGCTGGTTGCCCGTGCCTACGACCGCTACATGGCGGAGGCCTGAGGCCGGGCCGGCACATGCGCGGCGCCTTGCGTGCCGGCTCCCAGCCTGAATGCGTGGCCGAGACGGAACGCAAACGGCATGAGAAGCCGCGAAACCGGTGTTCGGAGCCGCATGCGCTGTCTGGCCTGCCGCGATCTGCACGAGTCGGGGACAGGAGGGTCTCGTTGAGCCATTCACGCCGTCCGTTTGCGGCCCCGGAAGCCGCGGACGTCGTGAACAACCGCGGAATCGCGGCACGGGGAACAGCGGCATCGTGCGTGGCCGCGTGGATGGTGGCGGGCGCCGATGGGGCACGATGACGCGGGATGCGCAACACTAGCCCGACCAACCGCGCCTCCCGCAGCGCCCCATCGGAGGAACAGGACCAGTGGCCAAGGTGACGATGCCGCAGCTCGGCGAGAGCGTGGCGGAGGGGACGATCGGGCGCTGGCTCAAGCAGCCGGGCGACACCGTCGAGAAGTACGAGCCGCTCCTCGAGGTCATCACCGACAAGGTCAACGCCGAGGTGCCCTCGCCGTTCGCCGGAGTGCTCAAGGAGATCCTCGCCGAGGAAGGCGCCACCGTCCCCAACAACGCGGAGATCGCGGTCATCGAGACGGCGGACGAGGCCGGGGCCGCCACGGCCGAAGCGCCCGAGCCCGCCGCCGCAGCAGCATCCGCCCCCGAGCCCGCGCACGGCCCGGCCGGCTCCGACGAGCGCCCGGTCGCGGCGACGTTGTTCGCGCCTGCGGCCGCCCCCGCGCCCGCGATGCCCGCTTCCGCGACCTCGGCACCGTCCGCAGCGGCCCCGGTCCCGGTCATGGACGCCGACGCCAACGCGCGGATGACCCCGGCGGTCCGCCGCCTGCTCCGCGAGCACAACCTGGAGCCGGCCCAGATCCACGGCACCGGTGGCGGCGGTCGCATCACCCGCGAGGACGTGCTCGCGCTCGTCGAGGCCATCCGCACCGGGACCGCCGCCCCGACGGCCACCGCGACGTCGGCTCCCCCGACCGCCGCGGCGCCGTCGAAGGCTCCCGTCGGCGCCCCCATCGCTTTCCCGCCGGGCGCGGACGAGGTCCTCGTCCCGATGACCCAGATGCGCAAGGGCATCGCGGCGCAGATGACGCGCGCGCTCCAGGCCCCGCACGCCTACGTCCAGATGGAGGTCGACGTCACCCGCCTGGTCGCCCTCCGGGAGCGCGCCAAGCGGGCCTACCAGGAGAAGGAGGGCATGTCGCTCTCCTACGTCCCGTTCGTCGTCAAGGCGTCCGCCGAGGCGCTCAAGCGCAACCCCACCTTCAATGCCGTCTGGACCGAACAGGGCCTGCTGGCCAAGCGCCGGATCAACATCGGCGTGGCGGTCGCGGTGGACGAGGGGTTGATCGTGCCCGTCATCCGGGACGCGGACCAGCTCAGCATCCACGGCCTCAACCGCGCGATCACCGACGTCGCAAACCGCGCCCGGGCGAACAAGCTCCGGCTCGACGACTTCGGTGGCGGCACGTTCACCGTGGACAACACGGGCTACCTCGGCACCAACCTCGTGATGCCGATCCTCAACGTGCCCGAGGTGGGCATCGTGACCATGGAGGCGATCACCAAGCGCCCCGTTGTCGTGTCCACCGACGACGGCGACGTCATCGCGATCAGGCCGGTCATGAACATGGTCCTGGCCGTGGACCACCGGGCCAACGACGGAGCCGGCGGCGCCGCGCTGCTGCGCGACATCAAGTCCTGGCTCGAGGGCGTCGGTCCGGAGACGGCGATCTACTGACCATGGCTCGCGAGCTCCCGATGTTCGACCCCAGTCCCGGCCACGGCCACCACGCCGCGGCGGGCGACCTGTCGATCGCGATCGGCGGCGGCGGCTTCGGCCCCGCCGCGGACGGGAGCACGCCGCTCCGCCGCCACCCGGCCTGGATCAAGTCCCGGCTGCCGTCGGGCGACAACTACCACGACCTGAAAGGCCTGCTGCGGGGCCTCAACCTCAACACCGTGTGCGAGGAGGCCCGCTGCCCCAATGTCGGGGAGTGCTGGGACCAGCGCACCGCGACGGTGATGATCCTGGGCGACGTCTGCACCCGGGCCTGCGGCTTCTGCGCCATCAAGACCGGCAAGCCCACCTGGTTCGACGACGACGAGCCGCGCCGGGTCGCCGAGGCGGTGGCGGCGATGGACCTCGACCACGTCGTGGTCACGAGCGTCGCCCGCGACGACCTGCCCGACGGCGGCGCCGGCGCCTTCGCGGCCACGATCCGCGAGCTCCGGGCGCGCAAGCCGCTGATGGGCGTCGAGGTCCTGATCCCGGACTTCAATGGCGAGGAGGCGCCGCTGCGCGCGGTCATGGAGGCGGGCCCCGACATCCTCAACCACAACCTCGAGACCGTGCGCCGGCTCCAGAAGCCCGTCCGCAAGCGGGCGCGCTGGGACCGGACGCTCGGCGTCCTCGAGCGTGCCAAGGCGTACGCCGCCGAATCCGGCCACGAGGCGCACACCAAGAGCTCGCTCATGGTCGGTCTGGGCGAGACCCGCGACGAGCTCCGCGAGGCGTTCGCGGCGCTGCGCGCCGTGGACACCGACATCCTGACCATCGGCCAGTACCTGCGGCCCACGTCCCAGCACCTGCCCCTCGTCCGCTATTACCACCCCGACGAGTTCGCGGACATGCGCGAGGAGACCCTCGCGATGGGCTTCAAGCACGTCGAGTCGGGGCCGCTCGTGCGGTCCAGCTACCACGCCCGCGACCAGGTCCCGGGTGCCGAGCTGCGCGCGCTCCGCCGTCGTGCGACGCTCGACGCGGACGGCCGCGTGGTCCCCGCCGCGAGCTGAGGCCCGCAGGCGGGCGGGCGCCACGCGGCGCGAACCCTGCCGGCCCGACCGGTGTAACAGTGGCATGGAGGACCCG
>MGOE01000043.1:35464-36511 GCA_001797035.1 Chloroflexi bacterium RBG_16_72_14
CGCCGCGGCGCAGCCTCGAGGTCGAGCCGGCCCGCGTCGGCCGCCGCCGCTCGTCCGTCGTCCCGATCCTGGTCTCCGTGGCGGCGGCCGCCTTCGTGCTCGTCGCCGTCGTCAAGCCGTGGGACGGCGACGGACCGGCCGGCGCGGCGTCGGCCGGAGCCGGGTCACGCGCTGGTGAGACCGCCTGGCCGGCCGCCACCCGGCCGACCGGCATCGCGGACGCCGGCCCGACGCCCACGGTCGTCCGCGTCACGGACGAGGACCTCCTGGCCGCCGCGGGCCGCCGCTCGTCGTGGGGAATCCGCGCCGTCGTGCTGCCCTCGGGGCCTGGGGCGGCGCCGGAGGAGCGCTGGACCCGGATCGACGACCCCGGCTATCTCACGGGCACGGATACCCGCACCGTGGCGGCGGCCGCACCGATCACCGGCGACGGCGACACCGTCCTCGCCATCGGGGTGACCACGCCGCCCCAGGCGCTGCCGATCGACATTCGCATCTGGCGCATGGACCGCGGCGGCATCCCGCTGCGCCTGGCGCCGATCGCCGTGCCGGGCCCGGACCCGGGGTCATGGCTGTGGCGTCCGGGCCCAGAGGCGGGCGAACAGGACGCGGCCGTGGCCTGGCCGCCGGGCACCTACCGGATCGACGTCCTGCTCGGCCGCTCCATCGACCGGATCGTCGTCGTCGTGCCCGGCGACGCGGCGCCGGCCCGGCGGGGCGCGGCCGGCACGACGCTGCCCGAGTCGCTGGGCGCCCGCCGGCCCACCCTGGGGGAGGGCCTGCTGGTCGTGGCCGGCGGGCGGGTGATCGCGGTGGACGCGCTCACGATGACCGACGACCGGCTGGGCGAGCTCGAGGCCTGGGTGTCGCCCGGGCTCGACCTGCCCGCTTGGGCGATCGGGCGGGTGGCGTCGTCCGAGGTCGCCGGCGTGGGCGTCGTCCTGCCGCCAGGCGCCACGGCCGCGAACGTCGACATCGACCTCGTCTCGCCGCTCGAGGGGGACGTCGCGGCGCCGGACCTCGAGATCCCGCTGGCCGACGGGACGG
>MGOE01000043.1:36521-36824 GCA_001797035.1 Chloroflexi bacterium RBG_16_72_14
GGACGGGCCGGACGGCGGTCATCGCCCACGTCGACGGCGGGCGCCCGTTCGCGGCCGGCACGTACCGGGTGTGGGCCACCTGGCTGACGGCGAACGACGAGCGGGCGTCGAGCATCCGCTATCTCGAGATCGTCCCGCCCACGACGGCCCCGCCGCCGGGGTCGCCGCTGACCGCCCTGCGGGCCTTCGCGCCCCTGGCGCGGGACCCGGACGCCAACGACGGCGAGCCGATCATCACCGACGCGGACCGCGGCCCGCACGACGGCCTCGGCACCTGCGGCGGCCGGGCGCTTGTCACCGGCT
>MGOE01000043.1:36896-37388 GCA_001797035.1 Chloroflexi bacterium RBG_16_72_14
GATGGCTACACGCAGGTCGACACGCGGGCGATGCTGCCTGGCCCGGACGGCCTCGCCCTCCTCGCCCTGCCGTCGGGCGGCCTGATCCCCGGCCCCTACCAGGTGCTGGTCACCCGCACGCTCGAGAGCAGCTCGCGTGCCCCGCAACCGGACACCCGCGGCACCACCTACGACGTCTGCATCCGCTGACCGTCGCTCGGCGTCCTCGAGCGGGCGAAGGCAAGCCAGCGCTCAGGCCTTCAGCGCCGCGGCGAACGCGTCGCGGTCGCTGACGGACTCGAACGCGACCACGAGCCTTGCGTCGTCGCGCGTCACCTTGAGGGCGTAGCGCGTGCCGCCCAGCGTCGTCGCCTCACCGGGGGCGACCCGGTCGCCTTGCGTGAGCGTGACCGGCGCGTGCGGAGACTGGACCGGGGCGAGCACGACAGACCGCCGTCCGAAGCCGTCGATCACGACTCGGGAAACGACATCGACGCGCTCGAGGTTCTCGCG
>MGOE01000043.1:37405-41993 GCA_001797035.1 Chloroflexi bacterium RBG_16_72_14
ACGGCGCCCGCGATCGTCGCCCTGGCCGCGCGGTCCGGGGCTGGGGCCGCGCCTGCCGTGGCGCCAATCGCGTCAGGCTTCGATCGGCGGAAGCGGACGGGTCCGACCGCCCACCCCACGACCAGCGCAAGCGCCAATCCCCCGAACAGCACGGTCCCTTCACGGGCCGTCCGGACCTGGGCGAACTCATCGCCCTCGTACACCCACCCTGCCGACAACGGGAAGGGCAGGCGGCCTGCATCGAACCCAGGTACGTTCATGAACGCGAGGTCGCCCCCTGATCCAGGCATCAGGCGTCCAGTGATCGTGGCCCTCCCGCCCGACGCGTACATCCGGTCGGGCGGCGTGCGCGAGGACACGATGACACCGGCCCGGTGATCCTCGGTGCCCAAGAAGTAGAGCCACGACACCCCGTCATCGCCCTCCTGCTTGATGTGATCGAAATTCCGATCGGCGAAGGTCTCAACATAGCTGTCGGCAAGCACGCCACTGACCGTCGCCATTCGCCCATCCGGTCCCGCGTAGTCCGGCTGATGCAGGTCGATGGCGGTCGCGACGACGTGCGGCGCCGCCGCCATCCAGAGGCGCGCGATCGAGACAACGAGGACGACGACGATGATCGTCACCCCGACCGGCCACCGTCGCGCGAGCATCCCGAGTCGGCCGGGTAGCGGGCGCGCGACCGCCCGGTTGAGGCCGTGGCTCAGTGTGCCGAACGCTGCCAGCACGCGGTCGATCAGCCTGGTCAACCTGTCCCTCCCTGGAACGTGACGCCACGCGGCTCACTCGAGCGTCGTCGTAGTCGACTATCCTTCGGGGCCATGGCCGCGCACCTCAGCCGCAAGGTCCCCCTCGCCGAGCTCCACTGCCACCTCGGCGCGGCCGTCACCCCGGCGATCATGTGGTCGATCGCCCACGCCCAGGGGATCAAGCTCCCGACCCGCGACTACTGGGACTTCCGGGACCTGATCACCGTCCACCCGAGGCGCCCCAAGAGCTTCGACGGCTACCTGCAGCTGTTCCACTGGACGGAGCTGATCCAGTCGAGCCCGATCGCCGTCGAGCGCGCGGTGTACGAGGTCATCGGCGGCGCCTACCGCAAGAACAACATCACCACGACCGAGCTGCGCTTCAACCCGATGAAGCGGAACCGAGGCGGCGAGCAGGACCTCGACCACATCATCGCGGCCGCGGTCCGGGGCATGGACAAGGCGACCCTCGAGTACCCGGTCAAGCCGGGGCTGATCTTCTGCCTCGACCGCGCGTTCCCCTTCGAGCTCAACGAGATCATCGCGGAGAAGGCGATCGCGTGGCGGGACCGGGGCGTCGTCGGTGTCGACATCGCGGGCCCGGAGTCCGCCACGTTCCGGGTCGCCGACTACCGCCGGCCCCTCCGCCGCGCCCGCCAGTACGGTCTCGGGATCACGATCCACACCGGCGAGTCGGGACCCGTTGAGGAGGTGGCCCGGGTCATCGAGCTCCTGGAGCCGGACCGCATCGGGCATGGCGTGAAGGCGGCCTACGACCCGCGGGCGATGGCGATGCTGCGCGAGCGCGGGATCGTGCTCGAGATCTGCCCGACCTCGAACCTCAACACGGGCGTGGTGTCCGGCTGGGAGGAGTTCCGCTGGATCTTCGACCAGTTCCACCGCAACGGCGTGCGCTACACGATCAGCACCGACGGCCCGGAGATGCTCAAGACGTACATCCGCGACGAGCTCGCGACGCTTGGCCGGCTCGGCATCCTGTCGGTCGAGGAGCAGCAGCAGATCGCCGCCGCGTCGCTCGCGGCATCGTTCGTGCCCAACGTGTCCGAGGTCCCGCTGCCGCTCCGCGAGCCCGCCCGGCGCGACGTCGTGGAGCGCGAGGAGGCGTAGTCCCCGGGCCGATGGCTCGCAGGAGCGTCGCCTCGGACCTCGGAGGGCGACTACCCGCCTGAGACCGCGGGTGCTGAAGGTGCCCGCACGGCGACGCGATACTCGCAGCACCGGTCGCCGGCCGCGATGTGGCGGACCCGCTCGACCTCCGTGCCCAGCACGCCGCGGAACAGCTCCAGCTCGGCGGCACAGGCGGCCGGGCTCCCGCGCGCGACGTCGATGACCGCGCAGTTGTGCTCCAGGAGGCGGATCGTGCCGTCCTCGATCACCGCCTCCGACAGGTAACCCAGCTCGTCCTGGATCTGGGCGAGCTCGCGAACCCGTGCGGCGACCGGTGCGTCGGGCGGCAGGGCCGCGTCCATCCGCTCCCGGACGAGCGCCTGCGCCTGCCGGCAGCGCGCGGCGAACACCTCGTCCAGCAGCCGGTCGCCGCCGACCTCGAGGATCGCCGCCAGCAGCCCGGTCGCGAGCCCGTCGTAGTCGGTCGGGAACAGGTCCTGGGCGTCGGTCGTGACGTCGTACAGGTGGCGCGGGCGCCCAACCCCGTGGCGGACGGATGTCCGGCTCACGAGGCCCGCGCCGTCGAGCGCCCGGAGCTGCTGGGCCACGCCGCTGCGGCTGGAGGCCAGCGACGCGGCGATCGCGTCGGGCGTGGACGGCCCGGCGCGCCGGAGGTGCAGCAGGATCGCCCGTCGGAGCGCGGACGGAGATCCGGCGTGGGGGGCGGGGGCGGGCGGGGCGACGGAAGGGACGGCCGGCTCGGGCATGCCGGGGCGAGGCTAGCAGGAACGGGCGCAGGGCGTCCGCGATGGTACGCTCGGCCCCATGGACCTCGACCTCACGCCCGACCACGTCCTGCTGCGTGACACGATCCGCGACTTCATGACGACCGAGGTTGCCGGCGTCGTCGACGAGCACGAGCGGGCCCGCCGGTTCCCGGCCGACATCGTCCGCCGGATCGGCGAGATGGGCTGGCTCGGGATCAACGTCCCGGAGCGCTGGGGCGGTGCCGGGATGGACACCCTCGCCTACGCGATCGCGGTCGAGGAGATCGGCCGGGTCTGGGGGTCGCTCGGGCTGATCGTGGCGGCGCACACGAGCCTGGGCTGCGGCCCGCTCCTGATGTCCGGCACCGACGAGCAGCGCGACCGGTTCCTGCCGCCGCTGGCGAGCGGCCGGATGCTGGGCGCGTACGGGCTCACGGAGGCGACCGCCGGCTCCGACGCGGGGGGCACCCGCACCACGGCCCGCCACGAGCGGGGCCCGGATGGCGGGACCTGGGTCATCGACGGCGAGAAGCGGTTCATCACCAACGCCGGTCACGCCGGGGTCTACATCATCACCGCCCGCACCGGCAGCCACGCGGACGGCTCGGCCGCGATCTCCGCGTTCATCGTCCCGGCCGAGACCCCGGGCTTCAGCGTCGGGCGGCTCGAGGACAAGATGGGCCTCCACGCCTCGGCCACCGGGGAGCTCCACTTCGACGGCGTCCGCGTGCCCGCCGCCAACCTCCTGGGCGATGAGGGGGCCGGCTTCCGGGCGTTCCTCAAGGTGCTCGACGGAGGGCGCATCTCGATCGCCGCGCTGGCGGTCGGGCTGGCGCAGGCCGCGCTCGATGCCGCGGTGCCCTACGCCCGGACGCGCGAGCAGTTCGGGCGGCCGATCGGATCGTTCCAGGGGGTCGCGTTCATGATCGCGGACATGGCAACCGAGATCGAGGCGGCCCGCGCCCTCGTCGTCCGCGCGGCCTGGCTCAAGGACCAGGGCCGGGACTACCACGTGGCGGCCGCGCAGGCGAAGCTGTTCGCGTCCGAGGTCTCGTCGCGCGCCACCAACGCCGCGCTCCAGGTCCACGGCGGCTACGGCTACACCGAGGACTACAAGGTGGAGCGGTTCCTGCGCGACGCCAAGCTCACCGAGATCGGCGAGGGGACGAGCCAGGTGCAGCGCCTGGTGATCGCCCGCCGGATCCTGGGCCTGCGCGTCCTGTAGCGGGCCCGGGCCAGGGCCCGGGCCCGCCCCGAGCCTACCCGTCCACCTCGACCAGGCGGACCATCAGGCGGTACTGGCTGTTCTTGCCGACGCACGTCTGGAGCGTCATCGACGGCGTATCCAGCGGGGCCCACGCCCAGCTCGCCTCGGTCGTCGGCGCCGTGACCCGCCACCACCGGACGGCGTAGGTGTGGACGCGGCCCCTCGCGTCGGCGTAGTACGCCTTCATGCCCTTGTGCAGGCGACCGCTGACGTAGGCGTCGTGGAGCGGCTTGAACACGCCGCTGGCGTGCCCCAGCAGGTACACGTTGTTGCTGCCGGCGCAACCCCAGCGGTACACGTAGTTGTCGGGCGGGCGGCTGCGGTCGCACGAGAACCATCGGACGGAGCGGTTGATGCCCAGCGACGGGATCCAGACGTGGTTGCGGCCCTTGTAGCTCGCAGGCGAGGACGACCCGGCCGCCGTGGTGGCCATGGTCGCCGTCGTCGACCTGGCGACGTTCGACACCGCCGCCCGCGGTGCCTGCGGCCGATCGGGTGCCGCGGGGACGGCCGTGGGCGCCACCGGGACGGCACCCGGCATCCGGTAGTCGGCGACACCCGCGCCGGCGACGGCCGTGGACCCATCGACCCTGCTGCCTTCGGCCGCGGCGGGCAGGACCGCGACGGCGGCGGGTGTGTCCCCGACGGCGGCGGGTGTGCCCCCGACGGCATCCCCC
>MGOE01000043.1:42026-46634 GCA_001797035.1 Chloroflexi bacterium RBG_16_72_14
GCGGCCGCGGCGACGACCGACACGGACTCGATGGCGAGGAGGACCGCGAGCGCGGTCGAGAGGGCACGGCGGCGGCGGGACGTGAGCTCCATGCGCCCGAGGATCGGCGCGCCCGCGCACCGGATCGACGGCCCGGTGGTCCCGCCCGGACCGGGACGGTCTTCCCGGTCCCGGTGCGGTCAGGTGGAGTCCCTGCCGGTGGGTTCCAGTACCCTGGCAGGACCCCGGCGGCCCGGTCGGCCGCGTCAGCCCCCGGTGCCTGCCGCGATCTCCAGGACCTGGCGCAGGGCTGCCTCGAATCCCGGCGCCCACGGTCCCTGGCCGGCGAGCACGTACGGGGACTGCTGGACCTCCTCGTACGTCTCGGCATCCGTGACCCATGCGCTCGCGCACGGCCCCACGGCGGCGCGGTGGCGCTCGAAGGCGGGCCGGTTGCGGAACACGAACAGCCGCATCGTCACCGGGGTCGCCTGGTCGATCCCGGAGGCCGAGAAGCGGATCACCGCCGGGACCAGGTCCGGGTCAGCGCAGCCGGCATCGCCCGACACCCAGTCGCGCACCTCGATGCCGGCCGCGTTGAGGCGCCCGGTCAGGCCCGGGAAGTCGGTCGGCGTGGCCGGCGGCTCAGTCACGGTGATGCGGCCGCAGGCAGCGACGAACGCGGTGGCCATGGCCATCGCCACCAGGATCGCGAAGCGGGCACGAGGACGGCCGGCGGAGGGGGGTGCCACGCCATCGAGGCTAGCACCGGAATCCGTCGGCCGCCGTTGTGGCGTGGGTCAGGCGCCGGGATGGTGCTGTGAGGCCCGAGCCTGGCTGATCCGCGCCCTGGCCTCGAGGAGGCCCCGGGTCCACGCCCGGCTCGTGGGCACCGCGAGCTGGGGCCGGGTCCCGAGCATGGCCAGGCGCTCACGCACCATGGCCTGCTGCCGGGTCCAGCCCAGCGATCGCTCGCGCCCGACCGGAGCCGGCTTCGTCCACTTCCTGGGTCGGCGGTCGAAGGGAGTGGCCATGTCAGGGCCGCTCGAGCACGAGCCAGCCGACCGTGACGTTCTTGCCCGGCGACTTCGAGAGGTAGATCCTGAACGACCCGGTCGTGGGCACCACAGCCCGGATATACAGACCGGACACGTGCGTCTGGAGGGTCGCCAGGACGAACGACGACGCCACCACGCCGCTCAGCGTCACCGTCTTGGCGCTGGCGTTGAACGTCACCCGCCCGCTGCGGGTGAACTTCGCCTTGCCCACGACGTGCAGCGCGACCTGGCTGATGGTCCCGGCTCGAGCGTAGACGCCGACCCCGGCGGACGGCATCGGCGCCGCGGTGTCGCCGGCGAAGCCGTACACCCCGGTGCCGGTCGCGGCCACGTCGCCCATGACGCCGACATTGCCGGTGCCGTAGACGCCCCATTCGCCGAAGGCGATCGCTCCGGGGCCCGTGATGCCGGCGGCCAGGGCGCCGGTGTCACCCAGCGCGAGGACCCCGAGACCCGAGTCGGACTGCCCGACGACGCCGATCGAATCGATCGACACGTCGGAGAAGCCATACACCCCGGTCTCGCCGAGCACCATCGCGTTGGTCGTGTCGCCGACCGTGCCGCTCAGGCCGACGCCCGACGCGCTCGATCCCGAGACGCCGGTGCCGGCGGCCGCGTGGACGCCGGCCAGGGCGACCTCGCCGTCCGTCGTGTTGGTGACCGTGGTTGCGGCGTCGGCCTCGTTCTCGCCGGCGACGGAGCCCTTGCCGAGCAGGACGGAATCGCCGGTCGCGGCGGCGGCCGGCAGCGGCCGGGCGAGCGTGTGCGTCGCCGCGACGGCAGCGCCCCCGAGTGCGGCACCGAGCAGTGCGCGCCGTGTACGGGGCGTGGTTGCGTCGATGGCCATGGCGGCCTCTCCCTCTCAAGGGGAGTCGGCGACCCCCCAACCACGGACGAGGATGGCAGCCGACGGCGCGTTGCCGCCAGTGACGTTTCGTGGGTTACGGCCTGCCACTCGGCTCCCCAACGGCAGACGGGCGACGATGCCGTGCCTGCGAGGCCAGCACCGCGGCCCGCCGGCCGCCGGGAGATGGCTACCTGATGACGACGAACGCGTCCACGTCCACGCGCCCGCTCACCACGACGAGCTTGATCGTGTGGGTCCCGGAGCTCGCGAACGAGGCGACGTACGCGAGGTACCGGGCCCTCGTGGTCGCGCTCTTGAGCGTGACGGTGGCCTTGAGCACCCCGTCCACGTAGACCTTGACCTTGCCGCGGGTGGAGTTGCGGTAGGAGACGAACCCGAACGACCGGCCGCTCGCCTTGAACGAGACGGACTTGCCGGCCGTGGACGAGTACTTCGCCGTGCCGCCCAGGAAGCTGGAGCTGGTGCTGTTGCTCCAGCCGGAGCTGTAGGTGAAGGCCGAGGTCGTCTGCTGGTACACGACCGGGCTGAGGCGAGAGCCGGTAACGATCGAGGCGACGTTGCCGTACCCGTCCTGGGGTGCCACGCCGTACAGGTACGAGACATTCGCCGTGGAGGTGCTCGGCCGCCAGTAGTGGCTGCGGGTGACCGAGGTCCCCGCGACCGCACCGGCGCTCGCGAGCCCGGTGGTGAACTGGTCGGTGTACAGCCACGACCGCGCGACGCCGCTGCCCGCGTCAGCGGCCGTCCAGGTGACCCGCACCGGGACGGTGTACGGTCCGACGGTGGTGCCGGCGATGAGCGCCTGGTTCGGGCCGGAGGCCGCCGGCGGCAGCAGGTCGAACACGAGGCGCGAGGCCTGTGTCTCCCAGCCGCCGAGCTCGTCGGCCACCTGGTTGAACTGCCAGACGGCGGCGCTGCCCGCGGGATCGGTCGCGACGCCCACATAGTCGCCCCAGCGCACGCCCGCGTACGTGAACGAGCCGGCCTTGACCAGGATCGAGGGCTTCCAGGTGCCCGCGTACTGTGCCGTGGCCAGCGTCGAGACATAGTCGGTCGGGGACGACTGGCTGAACGGGACGAACAGCGTCCCGTCGCCCGAGAACCCGACGCCGCCCAGGAACGAGTCCACCCCGAGCGCCCCGAGCAGCACATCGTCCTGATCGCTGACGGTGTCGGGCGTGGTGAGGCTCGTGTCGAGGATCGTGACCCGGACGAAGTCGTCGAAGGTCACGCCGGCGTCGAAGGTCGCCGCGCAGGTGGAGACGACCGCCAGCCGGTTGGCCCGCCATACGGCGTCGGTCGGACGACCGTCCACCGCGTCCACGATCGTCGCCGGGTCGCCCGGCTGTCGCGGCGCGTTGGCGGCGCAGAAGCCCGGCACCGAGGCGGCGGCGGTCAGGTCGGTCCAGGACACGGTCGGGGCCGTGCCGGTCAGGCGCGAGTACATGAGCGCGTCGCCCGGGCCCATGGCCACGAGGTGGACGACGCCGCCGGTGCCCACGATCAGGCTGGGCCGGATCGAGAACCGGCCGGGGTCCGCGATGGTCCACTGGGTGATCACGGCCGGCAGCCCGATCAGGATGTCCGACCAGCGGACGACGAGGACACTGGCACCGCCGAAGCCGGCGATCCCGCCCAGCCCGTCGGACGTGAACTCGTTGGCCGTGATGACGATCTTGTCGCTGGACGAGGCGATCCCCGGGTAGTCCGGGAGGGTCGGCGTGCCGGACCCGTCGAAGTACGCGAAGCCGAACACGTCCCAGGCGCCCGTCGGGTCGCTGCCCTCGGAGATCGCCAGGTTGAGGAAGTTGAGCGAGAAGTCCGGCTGGAAGCTCATCAGCACGCCCACCCACCGGCCGTGCGCCGCATCCCACAGGATCCGCGGGTCGGCGTCGAGCTCGGAGGGATCGAGGGCGAACAGCGCCCAGGTCGGGAGGGAGACCAGCAGCCTGCCCGTCCGGTCGGTCATCCGGACCACGCCGTTGGTGCTCTGGACGAGGTGGCTCGCGCTGGCCGCGATCCAGGGATCGGGCGGCTCGAGCGCGAGCTCGTCAACGATCTGTCCGATGCCCGCGAACGAGCCAACGGAGACGAGGCCCGGGTCGGCGATCCGCGCCCTCGACGTCGCGAGGCCGATCGTCCGGCCGTCTGTCGGGCTGGAGGCGCCCGGGCGGCCGAGCGTGGCGTGGTCGGAGACGGGCCGCTCCTGGCCGCGGGCGGCCACGGCGGCGGCCTTCGCAACGACGGTTCCACGATCCACGACCTGGGCCGTCGCGGCGCGTGACGGCGGCGCGGCGGAGGCGGCGGGCGCTGCCATCAGCGGGACGAGCAGGCTGATGCCCGTGATGAGCACGAGGAACCGTCCGCGACGGCCGCGACTGAACGGAGTCATGGGCTTCCTCCCCATCGCCCTGCCGGCCAATCTCGGACCGGTCCGGCGCACCGTCCATTCTGCGCGGGTGCCGGGTCGCGCGCCCGGCGATTCGGGTGCCCGTCCGGCGGTTCGGGTGCCCGCCCGCGATGGCCGGAGGTCGGTCAGCCGCGGGTGCGGCGCTTTGCCTCGCGCAGGCGGTCGAGTGTGTCGTCGGCAGCCGCGCGAGGCGGCGCCGCCGGGGGCGCGGGGGGCGCCAACGGCGCGGGCTGCACCGGGGGCGGAGGGGGTGGAGGCGCGGGTGGCTCGGGCGACGCAGCCGCGAGCAGCCG
>MGOE01000043.1:46646-52823 GCA_001797035.1 Chloroflexi bacterium RBG_16_72_14
CCTCGGCGGGGCGAGCCCGTGCCGGGTCAGGCGCCGTCGCCCCCGCCGCCGCGGCGTCGTCGACGCCGCCCTCGGCCGCGGCGGACCGCTCGGCCGCCTCGCGCAGGATCGCGGTCCGCGCGCCCGCGGAGCCGGCGCGATCGCGGGCGGCCATCATCGACTCGACCGGCTTGGTGCGGGCGGCGACGCGCCGTCCGAGGACGCGGTCGGACACCCAGCGCCGCCCGTCGGCCAGCTCGCGGCGGCCCATCGACACCCGGCGCAATGCGATGTCCAGCGGCCACAGCAGCAGGGCCAGCACCAGCAGCCACGGCCACAGGTCGGTGAAGCTGCTGGTCGTCCGCAGGTCGTGCTCCCAGACGTCCGCCGGCAGCTCGACGATCTCGCCACCGGTCGCGCCGCGGATCGTCGCCAGCAGCGGCTCGTTCGCACCCAGGAGGCGGTACTCGGCGGCCGTCGGGGCCACCAGGCCCAGCGTCCGGCCCAGCGCCGCGGTCCCCGGCCTGGTCTGCGTCACCCGCACGGCGTACGCGCCGCTCTGGAGGCTCGTGATCGGCGACTCGTAGATGCCCGGCGCCACCTGCGACAGGTCCACCGTCGTGGTGGCCAGGTCCGGTCCCACCATCGCGACCCGCGTCGCGTAGAAGTCCCGCGGCGAGCCGTCGCTGTTGACGCTCTCGACGCGCAGGTAGGTCCGGCCGCTCCGCTCCACGAGCGAGGCCTCGATGCCGCCGCTCTCCTCGCCCGGGAACGTCCAGCCCACCATCTGGCTGAAGAACTTCGTGAAGCCCTGCCACGGGATCCAGTTCCTCGCCCAGCGGCCGGTGGAGTCGGACGTCCATGCGACCGCCCGCCCGAGGCCGTACTGCCACTGCGCGAGCACCGGGTCGTCGCGCGCGCTGACGAGGACCGTCTGCGCCGCCGGCTTGGCGGTCGTCCCGTTGTACCCCAGCAGGCGCGGCAGCCCGCCCTCGATCCCGCGCAGGATCGGTGAGCTGGAGGTCAGGATCGGGAAGAACGCCTCCTCCACGATCTGCTGGCCCGACACCTGCTGGGTCTCCTTGAGGAAGATGTCCGGGATCGAGGCCGGGTTGGCGGCGTTGTAGAAGCGGCCGCCGCCGTTCTTCGCGAGCTGCTCGAGGAACGGGTTGGAGCCGCCGCCGGCGCCCACGGTGGACAGCGTGATCCCGGCCGCCTTCATCTCCTTGAGGATGCTGTCGTACTGGCCGCTGCTGGACCAGCCGTCGGTGAGCAGGATGATGTGGCGCCGGGTGGCGGTGGCGTTCTTGAGCGACTGCACGGCCTGGTCCAGGCCGCCGAAGATGTTCGTCTGGCCGTTGGCGGTGATCCCCGCGATCCGCGCCTGCAGGTCGGTCAGGCCGCCGAGCGGCGCCGTCTGGACCACCCAGTGGGCGGACTGGTCGAACGCGACCACGCCCAGCTCGTCCTGGGCCGTCAACGCCGACGCCGCCCGCAGGATCGCCTCCTTGCCGATGTCCACCTTCTTGACGCCCGCGATGCCGGCGGTCCCGCCGCCCATCCCACCATCGAAGCTGTTGCAGTGACAGGCGTCCATGGACCCGGACTTGTCGATGACGACGACGAGCGCCACGTCCGGCTGCTTCTGCCGGTCGCGCACGCCCATCTCCACGGGCAGCGTCTCTTCGAGCGGCGTGTCCGTGTAGCCGCCGGCGCCGTAGCTGCGCGGTCCGCCGACCATCACCAGCCCCCGCCCGAGATCGCGGACGTAGACCTGGAGGGCCTCGAGCGCCTTGTCGGTCAGCCGCAGCCGGGGGACGTCCACGAGCACGATCGAGTCGTAGTCGGCGAGGCCGGCGAGGTCCGAGGGGAGGGCCTCGGGGATGATCGTGTCCACGTCCTGGCGCTCGGTCTCGAGGGCCTGCACGAGCTCCGCCGCGACGGCCTCGTCGCCCTTCACGACGAGGACCTTGGGCTCGCCCTTGACGATCGTGTTCGCGTCGGCGCGGTCGTTCTGGTTGAACGTGTCCCGGGCGGCCTCCACGACGATCCGGAAGCGCAGGAACCCTGCCTCCCGGGCGGTGAACTGGAAGGTCACCCGGTTGGGCCCCTGCACCAGGTTGACGGGGAGCGACTGGGCCAGCTCGCCGTTGACGAACAGCCGAACCGTCGCGGCCTGGGCAGTGGTCGAGGTGATGTCGCCGGTCACCTCCACCGACTCGCCGAGGCGTGCCGTGGACGGCGACGTGAGGCGCTCCACGAGGACCTCGTCGCGGCCGGCGAGCCCGGTCAGGACCGTGTTGACCTGGATCCCGCGCGCCGCGGCCAGCGCCGCCTCGGTCTGGCCCGAACCGGTCGTGTCGTTGCCGTCGGACAGGAGGACGATCCGCTTCTGCGCGTCGTCGGGGAACAGCGCGGCGGCGAGGCGCAGCGCGGCGCCCACGTCGGTAGCCTCGCGCACCGGCGTCGAGGCGATCCGGTCGATCTCCGCGAAGTCGGACGGCAGGCGCTCCACGAGCGCGTCCCCGCCGAAGGCGACGATGCCCGCCACGTCCTCGTCGGTCTTCTCCTCCAGCGCGGTCCGCAGGTACGCCAGCGCCTCCTCGCGCCCGGCGGTCCCGACCGAGTCCGAGAGGTCCACGACGAACACGACCGCGAGGCGGTCCACCGGCAGGACGAGCTGCAGCCCGGCGAGCGCGCCCACCAGCGCGGACAGCAGCAGGACCCGGACCGCGAGCGCCGCCCGGCGCCGCCCCTGGCCAAGGCGCCGCCGCGAGGCAAGGTGGAGCGCGACGACGACCGCGGCGAGCAGCGGCAGCAGCACCAGCGCGAGCGGGGCGTCGAACGAGATGCCCATCAGGCGCCACCGCCCGCCGGCCGCGCACCGCGGATCCGGCCGGCGATCGCGCGCCGCAGGCGCGCGAGGGGGTCACGCTCGTAGACGAGCCACTCGACGGTGAGGACCAGCAGCGCGACCAGGACGACCGGGATCCACAGCTCGTCGCGGGCGTTCGGGCGGTCGACGGCCGAGCCGCCCCCGGCGCCGGTGCCGGGGCTGGCGGCCGGCTTGCCCATCGACGTGAGCTTCGCGATGTCGCCCGGCGCGATCATCGACTCGTTGACGTCCAGCAGGTCAACGGCGAACTTCGTCGGGCCGCTCGTGTCCGCGGGCGCGAACGTCGGCGAGGCGCCCGGTGAGCCGGACGCGGCCGGCGAGGCTGACGGTGACGCGGCCGGGCTGGCGGAGGGCGACGCGGAGGCGTCCGGATCCGCGATCCCGGTCACCGTGTACACGCCCAGCAGCTCCGTTCGCGCGAACGTCACCGTCACGGCGTCGGTCGTGGGCGCGACGAGCTCGTCGACCGTGCCGTCCGGGCGCTCCACCCGCACCCCGGTCGCGCCGTCCGGGATCGCGAGCGTGACCGGCGAGCCGGGCGCCACCGCGTCGAGCGGCGTCGCCGACCCGCCCAGCAGCTCGCCGGCGAGGTTCGCGAGCAGCACGGGAAAGGCCACCTGGAGCGGCAGGTCCGAGCGGCGCGGCTCGAACGCCATCACCGCAGCCGGACGCCCGGCGAACGTCCCCGCGTACAGCAGCGGCGAGCCCGACGGGCCAGGGATGACGTCCCGCGCCCAGGCCGGCAGCTCCAGCTTCCGGGCCTCGGCGATGTGCGTCGTGGTGAGGTCCACGTAGCGCAGGATCGGGTCGGTCGGATCCAGCGAGCCGATCCCCGGGTTGGTCAGGATCCCGGTCACGGTCCCCAGCGGCGAGGTCCGCGGCGGCGCGATCACCAGCATCGGCTTGGCCGGCAGCCGGGCCGGCAGGTAGCCCTCGAAGATGATCAGGTCGAACAGCTCGGGCTTGGTGCCCGGGCCGTACGTGTCGGGCGTGACGCCGTACAGCTCCGTGTCGGGCAGGTAGGACAGCGCGGTCTCGAGGTACGGGTCACCGTCGCTCACGAGCAGCACGGTCCGCAGCCGGGCGGGCGGGACGATGGCCCACGCCCGGTCGTCCACGGCCAGCGCGTCGGCCGCGACCGTGGATGCCGCGTCCCTGGCGGCCAGCCGGACCTCGATCACGGTCGCCGGGTTGGTCGGCTCGTCGATGTCGTCGATGCTGACGTCGGTGCGCCGCTGCGGGTCCAGGACCAGCGTCCGCGCCTCGCGCAGCTGCCCGTCCGCGTACAGCTCGATCCGGCGCTCGGCCATCTCCAGGTCGAGGTTGGCCACGGAGATGAAGGCCGAGTGCGTCAGGCCGCTGGGCGCCGTCCGCACCGCAAGCGCCACGATCGCCTGGTTGTCCGTGTCGCGGCCCACCTGGAGCACGCGCACGGGCGCCTCCAGCGAGCCGGTGGGCGGCGTCGCGAGTGCCGCGTCCGTGGCGACGAGGATCTCCGCGTCCCCCGAGCGTGCCGCGAGCGCGGACGCCAGTCGCAGCGCGTCGCCCAGGTCGCCGACCGTGGACGTGGCCTCGATCGAGGCGATCGCCTGCCGGACCCGGGCGAGGTCCGACGTGCCGTTGGCCACGACCTTGGCCGTCCGCCCGGCGGACACGACGCTCACCTTGCCGCCGGCCGGGAGGTCCTTGAGGGCGTCCACGGCCAGGCCCTTCGCCGCCTCGAGCCGGTTGGGCGTCACGTCCGTCGCCTGCATCGAGGCCGACGTGTCGATGACCAGCACGATGTCCCGGGCCAGCCCCGCCGGCCGCTCCACGAACGGCCGTGCCGCGAGCAGCGCCAGGATCACCACCAGCAGCAGCTGGAGCAGCAGCAGCAGGCTGCGGCGGAGCTTCTGCCAGGGGGCATTGGCCTCGACGTCGGCGACCAGCTTCTGCCACAGCAGCGTGGATGGAACGGGCGCCTCGTCGCGGCGCAGCTTGAGCAGGTACATCGCGACGACGAGGGGGAGGAACAGCAGCCCGGCTAGCGCCAGCGGCGCGAGGAACGGCATCGCGGGCCTACCCGACCACGCGCCGGCGGCGCAGCTCGGCGAACACGAGGTCCGCCAGCGGGACGTCCGTGGACAGGGCCACGTACGACGCACGCCGCTTGGCGGCGAGGTCCGCGAAGGACTCCTGCCAGGCCGCCAGCCGCGCCTTGTAGTCGTCGAGCGTCGCGAGGTCGACCGTCACGTCGATTCCCTCGCCGGTCTCGCTGTCCACCAGCTTGAGATCGCCCTCGAGCGCCGGGTCCAGCTCGTCCGGCGAGAGCGTGTGGAGCACGATCAGCTCGGAGCCCGTGGATGCCAGCTCGCGGATCACGCGGTCGGCGCCCGGGTCCAGGAGGTCCGAGATCAGGACCACGACGCCGCGTCCCCGGAGCATCGCGGCGGCGTGTCGCGCCGCCGCCACCAGGTCGGTCACGCCCTCGCCCGGCTGGATCGAGGACAGGTTCGCCAGCAGCCGGAACACGCGCCCCGAACCGCGCAGCCCGCCCTGGCGGCGGGCCTGCCGGCCCGCCAGCGCCGCGACCACGACGCGGTCCTCGGACGCCAGCCCGATGTAGCCCAGTGCCGCCGCCGCGCGCTTGGCGAACAGCAGCTTCTGCGGCCGCCCGAACGCCATCGACGGGCTGGCGTCGAGGAGGAACGTGATCGTGACGTCCTCCTCCTCGATGAACAGCTTCACGAACAGCTTCTCGAGCCGCGCGTAGACGTTCCAGTCGAGCTGGCGGAGGTCGTCGCCGAGCGTGTAGTCGCGGTAGTCCGCGAACTCCACGGACTGGCCGCGCTTGACGCTCCGCCGCCCGCCCTTGAGGCCGCCGCGGACCGGCTGCTTCATGAGCACGCCCAGCCGCTCCAGCTGGCGCAGGAACGCCTCGTCGAAGACCGTGGGGTCGAGGTCGTTGGGCAGGAACGCCTTCACGCCCGTGGGACGCTCGGCGGTCCGCTCCCCGGCGGGCGGCTCGGTGGGAGGCGTGGGGGACAGGGTCATGGTCGCGGGTCGCCGGGCCTGCCTACTCGACGGCGGGCGGGGCCACCTCGTCGAGGATCGCGCGGACGACGGCCTCGGAGGTGATGCCCTCGGCCTCGCCCTCGAAGTTGAGGATCACGCGATGTCGGAGCGACGGCAGGGCGGCCGCCCGGACGTCGTCCACGGACACGTTGAACCTCCCGTCCATGAGGGCCATGATCTTGCCCGCGGTGACCAGCGCCTGGGCGCCGCGCGGCGACCCGCCGTAGCGCACGTACTGGCGGGTGAGG
>MGOE01000043.1:52869-54258 GCA_001797035.1 Chloroflexi bacterium RBG_16_72_14
TAGGCCGTGATGTGCGGGGCGATCGGGACGGCACGGGCGAGCCGCTGCATCTCCACGATCTCGGCCGCCGTGGTCATCTTCCGGGCGGCCGGGGCGTCGGCGCCGGTGGTCCGGTCGATGATCGCGATCAGGTCCTCCTCGGACGGGAACGGGACCATGACCTTGAGCAGGAACCGGTCCAGCTGGGCCTCGGGGAGGGGATAGGTGCCCTCCATCTCGAGCGGGTTCTGGGTGGCCAGGACGAAGAACGGCGGGTCGAGCGGGTAGCGGTTCCGCGCCACCGTGACCTGGTGCTCCTGCATCGCCTCGAGCAGCGACGACTGGGTCTTGGGCGTGGCGCGGTTGATCTCGTCGGCGAGCACGAGGTTGGCGAACACGGGTCCCGGCTGGAACCGGAACACGCGCGCGCCGCCCTCCTCGATCAGGATGTTGGTCCCGGTGATGTCGGCCGGCATCAGGTCCGGCGTGAACTGGATCCGATTGAACGTGCAGTCGATGACGTCACCGATCGTCCGGATGAGCATCGTCTTGCCCAGGCCCGGGACGCCCTCGAGGAGGACGTGGCTGTTGGCCAGCAGGCCGACCAGCGTCTGGCGCACCAGCTCCCGCTGGCCCACGATGACCTTGCCGACCTCGGCCTCGATGGCGCGGGCGCGCTCGGCGAATGCCTCGGGGGCGAGCCGGGCGGCCTCGCCCGCGGGGGCGACGGCCGCGTTCGGGGCGGCGGATGCGTCCATGGGTCCTCCGGTGACGGGGCGCGAGCCGGCGTGGCCGGCCCGGCGCTCAGCGGCTGGGATCGAGGGAGCTGAAGTAGTCGCGCACGTAGTCCTTGACCGAGAGCGGGACGTACGAGCGGTCGAGGGTCGTCAGCGCGTACTGGTAGAAGTCGCCGTAGACCTGCTGGTAGGGCACGTACGAGCCATTGTTCGAGCCGGGCCCCTGCTGGTTGCCCTGCTGCGTCTGCCCGTCGCCGCCGGTGCCGGCGACGTACGAGGGATCGCCGGGCTTGCCCAGGCGGTCGAAGGGCGCGAACACCGAGCCCAGGTCCTCACCGAGGACGCTGGGGCGGTTCGGGTTGACCGGTCCGCCGGGCATCCCGCTCGACGTGCCGGTGCCGAGGTGGGAGGCGTTGGAGCCGCCCCCGCCCAGCGAGCCGCCACCCTGACCCTGGCCCTGGCTGCCGGAGCCCTGGCCCTGACCCTGACCCTGCCCTTGGCCTTGGCCCTGCCCCTGGCCCTGGCCCTGACCCTGACCCTGACCCTGGCCTTGGCCCTGCCCCTGCCCCTGGCCCTGGCCCTGGCCGGCCCCGGGCGACTGCCCGGGCTGTCCGGATCCCTGGCCCTGACCCTGGCCGGCCCCGGGCGACTGTCCTGGCTGCCCCTGGCCCTG
>MGOE01000043.1:54287-54520 GCA_001797035.1 Chloroflexi bacterium RBG_16_72_14
CTGGCCCTGCTGCCCGGACTGGTTGCCCTGCTGCCCCTGGCCCCCGGCGTTCGCGAGGTCACGCCGGGCATCCTGGAGGTTCGAGGCCGCGGTGGACAGGTCGCGGTTGACCTGGACCCGCGTGCCGGCGGCATCGAGGGCCTCGCCCAGGCGGTCGAGCGCGGCGCGGGCGCCGGCGGTGTCGCCCTGCGACAGGCTCGACGCCGCGTCGCGGAGCGCCTGCCCCGCCGCGC
>MGOE01000043.1:54545-60213 GCA_001797035.1 Chloroflexi bacterium RBG_16_72_14
TCCGCGAGCCGGCGCGCGAGCTCGTCACGCTCGGCCTGCGTCATGTCGTCGAGCTCCTCGCCCAGCTCCTTGAGGTCGTCGCGGGCCTCCTTCGGGTCGCCGCCGGGGTTCGCCTGCGGGTTGCCCGTGGCCGCCCGCGACAGCGACCGCGAGAGCGAGGCGAGCGTCGCCGCCTTCTGCTCGTTCGCTGGATCGAGCTGCGCCCGGACCTCGTCCTCCACCGCGCCCAGACGGGCGAGGTTGAGGTCGAGCTCACCCGGGTTGTTGCGCAGCCGCTCCGCGAGCTCGCGGAGCTCCTCGGCCAGGCGCGTCCGGGGATCGTTCGCGTCCGCCCCGCGGCCCTCGAGGTCCTTGGCCACGTCATCGAGGCGCTCGGCCTGCCGCTGCGCCTCCTCGCGCACCTGCCGGTTCTGGGCGATCACCGCGTCCTGCGGGTTCGGCAGCAGCAGCGCCGGCACGACCAGCGCGGCGGCGACCAGGGCGACGAGCGCCGGGCGGCGCGCCAGCCGCGGACGGAACAGCCCGACCTCGACGGCCCGCAGTCGGGCGAGGGCATCGCGGCGCTGGCGCCGGATGAACCGGCCCTCGGCCTCGACCAGGTCGAAGCCGTCGCCGACGCGGATGGCGTCGCCTTCGGCGTCTGCGGCCGGGTCCGGCCCGGCGATCCCGGGCATCGCGCCCGCGAACGCCAGCGCAGACGCAACCCGGTCGCCTGCGCCGCTCTCGGCGTCGAGGGCCAGCGCGGTCTCGCCGAGCGTCGGCCGGGCGCGCACGATCAGCACCAGCAGCTCGAGGGCGCCGACGATCGGCAGCGCCAGTGCGACGATCGGGGCTTGCTCCAGCGGGAACAGCCGCTGGAGCACCGCGAGCACCAGGCCCGCGACGGCGACCGCCGCGAGGACGAACCAGGCCCGTCGCACCGAGCGGCGTAGCCACAGGCGGCGCCGGTGGTGGACGACCGCGCTCCGCAGCTCCGCGAGCGCCGGGTCGAGCGCGACGCCGAGCGTCGCCGGATCCGCGGGCACGAAATCGGGCCGCGGGCTGGCGGCGGACCGCGGGACGAGGCCGCGGAGACGTTGGCGGAGGTGCAGCGTCGGCATCAGGTTTCACTCCCTGCTGGCCGGCGGCGTGGGCGTGGCAGGCGGAGGCGCCAGCGCCGAGTCGGCGATACGAGCTGGACGGACAGGATGATGAGCAGCAGCGAGACCACGCCCAGGGCGAGCAGGCTGCGCGGCCAGAAGCTGTCGCGGGCGACCCCGAACTGCGCCTCCTCGAACCCGACACCGGCCAGGTCGCGGGCGGTGACGCCGTTGATCACCTGGCAGGTGGTTCCGAAGCCGGTCTCCGTGCCACATACGACATCGAGCTGGGCGACGAACGGGTTGAGGTACATCAGGGCCTCCGGCGGCCGCCGCGTGAGCGTGGCGAGGAACCCCTGGTCGCGGACACCCGGCTCGTCCGGCAGGAACCCCTGCGAGCCGGTCATGGCGGTCCAGAAGATGAACACGATCGTGGTGCCGACGGTCAGGCCGATCACGGCCACGAGGTTGATCACCGTTGCGGCCTGGGTGCGCTTCACGAGCGCGGACACGAACAGCCCGATCGAGCCGAAGCCGATCGCCGTCCCCAGGAGCACGACGTAGCCACGGATCACGTCCTCCGGGCCCACCCCGCCGAACGTGAACACGAGCGCGGTCACCGGGATCGAGGCCGCGAGCAGGAGGAACACCCAGGTCAGCGCGGAGAACAGCTTGCCCAGGACGATCGCGAGCGACGAGATCGGGGTGGTCGTCAGCAGGTCGAGCGTCTGCTTCTCCCGCTCGAGGCTGATGGCGCCGGCGGTCGAGGCGGGCGCGAGCACCAGCACGATCAAGGTGAGCAGGAGGACGAGGCCGGTGAACAGGGCGCGACCGATGTCCGCCGAAGCCGAGAACGTGGAGCCGAAGTTGGACGTGACCGTCCGCTCGGCGAAGCTCTCGACCATCCAGGCGAAGCCCGCGACCAGCAGGAGGTGGATCGTCAGCACGACGAAGGCCCGCCGGCCGCGCATCCGCCCGCGCAGCTCCTTCACGCCCACGGCGACGATGCCGTTGACGACGTCGCGTGCGGCCCCGAACGGGCGGCGGGTCGGCGGGTGGGCAACGGCGGTCATGTCCGCCACCCCGTGGGGGCGCCGGGGACCGGCGGCGGGGGAGCCATGACGACCGGATCCGGTGCGGTGACCTGGAGGAACAGCTCCTCGAGGTCGCTCGCCGCCCGCGCGAACGAGACGATCCGCAGGCCGCTGCCGACGGCCGCGGCGAGCAGGCGGGCGGCACCCTCGTCGTCGCCGTGGAACCCGATCTCGATCGTCCCATCGGACAGGATCTCCGCGGTCACGACGTCGGGCTGGCCGGCGAACCAGGTGCGTGGCCCGTCCAGTGCCTCGCCGTCGACGAGGACCCGGGCTCGAAACACCGCGCCCACGCGCAGCCGGCGCTCGATGTCGGCCACACGGCCGTGGGCAAGCACCTGGCCGCGGTCGATGATCGCCACGGACGTGCACAGCTCCTCGAGCTCGGGGAGGATGTGGGACGAGACGAGGATGGTCTTGCCCAGGGACCGGAGCTCACGGAGCAGCTCCCGCAGCTCGACGCGGGCGCGCGGGTCGAGGCCCGACGCCGGCTCGTCGAGGAGCAGGACCTGCGGGTCGTGGACGAGCGTATGGGCGAGGCACAGCCGCTGCTGCATGCCGCGTGACAGGCTCTGCACGTACGTGTCGCGCCTGGGGCCCAGGTCCACCAGCTCCAGCAGGTCGCCGATCATGCGACGCCGCCGGTCCGCCGGGATCCCGTAGCACCGCGCGAAGAAGTCCAGGTACTCCCAGACCTTCATGTCGTCGTAGACCCCGAACACGTCCGGCATGAACCCGAGGACGCGCCGCACGTCGTTGGGGTTCCGGCGCACGGACGCGCCGCCGATCTCCGCGTCGCCCGCGTCGGGCACCAGCAGCGTGGCCAGGATGCGCAACGTGGTGGTCTTGCCCGCGCCGTTGGGGCCGACCAGCCCGAAGATCTCGCCCTCCGCGATGTCGAGGTCCAGGCCGGCCACCGCCAGCGTCCGGTCGTAGCGCTTGACGAGTCCCCGGGCCGTGACGATGCCGCTCATCGGATCACCCCCGAGATCGAGATCGGGAACTGGAACCCGATGCCCTCCTGTCGTTCGTTGACGAACCGGACCTGCACCTCGCCGCTCGCCGGGTCCACCCAGCGGCCGGCGTCGGCCAGCTCGTAGGCGGCACCCTGCTGCATGTGCGCGAACTGGACCCACTCCCCGGTGCGGACGTCGAGCACTTCGATGTCGGGCAGGCCGTCCTGGGGCGTCACGCAGCCCTCGTCGGCCGGGTCGCAGCGCGCCTCCTCGGCGAGCGCCTTCGGGTTGCCGGACGGGATCGAGATGTCGCCGCCGAAGGTCATCGCCACCACGACCTGCTTCGGCGTGAAGGCGCCGTCGAAGGGCAGCGGGCGGAAGGCGAGCCGCACGTTCCCGGTGCCGAAGCTGATCGTCCAGGGATCCTTGGAGAAGAAGTTCGCGTTGACCTCCACGACGCTGCTCCGCAGGAGGTCGGTGCGGAACGTGACCTCGCCACCCACGGTCAGCGCGACCGGGACCTGGTACAGGATGTTGGCCACCCGCCGGACGCGCACGCCCTCGATCTCCATCGGCACGACCGGGTCATCGCCCCAGGCGAGCAGCACCGGCGAGTCCGACGCGAACGATGACTGGAAGCCGGTCATGGGATCGTAGGTGAGCTGGTCGAGGATCGAGCGGCGCACGAGCTTTCGCTGTTCTGCCTCGCTCGAGATCGCGCCGTTGAAGTCCCACGAGATCTGGCCGACGACCCGGTCCGACAGCGACGCCTGGTTGAGCGGGTTGTTGGTCAGCGTCAGGCTGACCTCCGCGGTCGCGCCCGGACCGATGTCCTTGAGGTTCGTGGACGAGGCGCCGAACACGAGGGCCGGCGAAACGAGCGTCCGATCGGAGCGGTTGGTGACCGTGCCGACGATCCTGTTGTTCTCGAGCCGCAGGTCCGCCTCCACGTTGGGGCCGGTCGTCTGCGCCTCGGCGCGGACCGTGCGCAGCGACCCGTAGCCGACGCTCAGGTCGCGGATCCGCGACGGGTCGCCCTGGAGCACGTCCAGACTGGAGGCCGCGCCGCTGCCGAAGATGTCACCGTTCATGGGCGCAGCCAGCAGCGCGTTGCCCGGCACCCGGACCTGGAACGTAGCCCGCGACGGGCTGAACACGCCGAGATATGACTGGGCGACCGCCTGGTCCGTACCCGGGGCGCCGCGGACGATGGCGACCTCGTGGACGATCACGTCGGAGCCCCGCAGGAGGGCGCCGAAACCGAAGGCGCCCACCGCGAACACCACGATCAGGGCAGGGACCGTGATCCACGCCCACTCGCGACGGTCGAGCCAGCGCAGGACCAGGTAGTTCACCGGGCCGATCAGGATGATGTAGCCGATCAGCAGGACGATCAGCCCGCCGATGGGCGGCAGCGCGAGGCTGGGCAGGTTCGAGACGGCGCCCACGATCGTCGAGTCATCGGTCAGCGAGACCGTGCCGCCGGAGCGGGTCGGCAGCATCCGCCGCCAGAGGGGTGCGTCCCACGTCTCGCCCTCGGCGATCCACGAGGTCGTGGGGTCGAAGCCGAGGATCGTCACGGACCCGGCGCCGAAGGCCATGTCGGCCGCGATCACGCGGTCACCGGAGCTCGCGAGCTCGCGGCCGCGCGACAGCTCGCCGGACAGGGCCGTGAGCGCCGCCGCCCCCTCCGGGAGCCCGCCGAGCACGGGCCGGACGGCCGACGGATCGATGTCGAGGACCGCGGTCGGGCGGAACGGCAGCAGCTCGTCCGGGAAGGCGTTGAGCGCGTCGGCACCGGATGTCCCGCCGACGATGACGAGGCGGCCACCGCCGGCGATCCAGCCGCGTAGCGCGTCCAGCTGGCCGGGGGTGAGCGCGGATGCGTCCTCGTCCTGCCACACGATCCGGTCCAGGGCGGACCAGGCCTGGAGGCGCTCTGGGAGGTCGGCCGGCGTGAGGGGGACGATCGTGGGCTGGGCGCCGTTCTGTGACGGCAGGAGGTCCAGCTCGCCGACGATCCGGCCCGGGTTCTCCGCCATCACCCCGACCACGAGCTGGGTCTGGTCGTGCAGGGCGATGGCCACCGTCGCCTTCGCGACCTGCCGGTCGCCGCTCACGAGCTCGACGGTCATGTTGCCGCCGAACGTGGGCGGGAGGGCGTACAGGAGGTACTGCTTGCGCGAGCCGGTGGCCAGCTCGACCGGGGTGCCGAACCGGGTCCGCGAGTCGATGCCGCCGGCGATCCGGAGCTCGCCGGTGACCGTCGGGCCACTGTTCGAGAGGTCCACCGCGACCGCGAACCAGGAGCCGGATCGCACGTGGCCCTGGAGGAGCGCATGGGCCTCGATGGTGAGGCCCGCGTCAGCTGCGGCGACGGGGACGGGGAGGGCGCCCAGGAGGACGAACGCGGCCGCAAGCACGCCGATGGCGGCACGAGCGACGCGGCTGGGGATTCGACGGGGCACGCAGGCTCCTCGACCAGGGGACGGTGGACGGTCTGAGCATCGACGTGCACGTCGTCGGAAAAGTTGCACGC
>MGOE01000044.1:0-615 GCA_001797035.1 Chloroflexi bacterium RBG_16_72_14
TGGACATCGTCCGCAAGGCCCTCGAGGCCCCGGCCCGCCAGATCGCCGACAACGCCGGCGCCCCCGGCGAGGTCGTGGTCAGCAAGGTCCGCACCATGAAGGCCGGCGAGGGCTACGACGCCCTCAAGGGCGAGTACGGCGACATGTTCAAGAAGGGCATCGTGGACGCAGCCAAGGTGACCCGTTCGGCCCTCCAGAACGCCGCCTCCATCGCCGCGATGGTGCTCACGACGGAGACGCTCGTGACCGACATCCCGGAGAAGGACAAGGGCGGGGCCGGCGGTGGCGGCCACGACCACGGCGGGGGCATGGACTTCTAGCGGGTCCGGCAGCGTCCGTCGGCATCGCGCCGATCGGACTCGAGAACGAAATGCGCTCAAGAGGCGGGTATCCCATGCGGGGACGCCCGCCTCTGCTGCTGCCGGGATCGCTCCTCCGGGTGCCGCGAGCTCCCGGCTGCGCCTTGCCCGGCCGGCCCGGGCTCGTTCTCCACGGCCAGCCCGGCAGGAACCGCTAGTTCGTGTTGTTCACATCGACGGTGAACGAGCCGGACACGACGGAGTACTCCTGCCAGTCGGGCTCTCCGTTGACGTTGAGGCCATAGCGGAAGAAATC
>MGOE01000044.1:624-6454 GCA_001797035.1 Chloroflexi bacterium RBG_16_72_14
GACGTAGGTGCCGTCCTTGATGCCGCGGATCGTCGCGGACTTGCCGGCGCGGACGTAGACGGCGAGCAGCGACTTCCTGGGGGCGGAGGTCCTGGCCAGGATCACGACGCCGTCGCGATCGCCGCCGTTGGTGATCTTGAAGCGGCCCATCCCGCCGCCGAGCTTGTTGACCAGGATCTTGCCGTTGGCCGGACGCTCGATCCGCCACACGACGAGCTCGGTCTCGATGTCGCCCGCGACCACCGTGTGGCGGCCGGCGGCGGGCGACCTGACCGAGAACGTGAGCGTGGTGTGCTCGCCACCCGCGAGCGTCGCCTCCTTGGTGCCGGCCGCCTTGCCGTCGATCGACAGACGGACGGCGTGCGTCCCGGTCAGGCCGCCCGAGTTGCTGACGCCGACGACGACCTCGAGCCGGTCGCCGGTCTCGGCGGGGTTCGGCTCGACGACGAGCGACGTCAGCTCGAAGGCCGCCGGGCCCAGCACCCGCAGGGTGGCCGTCGCGTCGCCCAGCCGGACCGGGTGATCGCCGGGCTCCCCGGCGACCAGCGCGAAGCGCACGGTCTCCGACTCGCCCGCCTCGAGGTCCACGGTCTCCCGCGCGGCAACGGCGCCGTCCACGGTCAGGTCGGCCTCGAAGGTCCCGGCGAGGTCGCCGGTGTTCCGCACGCTCGCCGTCACGACGACTTCGTCGCCGGGCTCGATCTCGGCCCCGGCGGGCTCGAAGGCCAGGTCGCCGACGTGGAACGCCGCCTTGACGATGTCGCTGACGTGGAGGTTGACGGCCGCCTCGCCCAGCCGGACCTCGTGATCGCCCGGGGCGCCCGCGGTGATCGCGAACCGCAGGCCCTCCGACTGGCCGGGTGACAGATCGACGTCATCCTGGGCCTCGATGGAGCCGTCGACCGTCAGGTCGGCCTCGAAGGTGCCGGCGGTGTCGCCCGTGTTCCGCACGCTCGCCGTGACGACGACCTCGTCGCCGGGCCCGATCTCGCTCCCGGCGGCCTCGATCGCCAGGTCGCTGACGGCGAACGCCGCCGATGGCGTCGTGCTGCAGCCGCCGACCAGGGTCGCCAGCAGCGCCACCACGATGGACGATGTCAGGGGGCCGGCGAGCGGCAGCCTGCGCCTGGATTCCACGTGCTCCCTCCCGGGTGCCGGACCCGCGACACGGTGACGAGGCGGCCGCCGCCCGGGTCCTCGCGCCAGCCTCACGCCGTTGGGGCTCGCGGTGAAGGGCCAAAGGGGTGCCCGGCGGGCGGGGCGTTTGACCAATTCCCGCCCAGGGGCGACCCTTGTCGCTTCACGTGGAGCAGAGCAGCCGCATGGCGGCCGCGGGGGTGAGGATGGCAGTCAGGGAGCGAGGGGGTGGCGCCGCGGGCGCGGTCCTCGCGATGATCGCGGTGGTGCTCGTCGCCCTGGTCGGGGGCGGCACCGTCCTCGGCGTCGGCCCGCTGGCGCCGAGCCTGCCGCCGGACCAGGTCACCGATCCGAAGGAGATGCTGGCACGCTCGCTCCAGGCGACCATCGACGCCTCGGCCGTCCACCTCGAGGGAACGGTGAGCGGAGCCATTCCGGGTCGCTTCGTGGACCGGCCGGAGGCGGTCGTGTCGCTGGACGGCACGGTGCTCGAGGCCGACGTCCGACCCCACGACGGCAAGACCCGGATGCACGTGGCGAGCCCGGGTCTCGAGGTGGAGCTGGACACGGTCACGGTCTGGGACGGGGCCTGGTACCGCCTGGACGACGACGACCCGTGGATCAAGGCGTCGCTCGGCGACGCCTCGGCGGACGCCGGGGTCGACATCAACCCGCTGACGCTCGTGGACCGGCTGCGGTCCTACCTCGCGACGCCCGGCATGGCGCCCACATCCGTCGACGTGCCCTGCGCGAGCGCCTCGGCATGGTGCCACCAGGTCCGTCTGGACGCGGGCTCGGACCCGGCGATGATCCTCGCGCTGCTGCTGCCACGGGAGCGGTCGGAGCAGCTGCCGCCGGTCGACGTCGTGATCACCCTGCAGACCGATGCCCGGACGCTCCGGCCGGCCCGCCTCGTCGTGGACGCGACGAGCGCGGACGGGGACGTCGTCATCCACGTCGAGCTGGACGCGAGCCGCTGGGACGAGGACCTGGTCATCGAGGAGCCGCCCGCGGACGCCGCATGACGCGGACCCTGGATGAGCCGGCCAACCTAGAATGACGGGGTGAGTCCCACCCCTGCCGACAAGCCTGCGAAGCGCCGCCGAACCCGCCTCGTGGAGCCGGACGGACGGGGCACCTGGCTGGACGGCGAGCCGGCGCCCTCGGCCCCCGCCGCGTTCGAGGAGCCCGACTGGCTCCGCGACGCGCCCCCGGACCCGGCCCTCGCCGAGGCCTCCGGCCCAGCGCTCACCCCCGAACAGGTCGCGGCGGCGATCGAAGCCCGGCGCGCCGCCCGCGCGGACGAGATCGTCAGCCGCCTCAACCCGGAGCAGGCGCGCGCCGTCACGACGACCGAGGGCCCGCTGCTCATCCTTGCCGGGGCCGGCTCGGGCAAGACGCGGGTCGTCGCCCACCGGATCGCGTTCCTCATCGGCGTGATGGCCGTCCAACCCCGGCGGATCCTGGCCGTCACGTTCACGAACCGGGCCGCCGGCGAGCTCCGTGAGCGGATCGCGGCCCTGACCGGTGACGTCGGCAAGGACGTGGAGGCCGGCACGTTCCACGCGCTGTGCGCGCGGGTGCTCCGGCGCGACGGAGAGGCGATCGGGCTCGACCGCCGGTTCGTCATCTACGACACGGACGACCAGCAGCAGCTGATGAAGCGGATCCTGGCCGAGGAGGACCTGCCCGCGACCGGCGAGTTCCGCCCCGCGGCAATCCTGGGCGCGATCAGCCGGGCGAAGAACGAGATGCTCGACGAGACGTTCCTCGCCGAGAACGCGGTCAACCACCGCGAGCGGATGATCGCCCGCCTGGCCGCCCGGTACCGCGACCGCCTGCGCGCCGCCAACGCCCTCGATTTCGACGACCTCCTGCTCCGTGCGGTGGAGCTGTTCGAGCAGGCGCCCCAGGTGCTGGCCACCTATCAGTCGCGCTGGCGCTACCTCCACGTGGACGAGTACCAGGACACCAACCGGCCGCAGTACCTGTGGGTCCGGGCGCTGGCCGCCGCCCACCGGAACCTGTGCGTGGTGGGCGACGACGACCAGTCGATCTACGGCTGGCGCGGGGCAAACGTCCAGAACATCCTCGACTTCGAGCGCGACTATCCCGAGGCGACGGTGGTCAAGCTCGAGCAGAACTACCGCTCGACGCAGCTGATCCTCGACGCGGCGCATGCGGTCGTGTCGCGCAACGAGCGCCGGACCGACAAGAAGCTGTGGACGCAGAACCAGGGCGGCGTCCCGATCCAGCGCTTCGAGGCGTTCAACGAGGAGGAGGAGGCGGAGTGGATCGCCCGCCAGGTCGAGGGGCTGGTGGGCGCGACAGGCCGCGGCGCGTGGCTGACCCGCCGGGCGGACGACGACGAGTCGACCCGGTTCCGGGCCAGGGACGTGGCCGTGATGTACCGGATGAACGCCCAGTCCCGGGCGATCGAGGAAGCGTTCCTGCGCTACGGCATCCGCTACCAGCTGGTCGGCGGGACGCGGTTCTACCAGCGGCGCGAGGTCAAGGACGCCCTGGCCTACCTGCGGGTGCTGCGCTCGGACACGGACCTCGTCTCGTTCGAGCGCGTGATCAACGTCCCGGCGCGCGGGATCGGCGACAAGTCCGTGGAGGCGATCCGCCGCTGGGCGGGCGCGCACGGCGACGACCAGTGGGCGGCGGTCGAGGCGGCGGCGGCCGGCGAGGTCGAGGGGATCGGGCCGCGGATCCGGGGCGCGATCGGCGAGTTCGCGGGGCTCGTCCGGCGGCTGCGCAAGCGGATCGGGGTGCTGCCGCTGCCGGAGCTGCTGGACGAGGTGCTCGAGGCGTCCGGATATCGGGCGATGCTCGCGGACGGCTCCGAGGAGGGCGAGGACCGCTGGGCCAACCTGCTCGAGCTGCGCGCGGTGACCACGCGCTACGACGACCTCTCGCTCGAGGACGGACTGGACCGGCTGCTCGAGGAGACGGCGCTGGTCGCGGACCAGGATTCGTACGAAGGCGAGGCGGACGCCGTCACCCTCATCACGCTCCACGCGGCAAAGGGCCTGGAGTTCCCGGTCGTGTTCATCGCGGGCCTCGAGGAGGGGCTGTTCCCGCACAACCGGGCGCTCGACGACGAGAAGGAGCTGGAGGAGGAGCGGCGGCTCGCATACGTGGGCATCACCCGCGCGAAGCGGCGGCTGTTCCTGTCGCACGCCTGGCGGCGCGCGACCTGGGGTGGCGGCGGGATGAGCGTCCCGAGCCGGTTCCTGCTCGAGATCCCGCCGGACCTGATGGCGGGCCCGCGGCTGGCGGCCGGTTCCGACTTCGGCGGCGACCTGGACCCGGACCTCGTGTTCCGCGAGCGCGGCTCCCGGTTCGGGGCGGGGATCAGGGCGGGTGGCGGCGCGTACCGGCAGGGGAGCGGGCGCCCGGGCGCGCCGGCGGACGGCGAGGCGTTCCGGCCCACGCGCGACCTCGGGGCGAAGCGCGAGGCGTTCGCGGCGGGGGCGCCGTCGGGGTCCCTGGGGCCGCAGCCCCGCCTCCCGGGTGGGGTTCCGGGTGGGGTTCCGGGTGGGGTTCCGGGTGGGGTTCCGGGTGGCGTCCCGGGTGGGGTTCCCGCGCGGCCCATCGTCCCGGGCGAGCGCCGCTACCGCGACGGCGACCGGATCCGGCACGCCCGCTGGGGCGACGGGATCGTGATCTCGTCCCGGCTCACCCGCGACGACGAGGAGGTCCAGGTCGCATTCAAGGACCCCCTGGTGGGCCGCAAGACGATGCTGGCCAGCCTGGCCAACCTGGAGGTCATCGGGTAGGGCTCAACGCCGCGGGCCCTGGCCCGCCGCCCCGGGCCGGCGTGCGGCCTTGGTGCGCCGCGTGCTCACCTCATGTGCATCCTGGCCGTTAGCGACGCACAATGGCCCCGGCCGCCGGTCGTGCCAGGCCCATACGGCGCCCGGTGCACACCGTGGACGCAGCAGGCTCGATAGCGCACCCTCTGAGCCCGATGGCGGCGCCGCCCGTCGCGCCTTGCGCCGCGCCAACGCCCGATATGCACACCAGGGACGCACAGCGCGCGACAACGCGCGCGACGACGCCCGACAACGCGGGCGACGACGCCCGGGCCGCCGCGCCCGGCCTCAGCCGGCAGCGAGGTGCGGCAGGTGCTCCGCGTAGTGCTCGGACGTGTCCGCGGCGACCGTCCGGTACAGCGGCTCGCCGCCCAGCCAGGCGAAGCGGCCGGCCTCGAGCAGGTCGGCGTAGGAGGCCGCCTCGACCGCGGCCACGACCCGGCGGTACGCCTCGGCCTCGCCGCGCCGGACGTCATTCAGTGAGCGCGCCCGGCTCTCGGCCAGGATCCGCGCGTTGTGGGCATCGATGTCGAACGGCTCGCCGTCGCGCGGGTACGGCTCCCGCCCGGCGAGGAGCGCCGCGACGACGCGCGCGGAGTGGTCGCTCCACCACTCGACGTGGGCGAGCACGTCCTTGCGTGTCCAGCCACCCATGTCCGGCACCTCGGCCGCGAAGGCGTAGGCGTCGAGCGCCGCCGCGGCGGCCTCGAGGGCGTCGTGATGTGCGCGGATGTCGGCGAGCAGCGTGAGGTTGTCCATGCCCGACAGGCTACGCCACGTCTCCCGCGACAGCCGGTACGTGACGTGCGGCCGGAGCGGATGGTCCTCGGCCAGCCGGGGATGGAGGAAGTCCGCCGACGGGTCGCGCGTCA
>MGOE01000044.1:6473-6891 GCA_001797035.1 Chloroflexi bacterium RBG_16_72_14
TCACACGCCGCGAGCGCTCGTTCGAGGCCGTGGTGTACGACACCAGCGCCGGCAGCCCGAGCTCCTCGAACGCGAACCGGACGGCGGCCCGCGCGGCCTCGGTCGCGTAGCCGTGCCCCCAGGCGAACCGCGCGAACCGCCAGCCCACCTCGACCGTGGGCTCGGGCGCCCAGGCGGGCACGGACAGCCCGGTGAACCCGAGCAGCACCCCGTCATCCAGGCGCTCCACGGCCCACAGCGCGTACCCGTCGCTCACCCAGTGGGCCGTGATCCGGTCCATGAACGCGTCGCTGTCGGTGTGCGACAGGGGAGCAGACAGCCAGCGGGCGACCTCTGGGTCCGCGTTCAGGGCGGCGAACGGCTCGCGGTCCGCCTCGCGCCACCCGCGCAGCAGCAGGCGCTCGGTGCTCGCGAGCGG
>MGOE01000044.1:6977-8054 GCA_001797035.1 Chloroflexi bacterium RBG_16_72_14
GCCTATCCTGCAGGCGATGACGGACACCCGCCCGGCCCACGCCTACCCGCCGCCCTCGGCGCCGCCGATCGACCTCGCGGGCATCGCCGCCCTCGCGGACTTCGAGGTCCCGGCCCGCGAGCGGCTCCATCCCGCCGCCTGGGCGTACTACGAGGGCGGCGGCTGGGACGGCCTCACGATCCGCGACAACCTCGAGGCGTGGCGGCACTGGCGGTTCCGGCCGCGGGTGCTCGTGGACGTGTCGGGCGTGGACCCGGCCACGACCATCCTCGGTGCCCCCGTGTCCATGCCGGCCGGCATCGCGCCCGCCGCGCTCCACGGGCTGGCGCACGAGGACGGCGAGCTGGCCACGTGCCGCGCCGCCACGGCAGCCGGCGTCGCCACCGTCGTGTCCACCGTCGCGTCGCGCACGATCGAGGACGTGGCCGACGCCTCCGGCGCCGGGCTGCGCTGGTTCCAGCTGTACGTCCAGCGCGACCGCGCCCTCAGCCGCGACTTCGTCCAACGAGCCGAGGCGGCCGGGTACCGCGCCCTGGTGCTGACCGTGGACCTGCCGGTCCTGGGCTACCGCGACGACGTCATCCGCCTCGCCTTCGACCCGGGCCATCAGGCATACGGCAACCTCGCCGGCCGGGCGGCGCTCGAGGGAGCGCGCCTGGACGACCTCCTGGACATGCGCAGCGCCGGCCTGACCTGGGACGGCCTGGCCGAGATCCGGTCGTGGTCGTCGATGCCGCTCGTGCTCAAGGGCATCCTCACCGCGGAGGACGCCCGCCTCGCCGTCGAGCACGGCGCCGCGGCGGTCTGGGTCTCGAACCACGGCGGCCGCCAGCTGGACCGCTCGCCGGCCGCGATCGACGTGCTCGAGGAGGTGGTCGAGGCGGTCGCCGGACGCGCCGAGGTCTACCTCGACGGCGGCGTGCGACGCGGCACGGACGTCGTGACGGCCCTCGCGCTGGGCGCGCAGGCGGTGTTCACGGCCCGCCCGCTCCTCTACGCGCTCGCCTGCGCCGGCGAGGCGGGCGTCGCGAAGGCGCTCGCGATCCTCCACGAGGAGACGGTCCGTGCCCTGGCGCT
>MGOE01000044.1:8080-11896 GCA_001797035.1 Chloroflexi bacterium RBG_16_72_14
CCGGGATCATGTGACGCGGCTATCCTCGGGACGATGACCGAGCCGCTCCCCGTCGATCCCGTGCTGGTCGAGGCCGCCGCCTCGCTCGACCCCGCCACGGCCGAGACCCGCCACGCGGGGCTCGCCGAGCAGGTCCGCCGCGCCAACCGCCTGTACTACGAGCAGGACGCACCGGAGCTGTCCGACGCGGAGTACGACGCCCTGTTCCGCGAGCTGGTCGCGCTCGAGACGGCGTTCCCCGCCCTGATCACGCCGGACTCGCCCACCCAGCGCGTCGGCGGCGCCCCGACCGGTGCCGTGTTCTCCGAGGTCCGCCACCGCCGCCCGATGCTGTCGCTCGCAAACGCGTTCAGCCACGACGAGCTGCGCGCCTTCGATACGCGGGTCCGCCGGGGCCTCGCGCTGCCGGCCGCCCCGGAGCCCGCGGAGGGCCTGACCTACGTCGCGGAGCTCAAGATTGACGGCCTCGCCATCTCGCTCCAGTACGCGGGGGGTCGGCTCAGGGTGGGCGCGACCCGCGGCGACGGCACCACGGGCGAGGACGTGACCCAGAACCTGCGCACGATCCGGGCAATCCCGGAGCGCCTCCCGGAGCCCGCCACGCTCGAGGCCCGGGGCGAGGTGTTCATGCCCAAGGCCGAGTTCGCCCGCATCAACGCCGAACGCGAGGAGGCGGGCCTCGCGCTGTATGCGAACCCGCGCAACAGCGGCGCCGGGTCGCTGCGCCAGAAGGATCCAGCCGTGACCGCAAGCCGGCTGCTGTCGACGTGGCTGTACCAGCTGGTCGAGGACGAGCCGACGGTGGACACCCAGTCGGCCGCCCTCGCCCGCCTCGAGGGGCTCGGCTTCCCGGTCAACCCGGACCACGAGGCCGGCCTCGACATCGAGGGCGTGATCGCGTTCACCGAGCGCTGGCGCGAAGCCCGCCACCAGCTCCCGTACGAGACCGACGGCGTCGTGGTCAAGGTGGACCACTTCGACCAGCAGGCGCGCCTGGGCATGGTCAGCCGGGCACCGCGCTGGGCGATCGCGTACAAGTTCCCACCGGAGCAGGTGGAAACCGCGGTCGAGGACATCGTCCCGTACGTGGGCCGGACGGGGACGCTCACGCCCGTCGCGCACCTGCGGCCGGCGAAGGTGGCGGGCTCCACGGTGGCCCGGGCCACGCTCCACAACCTCGACGAGGTCCGGCGCAAGGACATCCGGATCGGCGACACGGTCGTGCTCCAGAAGGCCGGCGACGTGATCCCGGAGGTCGTCCGCCCGATCCTCGAGCGGCGCCCGGCGGATGCCCGCGAGTTCGTGATGCCGGACGCCTGCCCGGTGTGCGGCACGCCCGTGGTCCGCGACGAGGGCGCCGTCCGCCACTACTGCCCGAACCCGGCCTGCCCCGCGCGCGTGTCGCAGGAGTTCCAGCACTTCGTCGGGCGGGGCGGCATGGACATCGAGGGCGCCGGCTGGGCGGTCCTGACGCAGCTGCTCCAGCGCGGCATGGTCCGGACACGGGCGGACTTCTACCGGCTCAGCGTGGAGGACCTCGAGTCGCTGGACCGCTTCGCGCGGAAGAGTGCGGAGAACCTGTACGGTGCCATCCAGCGCTCCCGCACCCGCCCGCTGGGCCGCGTCGTCAACGCCCTGGGCATTCCGCAGGTCGGCGAGACCACGGCGCTCGACCTCGCCCGCTGGGTCACCCTCGAGGCGCCGCCGGGCGACGGCTGGCTGCATCGGATCGGCGCCTTCCTGCGCGAGGTCGCGGTGTCGGATCCGGAGCGGTTCGCGGAGATCGAGGGCGTCGGCCCCGTCGTGGCCCAGTCGCTCGCCCGCTGGTTCGCGGACCCGGCCACCGCCGCGGTGCTCGACGAGCTCGCGGACGTTGGCGTGGAGCCGGAGGCGCCGCCGTCCGCCCCCGCCGGCGCGCCGGGCGGGCCGCTCGAGGGCAGGACGGTCGTCGTGACCGGCACGATCGAGGGCTTCAGCCGCGAGGAGGCCGAGGCGGCGGTTCGCGAGGCCGGTGGCAAACCGGCGGGATCCGTCTCGAAGAAGACGGATTACGTCGTCGCCGGGCCGGGTGCGGGCACCAAGCTCGCGAAGGCCGAGGAGATGGGAGTTCCGGTCCTCGACGCTGACGGGTTTCGGCGCCTCCTCGTCGGTGAATCACCGATGGCCGGACCCGAGGCCGTGGACGGCCGGGACTCCGTTTGACGCGTGCGCGACAATCGGTGCCACCAAGTGGGTCGCGGGCGGGCCGCGACCGCGTGGAGCGGCCGTAGGAAAGAGCATGGACGTGCAGAGCCCGTTCCCGGCCAGCGTCCTGCGCCCGCCGTCGCCGTCCGCCAGCTGTACCTGCGAGCACCCGGTGCACTGCAATTGCGTCTGCCACAGCCGGGACTGCGATCCATCTGAGAGCGCGTGCGACATCCTGTACCTGCCCGACGAGGGAGGGTTGGCCCGCTGGGGATGTCGGGCCTGTACGCCTGGTGAGGGCTCGCCGCATTACCTTGGCTGCGAGCTGATTGGCTGGAGCGTCCCGCTGGAACGCTGACCGTGGACGCGCTCGCGCGGTAGGTCGAGAAGGTCGTGCCCCGCTACCGGTGACCCGGGAGGTGGGTCAGGACCAGGAGCGGGGTACCCACGGGCGGTGATAGCGCTCGAGGAGCTCGCTCACCGCGTCGCGGGCGGCGCGCCATTCGGGCTGGTCGCCGAGGATGACCGCGTCCGGCCCGAACCGGGCGAGCTGGGTCATCGCGGTGACGATGAGGTCGTGCTCGAACTGGCGGCGGCGGCCGCCGTCGAGCGCCCCGGTGACGAGGTAGCGGCGGACGAGGTCGAAGGGCGCGCTCCAGCGGTCGATCCGGACCCGGGTCCCTTCGCGGAGGGTCTCGAGGTACTCGTCGTCGCCGACCGGGTTCTGGTCGTGTTCCGCGACGTGGCGAGGAAGGTCCAGGCGCAGGCCCGGCAGCGCGGCGCTGGCGAACCGGCCGTCGTCGTCGGCCGGCCGGTAGCAGACCGGGCAAACCGGCAGCTCGACGTGCGAAGGCGGCGGGGCGCCAAACGGGCGACCGCAGCGGCCGCAGAAGGTGCTGGCAGCGGATCGCGCGGGCGTGCCGCAGGACAAGCAGGCCGTGAGGATCGTCAACCTGGGCCTCGGGGAGATGAGGGGCGCCGACTGGCCGCGCAAGCATCGTCGAGCGGCGCCCCGGCGCACCATCCCCCGCCCGGCGTTGACGAGCAGGACTTTCGTTGCAGCGAAGCCACCTCAGAACCAGTGAGGGCGTGCCGGCTGTGGGTCCTTCCCTCGATGCGCCTGGCGCATGAGTGGAGACGTCGCGGCGGCCCCAATGCGCCGGTCGATGCTCCAGGGGACTGATCCCGCGCACGCCATTCCTGGCACGACTGAGACCCGGCACCCTTTCCGCCGGTCTGCCCATACTCAGCCGCCCGGCGCATGAACTGCGCGCGCGGGTCAGGATCGGCAGGGTGGACGTCCTCAGCCACATGGACCCGGGCGCCGACGCGGTCGCCGCCGACTTCCGGCTCAGCCCATGGCGTGGTTGAACTGGCCCCAGATCCAGTCCGAGTGCCAGTCCAGCGGATCGCCGCGGATCAGGCGCGGCGCCGACCAGATCGGGGTCAGGCCGGCCGCTTCGAGGCGGGCCAGCCCGGCGGTGTTCTCCTCGACGAGGCCCACGCGGACGCGGCCTCCCGGCCCGTGCGCACGCCGCCGGGCCTGGAGGATCCGTATCGCGTCCTCCGGCTTCGGCGCAATCGTCGCCCCGCCGCCCCACGGCGCGCGGATGACGTACCCGCGGACCCCGC
>MGOE01000045.1:0-1346 GCA_001797035.1 Chloroflexi bacterium RBG_16_72_14
GTCAAGGACGGCGGTCATCGGCATCACTCGCTCCGGCCAAGCGAGATCCACCCCCGCGACGCGGCGTAGAGGATGGCCTCCGTCCGGTTCGAGACGCCCAGCTTGTTGAAGATGCTGGTCAGGTGGCCCTCCACCGTGCGCACGCTCACCGAAAGTTGCCGCGCCATCTCCTTCGTCCGTTCGCCGCGCGCCGCGAGCCGAAGCACCTCGTGCTCCCGCTCGGTGAGCGACTGACCACCCGGCAGCGATCCGGGGCCACGCAGCAGCTGCCGCGCGACCGCCGGGTGCAGAACGATCTCCCCGCGCGCCACGGCGATGACCGCGGCGATGACGTCACGTCCGTGGGCGGTCTTGAGCATGTACCCGCCGGCCCCCGCTTGAAGCGCGGCTGACACGTAGTCTGCGTCGTCGTATGCGCTGAGCACGAGGACGTGCGGCGCCCCGGGCTCGGCGCGGATGCGGCGACAGACCTCGATGCCGTTGAGTACCGGGAGACCAATGTCGAGCAGCACGACGTCCGGCGACAGCTCGCGGGCCAGGTTGACCGCGGCCAGCCCGTCCTCGGCCTCGCCGACGATGGAGATCGTCGCCTCGCGCTCGAGGATCTCGCGCGTGCCTTCGCGGACGACGGCGTGGTCCTCCGCCAGGAGGACCCTGACATGATCCATCGGCCTCCGTCCATCGCTACGTACCGCGATTCGATCCTACACCGGGGCCGACGGGCGCGGAGGCGCGGGAGGCCGCGCGGGAGATGCGGGGTCCCGCACCGCAGGGCGCGGTCCTCAACGTGGGCGACGGCGCCGCGGATGGCGATGATGCCGGTACACGCCCACGAGGAGACCCCGGCGACCATGGACGGCGAGCCGGCACGAGAAAGCGTCATCGCCGAGGCCGGCGCGCGCCGCCTCCCGCGCCGTGCCGTGCTCCGCATCGCCGCCGGCGCCTCGGCGCTCGTCCTGACCGGACGCGCTCTGGACATCTTCCCGATGCTCGAGCGCGTGGCGGCCTCGGACCTCCCGGCGAGCGGGTCGGCCGAGACGGGCGCGGCGCACCAGTGGGCGTTCGTCATCGACCTGCGGCGCTGCGACGGGTGCGGGGCGTGCACCAAGGGTTGCCAGAAGATGCACTTCCTCGCCAGCGACCAGGAGTGGATCAAGGTCTATCCGATGGTCGATGCCATCGGCGGCGAGTACCACCTGCCGGTGCTGTGCCAGATGTGCGAACGGGCGCCGTGCGTGCAGGTCTGTCCAGTCACGGCTACCTACCATCTCCCTGACGGGCCGATCGTGGTGGATCAGTCGATCTGCATCGGCTGCCGCATGTGCATGGCCGCCTGCCCGTACGGC
>MGOE01000045.1:1389-2504 GCA_001797035.1 Chloroflexi bacterium RBG_16_72_14
GTCCGGGGCGACCCATGACGGTCCGTTGTTCCAGGCGCCCCAGCGCCTCGGCACCGTCGGGAAGTGCGACGCGTGCGCGCACGAGACGCGCGAAGGCCGCCTCCCTGCGTGTGTCACGTCGTGCGCGATGGAGGCGATCTATCTCGGTGACTTCGTGACCGACATGGCCACGAACGGCCGCGCGACGGTGGGTCTCTCGCAGTTCCTCCGCGAGAACGACGTGTACCGCCTCAAGGAGCATCTCGGCACGGAGCCACGCGTGTACTACGTGGCCGGGCACGGGCAGCGCGTCGAGTTCTGATCGATGGACGACGTCACCGCCCCGCGCGATCCGTCTGCCGCCCAGCCGTCGCTCGCCGAGCTGGCGGTGCGGCCCATGGTGCACGCCGGCCGGGGCTTCTGGCTCGTCGCGCTCATCGCTGCCCTGGTCGCTGGGGTCGGAGCCGTGGGCTACGCCGTCCAACTCGGCTCCGGCCTCGGCGTCACCGGGCTCAACGACCAGGTGTTCTGGGGCATCTACGAGGCGACGCTGGTCACGTTCATCGGCTTCAGCTATGGCGGCGCACTCGTCTCGGCGATCCTCCGCCTGGTCGACGCCTCGTGGCGCGGGCGCGTCACACGGATCGCGGAGGCGACCGCCCTCGCCACGCTCCTTGTCGGCGCCCTGTTCCCGATCATCCACCTGGGCCGGCCGGAGCGCGTCCTGTTGATCCTGTTCCAGCCGAACTTCGAGTCGCCCATCGTGTGGGACCTGGTGGCCATCGCGACGTACATCGTGGCTACCGTCATCCTCTTCGGGCTGCCGCTGATCGCCGACCTGGGGATCCTCAGCGAGCACCCCGCGCTGGGCCCGCGCCGGCGCCGGTTCTTCCGCTGGCTCTCGTTCGGCTGGCGCGGCACCTCCGGACAGCGGCGGGCCCTCGAGCGCGCGCTCACCGTCATCGCCATCCTCATCGTGCCGCTGGCGGTGATCGTCCATACCGTCCTGTCGTATGCCTTCTCGCTGACCAGCCGGCCGGGCTGGCACAGCACGATCTTCGGCCCGTACTTCGTGATCGGCGCCGTGTACTCCGGCGTGGCCATCGTCATCCTCACCGCGCTGGCGTACCGACGCG
>MGOE01000045.1:2514-3147 GCA_001797035.1 Chloroflexi bacterium RBG_16_72_14
GTACCGACGCGCGTACGGGCTGCGAGAGTGGATCGACGATCGGGTCATCCGCAACCTGGGGTACGTGCTCGTCGCGCTGGCCGTCGCCTACGGCTACGTGACCTTCACGGAGATCACCACCCAGGGATACGTCAGCGAGGCGGCCGACGCCAACGTCCTCTACGCGCTCGTCTTCGCCGAGTACTCGCCGCTGTTCTGGGCGTTCCTCGGGTTCGGCCTCCTCCTGCCCGTCGTCGTGATGGCCGTGCCGCGCCTCCGGACGGGCGCCTGGATCGGGCTTGCGTCGGCAGGCGTAATCGTCGCGATGTACATCAAGCGGCTGCTGATCATCGTCCCGGCAGAGGCGCAGCCGCTCATCGGCGGAGCGACCGGAGTGTATTCGCCGAGCTGGGTGGAGCTTGCCATCGTCGCCGGCGGCGGAGGCGGGATCGTGCTGATCCTGCTGGTGACCTTCCGGCTGGTCCCGGTGCTCGCCATCCACGAGATCGGCGAGATCGAGGGTCGGGGCGAGGAGCCGGCACGCTCGGCATCGGTGGTCGCGATTGAGGTGACCACGTGACGACCGTGCGTCCTTCACTCTCGTTCGCCGTCGCCCTGGTCGTGGGCTCCAGCGCTGCGCTGGTCATCGCGGCG
>MGOE01000045.1:3309-3681 GCA_001797035.1 Chloroflexi bacterium RBG_16_72_14
GGCGAAGCGCCGATTTCGGCGGCCCGCGCACCATCGAGCTGGGCACCGGATCAACGGACTCAGGAGGCGTCGCCCGCATCCCCATCGTGCCGCGCGAGGAGCGGTACCGGATCACAGTCCGCTTTGCCGGCACGAACGAGCTGGCCCCGAGCGAAACCGTCGGCGAGATCGCCTTTCCGCCGGAAACGGTCATCCATCCCGAGCACGCCCCGCAAGGCGGGGTCATCGACCCGCGCCTGCGGCCGCTGGCCAACTTCATGCCCGGCCTCGTCGGCGGAGCGGTCGCGCTCGTCTGGCTGGTCCTGTTCGCGGTCACCGCCATCACGCTCATTCGCGTGATGTCAGAGGGCCGCAGAAGGGGAGGTCCCGCTT
>MGOE01000045.1:3690-3756 GCA_001797035.1 Chloroflexi bacterium RBG_16_72_14
GAGGCTCAGGAGTAGGAGGTTCTATATGGCTACCGTCGAGTCCGGGTACCCCTCGCGCCGGATGTG
>MGOE01000045.1:3777-4768 GCA_001797035.1 Chloroflexi bacterium RBG_16_72_14
GGCGTTCACCGCCTTCCTCGCCGCATGTTCGGCGGCGGCACCGGTGGCGACTCCGGGACCGACACCGGTCGCTGCCCTGTTCATCGACGCCGACACCGTCCTCGGTCCAACCAACCTGACGGAAGAGGAGAGGCCGACCAAGGTCTGCGTCCAGGCCAACCGCTTCGCGCACAACGAGGAGGTCGTCTGGCGGGTCAAGGTCGTCGACCCGCTGACCGGCAAGCCGATGGACGACGCCGCGCTCGCTTCGGTCCAGGTCAAGCTGCCCGACCAGACCCTCGATCTCCGCTACGGGGGACACCCGCGGGACACGCCGGTCGACTTCTTCTGGACGGTGGGCTGGGACATCCCTGAGACGTACCCGACGGGCACCGTCGCCTACACCGTCAACGCGACCGCCAAGGATGGCCGGACGGGCACCTACGAGCAGTTCAAGGTCTCGCTGGCGATGTTGATCGTCACCGACGAGGTCCGACCGATCATCGCTCAGTAAGCGTCCCGGGCGTCGCGGCGGTATCGGCGGCGCCGCGACGTCGGATCCTTCGCCGAAGGGGCTCAAGGCATCAGCCGCAAGCTTGCTTGGTGCTACCCGGAAAGTGAGTCGAGTCATGAACACGAGACGCCGCGAGGTCGCTTACACGATGCTCGGAGCGGTCCTGGGCGCCGCCGTCGTCCTGGCCGCGACCGCCGCCCTGGGAGTCGGTGCCCCAGCCGCCCCGGGGGGCAGTCCCGATCCGGCGCCGTCGGCCTCCGCCCAGCCCAGCCCCGTGCACTACGAGGGCGCCGTCACGCTGACGCCGTCCCGAGGAGAGCCGGGGACGGCGGTCACGGTCGCCGGATCGGGCTTCCAGCCCGGCGCGCAGGTGGCGGTCGTCTGGAACACTGTGAAGGGGTCGTGGAAGCTGGAAGGGACGGCCAATGAGGAGTTCCATGGCCGGGCGTTCGAGCCCGTCCGGACACCGGTCGCCTCCGCCACGATCGACGCTGGAGG
>MGOE01000045.1:4801-5331 GCA_001797035.1 Chloroflexi bacterium RBG_16_72_14
CTTCGGCTTCTCACACGACGTCACGGTCGAGCAGGGCGACCGGCTATTGAACAAGGCGGCGTTCCGCCTGGACCCGCGCGTGTCGATCTCGCCGACGAGCGGTCCGCTCGGCACGCCCATCACCATCCGGATGGAGGGCGTTGGCTGGGCCAACCTCGAGAACAGCTGGCTGGTGACCTATGACAACCAGTTCACCGGCCTGTTGTCGGCGGTGACGACGCAGGGCGTGGCCGTCGGGACCATCCCCGCGACCGGCGATGTCGGGGCGCACATCATCCGCGTCGTGCACGGCTCGTTCACCGTGCCGTACCTCAACATGCAGCAGTCGCCGCGTCCCGACCGGCCGACGTTCACGCTCGATTTCAACATCACCGAGGGCGCCCCGGTCGCGCCGCTGGCCGCCGACCAGCAGGCGCTCGCCGCCGAGAAGCGGAGCGCGCCCGAGGGGGATGGCCCGGCGATCTGGACCGATCCAGGCAGCGCCACGGTCGGCGCGCAGGTCACCGTCTACGGTCGGGGACTGCCCAAGG
>MGOE01000045.1:5421-5677 GCA_001797035.1 Chloroflexi bacterium RBG_16_72_14
CCGCGGACGGGTCATTCCAGTCGACCTGGCAGGTCCCCGATGACCTGGGCGGGCCGCACCGCATCGCCGCGGTCGCCAGCGGCACTGCGTTGGCCGAGACATCGCTGGTCATCACGCCCTCGCTCATCTCAGCCAGCATGGGAGCGGGCCCGCAAGGGGCGGACATCGTCATCCATCTCAAGGGGGTGGGCTGGACGGAGACGGCCAACATCTACAACCTCGTGTACGACAACGGGTTCCTGGGCTATGTCTGCGG
>MGOE01000046.1:0-1357 GCA_001797035.1 Chloroflexi bacterium RBG_16_72_14
GCTCGATCAAATGTTGCCGCCGCAGCCGCCGATCCGAGCACCGATGCGACCGCACGCGGCATGCTCGAGGCGGCCAACTACCTCGACTTCATGGTCGGCGACTATCGCGCCTCGGGGAGGGTCGACTTCGCGATGACCCAGTTCGCCTCCCGTGAGCTCAACCGGGCCGTGTCCGGGGCCGGAGGTACTCCGCTGAGCTGCTGACCGAAGCCGACCGACGCTCGAGTGGCCGGAACCGAGACCCGGGCAACGGCGGAGGCCAGCATGAGTCCGGGGCTCATCGTCGAGGAGGGTCCCACGCGGCGACGACACGCTACGGACCTGTAGTAGGGGCTCCGGATGATACGCTGCGGCAACCAGGAGGGTGGATGGCGTGACGCGAACCCCTCAATTCGAAGACGTCCTTGGCCCTCTTGCCGCCGTGATCGTGCGCGAGGTGAACGCCCGCGGCGAGGCGAGCGTCGCCGAAGTGGTTGACGGGCTGCGCCGCACACAGGGCCGCGAGCACGCCTACACGACGATCATGACCGTGATGGGCCGCCTCAACGAGAAGGGTGTGCTCGTTCGCGAGCGGCGCGGCCGGCAGTACATCTATCGACCCGCCGCGCCGGAGGCGGAGCTCATCGATCGCCTCAGCGGCCTCGCCGTCGACCGGGTGGTCGAGCGATATGGCGCCGCGGCACTGCGGCACTTCGCCGTCAGGCTCGCGGATCTCGACCCCGAGACGCGACGCCGATTGGCCGCGCTGGCTGACGAGCCGGAATGACGCGACGGGGAGCCGCCGGCCTGCTGGCCGTCGCCATCGGGCCGCTCGGATGGTGCCTGGCGCTCGGCGCCATCGTCGGCGGTGATCCGATGCTCGCGCTGGAGGTCGGGGGGACTGCAGTCGCCGTCCTGTGGGCCACGCTCGTCGCCCGAGAGCTCGTCCGGTCGCAGCGCCTGTCGCGGGCGTTGGCGATCGACGCCCGGCAGGCCGTGTTGTCGGGAGTGGCGATCCATGTCACCCCTTCGCTTGGCGCGGATGCCGTCGTCGTCGGTTCCATCAGGCCTCGGATCTACGTCGGTTCGGAGCTGCTCGCCACGCTCTCCGACGACGAGCTCCGGGCGGTGGTGCTTCACGAGGATCATCACCGGCGGACCCGTGCGCCCCTCCGCGCCGCCGCGCTCGGCGCCTGGCTCCGCCTCCTCGGCCGCTCGAAGCGGGTGCGCGATGTCCTCGTCGACCGCCTGGCCGATCTCGAGACGCTCGCCGACGCTGACGCCATTCGGCGGGGATCGAGCCCACGTTCCCTTGCCCGGGCCCTCCTCAAGGGGGATGTGAGCCTCCAGCCGGTGTCGTTCGCCTATGCCGCGGAAC
>MGOE01000046.1:1444-7493 GCA_001797035.1 Chloroflexi bacterium RBG_16_72_14
CCTGCTCGGGGTTGCGACGCTCGGCTGTCACGTGGGCCTGTAGCAGCCGAAGCGCGCCCACCGACGCGAAGGGCGGATGCGCGGTCGGGCGAGCGGGCCACCGACGTCTCAGCCGGCTCTAAGATTCGATTCAGGTTCGGCCGGGACCCTGCCTCGTGAGCTCGCGGCCAGCCCGGCATCGTCGTCGGAGCCGCGGACGCATACGATGGCTCCGGACATGCCACAGATGCCGGGCATGGAGTCGATGCCCGGCATGGATCACTGGGAGACCTGCCCGCCATGAGCGAGGCCACCCGCATCCTCGTCGTCGACGACGATCCGAAGATCCGGACTGTCGTCCGCCGCGGGCTCGCCTACGAGGGCTACCGCGTCGTCGAGGCGGCGACCGGCGAGGAGGGCCTCGACAAGGCACGTGAGCACCTGCCCGATCTGGTCGTGCTGGACGTCATGCTGCCGGGCATCGACGGCTTGGAAGTTACCCGCCGGCTCCGCTCCTCCGGTGACGAGATCGCGATCCTCATGCTCACGGCCCGCGACGAGGTGAAGGACCGTGTCGCGGGGCTCGAAACCGGGGCGGACGACTACCTGGTGAAGCCGTTCAGCTTCGAGGAGCTCCTCGCCCGGGTCCATGCGCTGCTGCGGCGCAAGGCCGCGCCGTCGGGCGAGTTGCTCCGCTTCGCCGACCTGGAGCTCGACGTCGACGCCCGGGAGGCGCTCCGGAGCGGTCGGACGATCGAGCTCACCACGACGGAGTTCAACCTGCTGCTCCTGTTCATGCGCCACCCCCGCAAGGTCCTCACCCGGGACGTGATCATGGAGCATGTCTGGGCCTATGACTTCGAGGGCGAGTCGAACGTCCTCGAGGTGTACGTGCGCTACCTCCGCAGCAAGCTGGAGGTGAACGGCGAGTCGCGACTCATCCACACGGTCCGCGGGGCCGGCTACGTCCTCAAGGAGTGACGGTCCTCCCGCGACGACGGTCGATCCGGACCCGGTTGGCGCTGATCTACACCGGGCTCCTCGCCGCTGCCCTCGTGGTCTTCGGGACGGCGATGTACGTGGTCCTCCGCGACCAGCTCGAGGGCTCGTTCGACGCCGGGCTGCGGGCGAACGCCGAGCATGCCGCCGGCGCGCTGGCACAGGACGTCGACGCAGCGGGTCGCCTGCGTCCGACGGATCGCCTGGTCGAGCAGTTCGCCTCCACCGGCGGCCGCGTGGTCGTTCTCGACCCGGCGGGAGCGCGGCTCGCCGACTCTGCGCCCGCCGGAGGCCCGGCACTTTCGATCACGGCCGACGATCTTGCCGCCGCTGACCGTCATGCCCAGGCGATCCGGGAGCTCGTGACCGACGGCGACGTCCTTCGACTGACCGTCGAACCCGTCGATCTGGCGGACGGGACTCGGGTCGGGTACGTCGTGTGGGCTGATTCGACGCAACCCCTGCGAGACGTGCTGGCAACCGTCAGCACCGCCCTGCTCGTCGGCGGCGTCGTGGTCGTCGGCGTCGCGCTTGCGGGCGGCCTGGTCCTGGCGCGCCGGGCACTCGCGCCGGTGGCCGACGTGACCGAGACAGCCCGGGCCATCTCGCTGTCGGGCGACTTCGCGGCGCGGGTCGAGGGCGGACAACGGGGGGACGAGGTCGGTGAGCTGGCGGTTGCGTTCAACGAGATGCTCGAGGCGCTCGAGCACAACCACCAGGCGCTCCAGCGGTTCCTGGGCGACGCCTCGCACCAGCTTCGGACGCCCCTGACCACGATCCGCGCCAACCTCGATCTCGCCCGGCGCCCGGGACTGCCGGAAGACGACCGCCGGGCGATCCTCGCGGACGCGCGGGACGAGGCCGAGCGGATGGGGCGGCTGATCGGCGACCTCCTGTCGCTCGCGCGCGCGGAGTCCGGCGCGCGGCTCGACATCGGTCCCGTCGAGCTTGACGCGTTGCTCGTCGAGTCGGTCCGACGCGAACGCCTGGCCGCGCCGAACGTCCGCATGAGCGTGTCGTCGGTCGAGCCGGCGATCGTCGATGGCGATCGCGACCGGCTCCGCGAGCTGTTCGGCATCCTCCTCGACAACGCCGCCCGGTACACACCTCCCGGCGGCAGCGTCGGCGCTACCCTCGAGGTGCGTGACGGCCGGGCGATCGTCCGGGTCGAAGACACGGGCATCGGCCTCGACCAGACCGATCGAGACCGGCTGTTCGAGCGTCTCTACCGAGGGGCGCGCGCACGCGAGATGCGTCCGTCCGGCACCGGGCTGGGGCTGGCGATCGCCCACTGGATCGTCGATTCGCACGGGGGGACGATCGAGCTCGCCGACCGCGAACGTGGCGGCACGGTGGCGACGGTCGCACTCCCGGTTCGAGCGGTCCGACCGTCGTGAGCGCTCCGCGGGTCCTCGTCGTCGATGACGAGAAGGCGATGGTGGATCTCGTTCGCGAGTACCTCGCGGCCGAGGGCATGGACGTCGCGATCGCTCGGGATGGACCGTCGGCCGTCGAGGCCGTGAGGGAGCGGCGCCCGGACGTCGTCGTCCTCGACGTCATGCTTCCCGGAATCGACGGGTTCGAGGTTCTCCGTCGCGTTCGGACGTTCTCTGACGCCTACGTGATCATGCTCACGGCCCGGGCCGAGGAGATCGACCGGATCGTCGGTCTGTCGGTCGGCGCCGACGACTACCTGGTCAAGCCGTTCTCGCCCCGAGAGCTGGTTGCGCGGGTGAAGGCGCTGCTGCGACGTCCGAGAGCGGAGCTGCGACCAGGTGCGGGGCGCCTCGAGCTCGGTGCGCTCGTCATCGACCAGCCGACTCGGACGGTCACGCTTCGCGGCAACCCGGTCGCCCTCACCACGATCGAGTTCGACCTGCTGCTCACGCTCGCGCAGGAGGCCGGCGTCGTGTTCGCTCGCACGCGGCTGCTCGATCGCGTGTGGGGCATGGACTACGTCGGGGACGAGCATGTCGTCGACGTGCACCTCGGGAATCTCCGCCGCAAGCTGGGCGACGACGCCGCCCGACCCACGTTCATCGAGACCGTCCGGGGAGCCGGCTATCGGTTCCGAGCCTTGGGGTCGCGTCGATGAAGCCGAAGCGGCGACTGTGGAGCCGGTTGCTGTTCTCCCACCTCATCGTGGTGGCGATCGGGAGCGCGACGTTGTTGCTCGCCGTGGGGCTCGTGGCGCCGGGCGCCTTCGATGCCGCGATGGGTCATGCGATGGGCGGCATGGATGGGATGGACGAGATGATGGCCGGTCTCGTCCGGGCCGCCTTCCAGGATGCCGTTCAGGGCGCGCTCGTGATCGCGATCGCGGTGGCGGCGCTCGCTGCGGTCGTCGCTAGCATCGCCCTGTCGACCCGCCTCTCGCGGCCGATCGGCCGGCTTGCGCAGGCGAGCGGCCGGATCGCAGCGGGCCGCTACGCCGAGCGGGTGCCCATCTCGTCGGACGATGAGATCGGCCAGCTCGCGGATTCGTTCAACACCATGGCGGCCTCGCTCGAGGCAACCGAACGGCGGCGGCTGGAACTCGTGGGTGACGTGGCGCACGAGCTCCGGACGCCGCTGGCGACCCTCGACGGCTATCTCGAGGGGCTCGAGGACGGGCTCTTCAAGCCGACCGAGCCGACGTGGGAGCTGCTTCGCGGCGAGACGGCGCGGCTGACCAGGATCGTCAATGACCTCCAGGACCTGTGGCGGGCAGAGGCGCGCCAGCTGGTGCTCAAGATCGAGCCGGTCGATGTCATGGCGTTGGTCTCGGCGATGATCGAGCGGTACACGGCCCCGGCGGCCGAGCGGGGGATCGCGCTCCGCATGGATGCCGGCCCCATGATCACGACGGTCAGCGCCGACCGGGATCGGCTCGTCCAGGTGCTCGACAACCTGCTGAGCAACGCGGTCCGCTATACGGCCGATGGGTCAGAGGTGGCGGTCCGGGTTCGCGGTTCGACCGACACCGTCACCGTGTCGGTCGCGGATCAGGGCCCGGGCCTGACCGATGAGCAGCGCGAGCAGGTGTTCGAGCGCTTCTACCGCGCTGATCCGTCGCGCTCGCGCGCCCTCGGTGGTTCCGGCATCGGCCTCGCGATCGCCAAGGCCCTGGTCGAGCACATGGGCGGACGAATCTGGGCGGAGAGCGAGGGGCCAGGCACGGGAGCTACCTTCAACGTGGCCCTCGCACGCACCGCAGGATGAGGTTCAGGCCTCGACCGTTTCGTCCCGAGGGATCCAGCGACCGGGGTCGTCGCGGAACGTGTCGGCGCACGCGGACTCGCAGAAGTGGTAGACGTGGCCGGCGTGCTCGACGGCAACGGCCGTCTGTGGGTCGACCTGCATCCCGCAGACGGGATCGCTCGCGGTCGTGGACGTCATGTCAGTGCTCCTCGATCTGATCGGATCTCCAACATCGATCGACGGTGATCGGCGGTCATGAGAGCCAGGTGAGCGAGGGCTGGGAACTTCGTTTGCCCCGAGTCGTGCCCAGTCCGGCGTCTTCATCGGATCTTGAACAACTCGGGCATGGCCGCTTGAACTGCCCACGCGATCATTCGGACTGTCGGAGCCGACCCTGGCTTCGAAGACACGGGAGATACGAACGACATGATGACCGGGATCGAGTGGGGGATGGGCCTCGGTGGATGGCTCTGGATGATCCTCGCGGTGATCCTCATCGTCGCGGTCGTGTGGGTGCTGGTCACGGCCGTCGCCGGTCGGGACCGCTCCCCGGCCGACGACGCTGGGCAGATCCTGAAGGCGCGTTTCGCGCGTGGGGAGATCACACAAGCCGAATACGAGCAGGCCCGTCGCCTGCTCGGGATCTAGTCGCAAGGAGACAATCGATGGCATCGAAGCGAACTGGGATCCTCGCCGGAGCCGCTCTGGCCGGGACGCTCCTGCTCGGGACCGCCGGGCTGGTGCTGGCCCAGGACCCGACACCCTCACCGAGCGCGACTCCCTCCTGGGGTCCCGGGATGATGGGCGGCTCCGGGATGATGGGCGGCTCCGGGATGATGGGCGGCTCCGGGATGATGGGCGGCTCCGGGATGATGGGCTCCGGCACGCTGACGCCCGAGCAGCTGGAGAAGATGAACGCGCTTCATGACCAGATGGTCGCAAGCGGTACGTGCGACCCCGCCCGGATGCAGCAGTTCCACGCGCAGCTTCAGTCCGACGACTGATCTCCAACCGCCGCTGTCGGGCATCCCGGCAGATGTCCGGATGAGTCTCGGTTGGCTCATGGATCCTTTCGACGCCGCAGGCCTGTCGATCCTCAGCCTGGACTCATCCGGCTCTCAGTCGACAGCCGCACTGTCCTGCTCATGAAGCTTCCCCGCACGATGCCCATCCTGATCGCAGCGATCGCGTTGGCAGTCGCCGCCTGCTCGTCGCAGACGCCGGCCGCCTCCGGGTCGTCGCCGGCCACGAACGAGGTCGGCGAGGTGACGCAGACGAGCGAGGGGGGCCAGGTGACCGTCGAGGTTGACTGGGTCGGTCCCTCCGAAGGCGCTTCCTTCCACGTGAAGCTGGACACGCACGCGATTGATCTCGATCCACTCGACCTCGCGGACGCGATCCTCCGGAACGACCGCGGCGAGACGATGACAGCGCGTCCGTGGGCCGCTCCCAAGGGTGGTCATCACCGGGAAGGGTTCCTGTCGTTCGAAGGCGACTCCTCGGCCTTCTTCGCCGACACCGACTGGATCGAGCTGGTGCTCGCGGGTGTCGGCGACCTCCCGCAGCGAACGCTTCGCTGGGAGGTCGGGGCATGATCGCCATCACCCGACCGCTGCTGCCCGCGCTGCCTATCGGCCTGCGGTCAGCGGCCGTTGGCCTCGTCGGGGCGGTGGCGCTGCTGGGCCTGTATCTCGGCATCATCAGCCTCGCCCAGGGCGTCGGGCACGCGCTCGAGCAACTCGCTGCGGACGCGGTGTTCGTCGGTCTCATCGCCGCCGGGTTCGGGACCCAGGTCGCCCTGTTCGCCGAGCTTCGCGCCGTCGATCGCCACCACCGGGCTGCAGCCGCGGTCACCGCCGCTGGTACTGGAACCAGCGCGGCCGCGATGCTC
>MGOE01000046.1:7544-23685 GCA_001797035.1 Chloroflexi bacterium RBG_16_72_14
GGCCGTCCTCCTGAATGCCTACAAGACCCCACTCCTGGTCGTTGGCCTCGGCATGAACGTGGTCGGAATCGTCGTGATCGCGCGCCAGCTGCAGCGCGCGCGCCGGGCATGCGCGATCGCCGACGAGGCGGAGTCGGTCGGAGACGTCGCGACCGGCTGATCCGGCGAAGGCGCTGCCTTCGATCCAGCCAGCGCGAGCGTGTCTTAGGCCCTGCTCAGGTGGATCTCAGCCTGGTGCCGGACGGTGGACGTCCATCTCGCCCCGTCGGCATCGACGGGCCGCGCTCATCCGGAGGACCAGGCATGGCGGACGTTGGCGATCGGAAGCCCTCTGACGGGCGGGTCCCCGCCTGCGATGTCCGCAGCAAGGCGCTCGCGGTGTGGCCGGGGCTTGACCGCAGGAAGCTCACTCGGACCTGCGGCGATCCGAAGCGCGTCGCCCGGCTCGTGGAACGCCGGACTGCACTGCCGCGAGAGGCGATCCTCCGAATCCTTGGAGCCGGCGCTCCCGCAACCGAGTAGCAGGGCGCCGGCACCGTCGAGCAGCCCAGGGCGTCGCTGGCAGCGTCGGCGGCTGGTTGCCCGCTGGTTCGGCGCTCCTCACCCTGGGCCAAGGCGGCGTTCACCTGGCTCTCAGCCGCGTGCGGTTGAGTTCAGGCGACAACGTTCGCGGGGCGTGGTGCGACAGGAAGGTTGGGTGGCGGTGGCGACCTTGGGCGTCCGTCCGACCAGCAGGCCCGGCGAGGGCGCTGGGAGTGGCCACCCGCAGACGCCGCATCCATGGCGGTGACCCTGATCATGTTGGCCGCCGTGGGTGTCGTATTCGCCGCTGCCGGCGTGGTGGTGTGGCGCGCCGAGCGGATCGACCGCCGGCCTCGAGCCCGAGCGTCATGATGCCGGCGGCCCCTCCCGGCGACCGCCCGGCCGTCGCCACGCCGCTTGCCCTTGGTGGATGGGTGGCGCCGGCGCTCCTCGCGCTCGCATTCGTCTCGCTCAGCTACGTCGCCGCACACGGCACCCTGCTCGCTTTGGACGGGCTCATCGCGGCGGCGGGGATGATGCTCATGCTCGCCCTCAGCGTCGCGACACCGAGCGTCGTCAGGGGGTCGCTCCTCACGGTAGCGTCACCCGGCCCGATCGCATGGCTCGGGCGCGGACCAGACGTGGCGATGAGCCCGTCGGTGTCGCCGCGAAGGCGGACCGTAGCGATCGTCGCGGGTGCTGCGTCCTCGGGCGCGATCGCGATACTCGCGCTCGCGCTCAGTCGGGGCGAGGAGATCCTCGGCTACCCCCATGCCATCACGACCCTTGCCTTCGGTGCGAACGTCGCGCTTGCCGCCCGGGCCTTGGTCCCGATCCCGGGAATCGACGGCTGGGCGCTGCTGCTCTCGGTGATCGATTGGAGGCGCCCAGGCGACCGGCGGCGGATCACGCGCACGTCGCGGGCCGCCAAGCTGCTGGCGATCCCGGTGACGCTGCTGGTGTCAGCGATCGGTCTGGCGCTCAGTGTGCCGCTGCTTGCCGCACCAGGGATCCTGCTCGGGCTGCTCGTATGGACGCAGGCGGACCTGGCCGAGAACAGGGACATCCTCGATCGATACCTCGCGCGCCATACGGCCGACGACGTCGCCCTACCGCTGACGGCGTTCCTGCGAGCCGACGATCCCGTTCAGGTATCCAGCGCGACGCGGCCGGGTGTGTCGATGGTCGTGGGCCCTCTCGGTGAGCTGCTTGGCTTCATCGGGCCGCGCCAGGTGGTGCGCGCGCTCGCGGTGATCGAGCAGCCCGTGGCATGTCGCGATGCCATGGTCCCGGTCGGAATGGCACCGCTGCTTCCGTCGCGTACGCCCGCCTCCGCCCTGCCGCTGCCGATCGACCGCTACGGGTTCGCCGTCATTCGAGTGGCGCGGGGGCTGGGGTACGTCGAATCGGGTGATCTCACGCGCCAGGCGCACCGGTGGTCGGTATGCGAGGACCGTTGGCTGAGCCGTGGGCCCACGAGCTGGCTGCGGATCAGCTGGCCTCTGCGGCGACGGCGGCGATGAGAAGCACCGCCGCGCCCATGGAGCCACGACGCGCCGATCTGCAGGTAGTCCATGCGGGCTCCAGCCAGGGCGATTGCAGCGATTGAGGCGGCCCCGCCACCGATGCAGCGCTGAGCGCTGGGTTAGCTTACCCGGGCAGCCCGCGGCTATCCTTCACGGGAACGCGAAGGACGTCCGGATCCGTCCCCGCCAGTCGGGCCTTCGGCAACCGATCGAGCCTCGACGCCCACGTGCCGGCGCCGGGACGCCACCCTGCGGAGACGCGGATGACCGACTCCAGACCGATCGACAGCGTGGTCCTGGTCAAGCAGGTGCCCGACACGCACCACATCACGGGCGACGCCATGACCAGGGACGGCACGATGAACCGCAGCGCCCTGCCGGCCATCTTCAACCCCGAGGACCTGAACGCCCTCGAGATGGCCGTCCAGATCAGGGAGCGCCACGGCGGGACGGTCAGCGTCATCACCATGGGCCCGCCCAAGGCGGCCAACATCCTGCGCGAGTCGCTCTGGCGCGGCGCGGACAGGGTCGTCCTGCTGACCGATCGCAGATTCGCCGGAGCCGACACGCTGGCCACCTCCGTCGTCCTCCAGAAGGCGGTCGAGAAGATCGGCCGCTACGACCTGATCCTGGCGGGGCGCCAGGCCATCGACGGCGACACGGCCCAGGTCGGCCCGCAGACGGCCGAGAAGCTGGGCATCCCGCAGATCACCTACGCGGAGTCGATCCTGGAGATCGCCGGCGGCCGGATCACCGCGAGGCGGGCCCTCGACTCCGGTTCCGAGATCGTGCGCTGCCAGATGCCGTGCCTGCTGACCGTCGTCGGCTCGGCCAACATGCCTCGACCGCCCTCGGTCCGCCGGCAGATCGCGGGCAAGCTGGCCGCAACCCCCGGGGAGTACGCGGCGATCCGGAAGCAGTGGCCCGAGTTCGAGACCGATGGGGCGCTCGAGGAGCACCTGACCGCCCACGACCTCAGGATCCCGGTCTGGACGGCGGACGACATCGGCGTCACCGCCGACTCCATCGGGCTGGCCGGCTCGCCCACCCAGGTCCACAAGGTCAACTTCGTGATCCTGGAGAGCACCGAGAGCAAGACGATCCAGCCCACCCCAGAGGCCATCGCCGCCATGGTGGCGGAGCTGGTCCACGAGTACATCGTCGGGTAGGCGGGCATGACCGACCGGAAGAGCATCTGGGTCTCCATCGAGCACACCGACGGCCGGATCGCCGACGTCAGCCTGGAGCTGACTGGCAAGGCCCGTGACCTGGCAGATCAGCTGGGCTACGAGGTGGTGGGCCTCGTCTGCGGGTACGAAGTGGACGAGCTGGCGTGGGAGGTCATCCGCCATGGGGCCGACCGCGTCCTGCTGGCCGACCATCCGGAGCTGGCCCACTACCGCACGCTTCCGTACGCCCGCATCGCGATCACCGAGGCGCGCAAGCGCCGGCCGGAGATCTTCCTCGTCGGCGGCACGCCCAACGGGCGCGACTTCGCGCCCCGGGTCGCCAGCGCCCTGCGCTGCGGGCTGACCGCCGACTGCACCGAGCTCCAGATCGGCGACTACCACGTGAGACGCGAAGGCAGGACCTACAAGGACCTGCTGTACCAGATCCGGCCGGCCTTCGGTGGGAACCTCGTCGCCACGATCGTCAATCCGAACACTCGGCCGCAGATGGCCACGGTTCGCGAGGGCGTCATGCGCATGCCGGCCGCCGACCCAAGCCGGATGGGTGTCGTGGAGCCGGTCACGTCCGAATTCGAGCCGGGCGACTTCGCCCTCGAGGTCCTGAGCCGTGAGGTTCGCCACTCCACGGTCAGGCTCAAGGATGCGCCGGTGATCGTCTCCGGCGGCGCTGGCATCTCCGACGCCGACGAGTTCGCCCTCCTGCGCGAGCTGGCCAACCTGCTCGGCGGAGAGGTCGGCGCCTCGCGCGCGGCCGTGGACGCGGGGATGATCGGGCGCGAGTACCAGGTGGGCCAGACCGGCACCACGGTCCGGCCCCGCCTCTACATCGCCGCGGGCATCTCGGGTGCCGTCCAGCACCGGGCCGGGATGGACGAGTCGTCCAAGATCATCGCCATCAACACGGACCCCAACGCGCCGATCTTCCAGATCGCGCACTACCGGGTCGTGGGCGACGCGGCCGAGGTCCTGCCCATGATCATCAAGGCCGTGCGCGAACGCGCCATCGACGGGCGGGCAGCCGAATGAGCGAGAACTTCTTCCTCGACAACCCGGATCTGCAGCTCCGCCTGGAGCATCTCGACCTGCAAGAGGTCGTGGATCTCAAGGAGCGCGGCTACTCCGAGTCCGGGATCTACCCCACCGCGCCGCGCAACTACGCCGACGCGGTGGACAGCTACCGGATCGTCCTCGACGTCCTGGGCGCGGTCTGCGCCGAGCGCGTGGCACCACGGGCCGCCGAGGCGGACGAAGAGGGCGCCCACTACGAGAGCGGCAGCGTGACCTACGCCGCGGCGACCCGGGACGCCATCGAGGCCCTGCGCCGGGCCGAGCTGTTCGGTGCCATGCTGTCGCGCGAGTACGGCGGCCTGAACCTGCCCGAGTCGATCTACCAGATGATGGTGGAGATCGTGGCCCGGGCGGAGAGCGGCCTCATGACCGTGTACGGCCTCCAGGAGATCGCCTCGTCGATCGAGGAGCACGGCGATCCGGAGACCAAGGCCCGGGTCCTGCCCCGGTTCTCGCGTGGCGAGGTATCCGGGGCGATGGTCCTCACGGAGGCGGACGCGGGCTCGGACCTCGGTGCCGTCGCGACACGGGCGACGCTGGACGAGGCGACCGGCCAGTGGCACCTCAACGGCGTCAAGCGCTTCATCACGAACGGAGTGGCGGACGTGTCGCTCGTCCTCGCGCGAAGCGAGGAAGGCTCCACCGACGCCCGCGGCCTCTCCCTGTTCGTGGTCGAGCGCGACGACACGGTCAAGATCCGGCGGATCGAGAACAAGTTGGGGATCCACGCGTCGCCGACGTGCGAGATCCAGTACTGCGACACCCCGGCGATCCTGCTCGGCAAGCGGCGCTTCGGACTCATGCGCTACGCGATGAACCTCATGAACGGCGCCCGCCTGGCCGTGGCCGCGCAGGCCCTCGGCATCGCGGAGGCCGCGTACCGGGAAGCCGACCAGTACTCTCGCGAGCGCGTCCAGTTCGGCAAGCCGATCCGGGCCCTGCCGGCCGTCGGCCGGCTGCTGCTCTCGATGAAGGTGGAGCTGGAAGCAACGCGTGCGCTGCTCGCCGAGGCGGGGCGCTGGGTGGATCTCTGGAAGGTCTGCGAGACGGCACTGGGCGAAGGCGGCACGGAGGCCGACCCGGCGCTGCGCGCCCGCCACAAGCAGGCCCAGGCCCTGGCCGAGACGCTGACCCCGATGGTGAAGTACGCCGCCACCGAGATGGGCAACCGCGTCTGCTACCAGGCCATGCAGGTGCACGGCGGCGTGGGCTACATGCGCGACTTCAACATCGAGCGCCTGTTCCGGGACGTCCGCGTCACCAACATCTACGAAGGCACGAGCCAGCTCCAGGTGGTTGCCGCCATCGGCAAGCTGCTCAACCGGTCGCTCGACCCGCTGCTCGCCGACTGGCAGGCGGCCGCCTGCCCGGCGGACATGGCCACCGAGAGGGCGCTCCTGTGCGAGCTCACCGGCCTCTACGACCAGGCCGTGGCTGCGCTCAAGGCGCAGCCCGAGCGCGACCGCGTCGACTACTACGCCGTCGACCTCGTCGAGATCGCGGTCTGGATCGTCAGCGGCTGGCTTGTCCTGCGGGACACCAACCTCGCCGAGCACAAGAAGCCCGTCGCGCGGGCGTACGTCGCGTCGGTCGCACCGAAGGTTCGGGCCGCGGCCGAGGTGGTCCTTGCCAACAACCCGGTTCCACTCGAGGCGATCCTGATCCTGCTGGCGTAACCTGGCGCGGACGAGGTCGGGGGCGGCACTACCGCGCCGGGCGATCCGTCAGTCGAGCCGTTCGAGCACCAGCTGCCACGGTTCGATGATCGCGGTCGGCGTCTCACCCGCCGTCAGCGCGTGCATCATCTCGGCGGCGGCGCCTGCCTCGACCGCGAGCAGGGCCGGGCGATCGCCGATGCAGCCCCAGATGAGCCGCTCGCCGCTGCCCTCCGCCGCCACCGCCACCTCCTGGACATACGCGATCACCGACGCCGGCGGGAGTCCCGGCAGCGAACGCGCATGCCGCCGATGCGGGTGCGCCGGGCGCGTCCGAGGGTGGCCGGAATCGACGCACGGGATACCCGAAGGGTCGAACCCCTCGGGCATCTCGAGCGCAGACGGATGGCTGAGCTTGTGGCCGCGCTGCATGTCGTCACTCCCGGGACGCGCTATGGCCGCCTCGATCCCGACCTCTCGCCCGAGGATGCAGGGCAGCCCGGCTGGCCACCAGAGAGGTTCGTCACGAACTCGCGTCGGGCAGGCAGTCCGCCGCTGGCGTGCGAGCGCCTGGTGAAGGCGTTCCTGAGTGACGCCCGAGCATGCGGGTCGGGCAAGTCTCAGGTTTCGCTCATCCATGCCTCAGCAGGGGGAGCGACGCTCGCCGCGTGGACATCAAACGCGGACTCCAGATCCCCGTGTACGACCTCGGTTGCGGCGGGGCTGGGGCGACGACGATCGAGCGCGAGCTCGCCACCACCGACGGGGTCGTCAGCGTGTACGTGAACCCGGCCACCGAGACCGCGTACGTCGACTACGACCCGGCCGAGACCGACGCGTGGACGCTCGCCCGCGTCATCGAGCAGGTGGGGTATCGAGCCGGCCGTCCACGCGGGGCGTGACCCATGCTCCTCGCCCGCCGCAACCTCTTCCGCGACCGGACGCGGTTCGTCCTGAGCGTCCTCGGCGTCGCCGTTTCGGTCGGGCTGATCCTCCTGCTCGCCGGCTACCGCGCCGGCGTGTACCGGCAGGCGTCGGCCTACCTCGACAACACCCCGGGCAGCGTCGTCGTCGCGGAACAGGGGATCCGCGACTTCCTCGGCACGAGCTCGGTGCTGCCACCCGGTGCGCTGGAGGCCGTCCGGTCGACACCGGGCGTCGATCGCGTCATCCCTGTCATTTCGTCGTTCGTGATCTTCGAGCGCCACGAGCGCAAGGACGGCTTCTTCCTCATCGGCTACGACCCGGCGGCGGGCGGCGGGCCGTGGAGGCTGGTCGAGGGCCGCGAGCCCACGGCCGACGACGATCTCGTCATCGACCGGACGACCGCCCGCCAGCACGAGATCGCGATCGGCGACCTGGTCACGCTGCTCGACCGCGAGGCGACGGTCGTCGGGTTGTCCGAGGAGACGACCTTCTGGGCTGGCTCGATCGCGTTTGCGAGAGCAGCCACCCTCGAGTCGCTGCTCCGCTCGCCGGGACTGAGGAGCTTCCTGCTGGTCTCGCCGGCCCAGGGCACCAGTGCCGAGGGCCTCGTCGATCAGCTCGACCTCGCCGGGACCGAGGTGCTCCTCAAGCGCGACGTCATCGCCAACGACGCGAGGCTCATGGCCCGCGTCTACGACGCGCCGATCGGGCTCATGGTCGCGATCGCCTTCGTCGTCGGCGTCCTCGTCGTCGGGCTCGTCATCTACACCGCGACGATCGAGCGTCGCCGCGAGTACGGCGCGGTCAAGGCGATCGGAGCGCGGAACCGGACCCTCTACCGGGTCGTGACGACCCAGGCCCTCATCGCGGCCGTCGTCGGCGCGCTCGTCGGGATCGGCCTCGCCTACGGCGCCGGCGCGGCGCTGATGTCGTGGCGCCCGCAGTTCCTCGTTGCGATCGAACCGACTGTCATCGGCGTGGTGCTGGCGAGCAGCCTGGTGATGGCCCTCCTCGCAGCCTTGATCCCAGCTCGGTCGGTGGCGCGGCTCGAGCCCGCGGAGGTCTTCCGGGGATGAGCGCCACCCTGCTCCTGGCCCGCCGCAACCTGGCTCGGAACCGGGTACGCCTCCTCGCGTCGGTCGGCGGTGTCGCGCTGGCCCTCTCGCTCACGCTCGCCCTCGACGCGATCTACGCGGGCGTCGCCAATCAGCTGACGACCTACATCGACCGGGCCGGCGCCGACGTCTGGGTCGCCCAGGGCGGGGTGCGGAACCTGCACATGGTCGCCTCGACGCTGCCCGAGTCGGTCGTCGACCAGGTCAAGGCCGTCGACGGTGTCGCCACCGTGACTCCGATCCTGGAGGCGACCGACACCGTGGCCGCGGGCGACGAACGGGCCGTGGCCTATGTCATCGGGTTGCCCGCGGACGCCTCGATGGGCGGCCCTTGGGAGGTCGTCGAAGGACGCGGACAGGTCGGACCCGGCGAGATCGTCGTCGATCTCGCGTTCGCGCGGAAGGCAGGGGTGCGGATCGGCGACAGCGTCGGCGTCCTCGGCGGCGAAGCCCGGATCGTCGGCCTGTCCAGGGGGACCGCGAGCCTCGTCAACTCGGTGGCGTTCGTGTCGATCGACGACTTCCGCGCGATGCGGGGCGGCGCGCCTGTCGTCAGCTTCGTCCTCGTGCGCGTGGCCCCCGGCGCCTCCCCAGAGGCCGTGGCCGCGGACATCGAGCGGCTCGTCGCCGGCGTGACGGCACAGTCTCGGTCCACCTTCGTCGCCCAGGAGCGCCGGATCGTGACCGATATGAGCGCCGACGTGATCTCGATCATGAGCGTGATCGGCTTCGTCGTCGCCCTCGCCGTCGTCGCGCTCACCGTCCATGTCGCGACGCTCGCCCGGCGACGTGAGTTTGGCGTCCTCAAGGCGCTGGGCGCACGCAATCGTGTCCTGTACCGCATCGTCCTCGTCCAGGCAGTGCTCAGCGTGGCCGTCGGGTATGCGATCGGCCTCGCCTTCACCGGCCTGCTCGGGTTCGCCGTCGGCCGGACCGATCTCAACCTCGAGCTCGCCGTCACCGCTGACTCGTTGGCGAAGGTCGGCCTGTTCGCCGCGGCGATCGCCGGATTCGCCGCGATCCTGCCGATCCGGCAGGTTGCCGGCGTCGACCCGGCGGTCGTCTTCCGGAGAGGAGCCCCAGCATGACCGCCCTCACCCTCGACGTCCGTGACGTCACCAAGCGCTTCGGCGACGGCGAGACCGCGGTGCTCGCAGTGCGCGGCGTCAGCCTGGCCGTCCAGCCGGGCGAGATCGTCTTGATCATGGGCCCATCGGGCTCGGGCAAGACGACCCTGCTCTCGATGATGGGCGCGCTGCTGAAGCCGACCGGCGGCTCGATCCGGCTCGACGGAACGGCGATTTCCGAGCTGTCCGAGAGCCGGCTGCCCGACATCCGGCTCCGCCAGTTCGGGTTCATCTTCCAGGACTTCAACCTGCTGTCGGCCCTGTCGGTCCTCGAGAACGTGGCGATCGTGGCCGAGCTCGCCGGTCTCCGGGGCCGTGCCGCCCGCGACAAGGCGACGACCCTGCTGACGGAGCTCGGCCTCGCTGCGCGGCTCGACTTCCTGCCCGAGAAGCTCTCGGGCGGCGAGAAGCAGCGGGTGGCGATTGCCCGGGCGCTGATCAACGATCCGACGCTCATCCTGGCCGACGAGCCGACCGCCAACCTCGACTCCAAGATCGGCCACGAGATCATGCGGCTACTCCGGAGCATCGCCAAGGAGCAGGGCCGGAGCGTCGTCATCGTCAGCCACGACCAGCGCATCCGCGACATCGCCGACCGGGTGCTGTGGCTGGAGGACGGCGCCTTCAAGGACATCGTCACGATGGCGACCGATCCGGTCTGCGGGATGGCCGTCGAGCGCGAGCGCGCCGTGAGCGCGGAGAAGGACGGCGACACGTTCTTCTGCTGCTCGCGCGGCTGCCGCGAGGAGTTCCTCGGCGGACTCCGCGAGGACGGCAGGGCAGACGGCCGGCAGCCCCACGGATGGTCGCGCCTGGCGGGCGCCCTTCGATCGCGCCGGCGGAGAGCATCAACGACCCAGTCTGACGCCAGCTGAACGGCGAACCGGTAGCGTTTCATCGGGAGTCCATCGACCGTGGCCCGCGACCCGCCTTGACATTCCAGCTACTGGAAGGTCTAGGGTTCGGGGATGCGCATCGGCGCCGGGTCGACGACCTCGCGCACCTCGACGCGGGCCTCCGGACGCTTGAGTGGCATCTCGCGGCGGGCGAGCCGCCGCAGTCAGTGATCGCTCGAGGAAGGAGCGTTGAGATGGCGACCTGTGACTGCCCGTGTGGGCAGTGCTGTGGGTGCAACGCCTGTACGTGCGGTTGCGCCTGTTCGAGCCACCGCCAGGCGTTGGCGAGCGGCTCGTGACCGTCGTACGCCGCACGATGGCTGAGCAGCGCGGACCGCGCGTGGAGCTGCTCTGGTTCCAGGATTGCCCGAACCATCAGGCGGCCAGGGCCATGCTGGGCGACCTCCTGAGCGAGCTGGCGCCTGGGACCACCGTCGAGGATGTCGACGCGTCGGATCCCGCCGTCGCCGAGCAGAACCGGTTCCCGGGCTCACCGACGATCCGCATCGACGGCCGCGACGTCGATCCCTCCTTCCGGGATCCCGGCGACTACACGCCTCGCTGTCGTCTCTACTACACCGCCGAGGGACTGCGCGGTGTGCCCGAGCGCGCCTGGGTGGTGTCGGCTCTTCGGGCGAGCCTCGAGCGCCGGGGTCATGCGGTGAGGTAGCGAACCCGGCTGTCGCACGTGGCACCATGATGCGACCACTACAGACCTGTCGTAAAACAGGGCGACGGATCTCAGGGCCGAGGTCGATCGAAGCCTGATCTCTCGGCCTGAAAGGGAACCTGGACGAAGCAGAGGAGGCGCATCCCATTCGCCTCGCCGGCGTCGGCGAGCTGGCCCCATTCTTATCCTTCGCTCATGGGGGTCTCAGGTTTCGCCAGCATCGTCGGGAACGGGCAAGACCAGCAGGCACCTCGAGGTGGTTCATGACGCGGATGCTCAGGTTGGCGGCGCTGACGGGCGCCCTCGTGGCGATGTTCGTCGGAGCCGCTCCGGTCGCGGCCGGCACCGGAGCCGACCTCGGCGCCTGTGTCGCCTACCATGCGACGACCGAGGGCGGGTTTACTGCTGAACACAATCCAGGGATGCACCAGGGCTTCGCCGGCTGGCCCGGCTGCCCGTCCTGAGGCCACTTCTCACGCATTCCTCCACGGCGTGGGTGGCCGGTCGCTCTACCCCCGGCGACCGGCCCCACCGCCTCCCCGCAACGTCGGGCGCCGTGATCACGGGCGTCAGCTCGGGCTGCCAGGGCAGCTCGACCTCCAGGTCGGGATCGCCACCAGCTCCCAGGTAGCAAGTCCGGCGGCGAGGGGTGGCACAGACTGCCCGCGGGCGGTCTCGTCGGGAGGGCGAGGCCAGGCCCACCCCCCGATGCCCTGTGGTCGTGCTCGTGACGCCCGGTGACGTCGACGTGGTCAGCGCCACGGGAGCCGCGAGACCGCAACCTCGGCGAGGGCGCGGGCCGCTGCGTCGTTGGCGGGCTCGCTGAGGTACTGCAGCGTGAGGAACGCGTCGCCCTTCACGACGAGGAGCACCCCTGTTCCGTCCCCGAGGGCGTCGTCTCCGAGCCCCGCCACGGGCACCTGGTCGTTCTCGGCCGCGAACGGCTTGAAGAACGTGTCGAAGGGCGTCGATCGCACGCCGCTGCGGCGACGGGAGCCCGTCGAACAGGTCGGCGGGGACGAGCTCGAGGAGATCGCCGAGCGCCGACAGCGTGAGCGTGGCCTCGGCCGCCGCCGGCCGGCAGCGGAGCACACGGTACCCGAGCGGTTCGGCGCTATCCACGATCGCGGCCCAGACGGTGCTCTTGCCGATGCCGGCCTCGCCCTCGAGCACGAGCAGGGCCGGGTCGCCCTCCGCGATCGAGTCGAGGACCCGCGCCCCGGCGCGCAACTCAGCATCACGCCCGACGATCTCCCTCACGCCCGCAAGTGTCCCCGCACGGGCGGTCGGGACACAAGTGGGGCGGCGCATCTGGCTGAGCATCTACGGCTACAGGTACTCGGGCGACGTCGCCGAACCAGACCGCCGCAGGCGTGCCGGGTGTCGAAGGACGATGCCTGGTGCGCTGGGCGAGAAGGCCGGCCTTCGGCTCTCCGCATTCCCTCACTTCATCCCCAGATTGGCCTCATCTGACTTTCAGGTCGCCCCCATCAACTGTGCGCAGGCCACGTGCCGTCGAAGGCGTGGCAAGGGCAAGGAGATGGACCCATGACAGCCGGCGCGACCACGATCCAGGGAGTCCGCTGGCGCAGGGCATGGGAGACGATCGACGAGCGTCTGGGACTCAGCGGGCTCGCCTATCCGGTCCCGGCCCACGCCAACGGCATCGGGTACATCCTCGGCGGGATCACCTTGTTCGGCTTCCTGATCCTTGCCGCGACGGGAATCTGGCTCGCCCAGTTCTACCATCCGACGCCGGCCACGGCCCGCGAAAGCGTGATCTACATCATGAACGTGGCGCCCCTCGGCGATCTCGTCCGGGGCGTCCACTTCTGGGTCTCGAACATCGTCATGGCGACGATCCTGCTCCACATGAGCCGGGTGTTCGTGACCGGTTCGTACAAGCGGCCGCGCGAGGCGAACTGGCTGATCGGCCTGGGCCTCCTGGCCGTAACGCTTGGCCTGATCTTCACAGGCACCGTCCTGAAATGGGACCAGGAGGGCTACGAAGCGCTCGGCCACAACGTCGAGGCGGGGGACCTCCTCGGCTCATTCGGCTTCTGGTTCTCGGGTGACTTCACGGCCAGCCTGCCGATCATCGGTCGGCTGTACATCGCCCACGTCGTCATCCTGCCGGCGCTGGGGACGCTCCTCCTGATCGGGCACTTCCTGCTCGTCAAGCGCCACGGCATCTCGGCCCGGCCGGCGCAGGCCGACGCCGCCGTCGACGGCGGCCCGGTCCCGGCCAAGGGTGGCTCGACATTCACCGCCCACCTCGTGCGGATGGCCGGCTTCGGGCTCTTGATGCTCGCATTGGCCACGATCTTCTCGCTCGTCTGGCCGGCCGGTCTCGGCGAGCGACCGATCCCGGGCACCGAGACCACCAAGCCGCCGTGGATGTTCCTGCCGTTCTACCCGTTCGAGGACTGGTTCGGGCTGCCGGCGCTGCTGTGGGTCCCGGCCATCCTGTTCGGCGTCCTTGCGCTCGTGCCGTTCGTCGACCGCAGCCCGTACCGGTCGCCGGGTCGCCGCCGCGTGTTCATCGCGCTCGGGGCCCTCGTCGCGATCGCCGCCGTCCTGCTCATGAGCTACGCGTTCGTGACGGTGCCCCAGGCGCACGTCCAGGAGGCGATCTGATGGCCGCCGTCCTGTTCCGGGTCGGGCTCCTGGCGGTCGGCATGGATGTCGTGGAGATCGGGCTCGGCGACGCGCTTGTGACGGGCTCGCTGCTGGACTGGGCACTCGTGCTCCTCGTCGGGCTTCCCCTGATCGTCGCCGGCTCGGCCGGCTTCATGGCCCCCCTGCTGGGTGGGCCGAACCAGAAAGGCTCCTCCGATGCGTAGATCCCTGCCTGTCGCGATGTCCCTCGGGCTGCTGCTCTCACAGGCCGCCGGGTTCGCCGTGCTGGCGCACGAGGGCAGCGGCGAGGAGACGCTCGCGGCCGAGCCGTCTTCGCTGACGGCGGGCGACACGGTCGTGCTTGCCGGCAGCGGCCTCGAGCCCGAGAACGATCGTGTCCTCGTTCTCGTGGGCGAGGACCTGACCGTCGAGCTGGGCACGGTCAGGACGGACGCCGACGGGATGTTCTCCACGGAGCTCACGATCCCGAGCCATTTGCCGTCCGGCAGCTACGAGCTGCGAGCGATCGGCGACGAGACCCTGACCACCCCGCTGGCGATCACGGCGGCCGCGGGGGCGGCCGAGGCGTCGTCTGCGGCCAACGACGCGGGGGAGACGGTCGGGGCTCGCCAGCGCGCGCCGCTCGAGCTCGGCCTGATCCTGGCGCTGGTTGCCGCGGCCGCCTTCGCGGGCACCTGGCTCGTGTGGCGGGCCGAGCACTTCCGGGGCGTGCCGACCGCCTGAGTCGGCTGATGGCTCAGGCTGCCTGCAGCATCGACAAGGCGGCAACGGCGACGACAACGACGCCCGCGGCGGCGGCCGTGATCGGCAGCGTTCGGTACGACGTGCGCCGCTCCGCGCGCAGCCGGAGCAGGATCTGCCGGATGGCCGCGTAGCCGGTGAACGCCACCACGAACACGGCACCCTCGAGCGGCAACGCTCCGGCAAGGACCACCGCCAGGCTCACGGCCCCGATCCCCAGTCCCGCGCCCGATTCGATGAGCTGGGTTGGGATGCGGCGGGCGCCCACGCGGCGGTCCGATGACCAGAGGGCCCAACGCGAGGCCGTGCATCGGCCGGCACAGCAACCGGTGAGGAAGCATCCGACGCGGCCGACGGCGACGGCGACAAAGATCCCGGGGGTCGTCGCGTCGAACACCACGCCGATCGGCTGACTCCAGGCGAAGAGCAGTCCGGCTGCCGCGAATGGGGCAACAACCAGGAACCCGTCGACCGCCCAGCCACCCTTGATGAGCGACTCGTCGGGGTGGAGGACTGCGTACCATCCCTTCGCCCCGATCAGGCCGATCAGGGACGCCAGCACCGAGGCTGCCAGGGGCGGGCCCACCGCAAGGTCCCGTCGCGACAGGATGGCAGCCTGCAGCGCGAGTGCGAGGATGAAGCCAACGACGGCCAGCGCGGTGTAGACCCCTGGAAGGACGGCGGGTTGCCGTGCCAGCGGCGCCAACAGGGCCCAGCGCGTCTTGACCGGCGCGGCCTCCCGCGTCGAGATCGCCCATCGACGCCACGACCAGGTGGCGGGGTGCACCGAGCGGCTGCCGCCGGGCCTCATCGGCGCGGACGACGCGTGGGGGCTCGACGAGATCCCGGTCAGCTCGGCGCTGACGTTCCAGTCGCCCGGCTGGAGTCCATACATCCACGACGTGATCGACACCGGCCCGATGTCCGGAGCGATGTCGTCGATGACTTCGTCCTTCACGAAGGTGTCGCCCGGCTTCGGGTTGCCGCGAGCACCGACACGGCGGCCGGTGAGGCGGACCGTCGCCGAGTAGGGTTCGCCCGGCGCTCCCGAGTCGAACCACCAGCTGGTCACGAGCGCCTGGGGCTCGGTCGTATCCGACCCTTGGGTCGCGTCGCGTCCGGTCCCCGCGCTGCCCGTGAGCGGTGCCGCCATCGCTCGCGGGGACGCCGCGGCATGCGGTCCGCGTCGCGGCTTCGTCGCCTTCGTCGCGTTCCTGCGCCGCGCCATCAGCGTCCCACCGCAAGCCCGGCGCACGGCGGCTGCAGGACCAGGAAGACGGCCTGTTCGTCGCGCATGCGCGGCTACCTCGAAGACGGCTATGAGCGCCGGCCAACTACTACATGGCGATAGTACACGCTTGCTGGTGTGCGGCTGCCCAGGCGGACTCCGAGGCGCCCGCCGCCCAACCGGCCACCTTCTAACCGCCCTCTCAGGCACGCCTCACCGCCGGCTCAGTGGGAGGTCCGAACCTGCCGGCAGCCCTCGTGGAAGGAACCGGAGATGAAGCTGTTGGCTGGCCTTGTCGTTCTCGCGGCTGCCGCGTTCCTCGTCGTGGCGATCGGTTTGGCGGCCCAGGGGGCTCGCGAGGTCGCGACGCCCGGTAACGCCGCGATCGCTCTCGAAGACCTCCGCTTCGTCCCGAACAGGCTCGATGCGCGCGTTGGGGTCCCGCTCAGGGTGCAGCTCACCAACCGAGCGCTTGAACGCCACGACCTCAACTTCCCGTCGCTGCACATGCCGGGCCTCGAGGGGGTCGAGTCGATCCTCGAGCCTGGTGAGACTCGGACGATCACGCTCGAGTTCGATGAGCCGGGGACGCACACCTTCATCTGCACGCTGCCGGGTCACGCCGCCTCCGGGATGACCGGGGCGGTCTACGTGAAGCCGTGAGCGGCTCTGACGCGATCACTGGCCGCGCCGCGGCCGCCCGGCATGCCCAGCGGGCGGCCGGCCAGGTCGCCGCGCTGGCGGCGATGATCCGGGCCAGCGAACCGTTCGCGGAGGTAGCGCAGCAGCTCCTGGCCGCCCGTGGCTCGCTCGACTCGCTGCTCGTTCGACTCGTC
>MGOE01000046.1:23725-24625 GCA_001797035.1 Chloroflexi bacterium RBG_16_72_14
GGCCGGACCCGGGAGGAGGTTGACGGGCTGCTGCGAACGGCGCTCAGGCGAACGGCACCCGCACGCCGGGTCAGCCAACCGCATCCCGCACCGGCCCCCGAACGGTCTCCCGCTCATCCCGAAGGAAGGATCTCCTCATGAGCCGCCGATCCCGGACCACTCGCGTCGCGACAACGCAGCCATCGCCGCGTCGCCAGCCGGCCGCGTCACGACACGGCCAGCGTGACGCGCGGCCTCTCGTGCCCAGGCCGTTCCGCCTCGCGGTGTTCGCGGCGACCGCGCTGGTCGTCGGTGGTGTCGCCGTCGGGCTGGTGGTTGCTCGACTCCAGGGACCCGGCGCCACCGACGCGGCTGCGGTGCAGGTCCGCGCCAGCATGGGCGGGTTCGATCCGCCTGCGATGACGGTCAAGGCCGGCCAGACCGTGAGGATCGAGCTCAGCAGCATGGACACCTCGATGCACAGCGACGGCGGCGGCTGGCACCAGTTCGCGGTCGACGCGCTTGGGATCAATTGGAAGGTCGGCCCCCTGAGCAGCGAGGTCTTCGAGTTCACGGCTCCGGCGACGGCGGGCACCTACAGCTGGTACTGCGACATCTGCTGCGGCGGCAAGGAGAACCCGTCGATGCAGGGCGAGCTGACGGTCGCCGCCTGATGCGGGCCGCGAGCGTCACCGCCAGTGCCCGGCCGCGGCTGCTCCTGCTGATCGTCGGAATCGTCGTCGCCGCGTCCGCGGCGGCCATCCTCGCGGCGGGACCGGGCGACATGGCGGACCACGCGACCATCAGCGACCTCAGTGTCGCCGCGATCGTCACCGCCGGGTTCCTTGACGGCTTCAACCCGTGCGCCTTCGGGGTCCTGATCCTGTTCGCGACCTTCGCCCTCGGGCTCGCCACGCGCCA
>MGOE01000046.1:24669-24962 GCA_001797035.1 Chloroflexi bacterium RBG_16_72_14
GCCGCGAGCCGGACGGTCGTCGGTCTCGGCGCCTTCTTCGTCGTCGGCGTCCTGGTTACCTACTTCCTCCTCGGCCTCGGCCTCATGACGGCGGTGGCTTCCCTGACGAACTTCGGCGGCAATCACCTGCCCAGCCGGATCGCGGCGCTGGTCGCGGTCGGACTCGGGCTGTGGATGATTCGCGACATCCTGCTGCCAGATGCGTCCTGGCAGCTCGAGGCACCGCATGCGCTCCACGGACGGATGCGCGACTGGGCCCGTACGAGCTCACCGATCGCGCTGTTCGGCGGCGG
>MGOE01000046.1:25162-25457 GCA_001797035.1 Chloroflexi bacterium RBG_16_72_14
TTCGCACGATCAACCGCTGGCACCTCGAGCACGCCGGTGGCACGAAGCTGGTGCTCGCGATCGTCGTCCTGGTGCTGGGGTTCGCGATCCTGCTGACGGTCTGAAGCGTGAGTCTCCCGCCGTCCCCGACGCCACCCTGCCCTCGGCGCGTCCATCGCACGCCAAGGGAATCGCTGACCTGAAGCGGAGGTGAGACAGCCCTTGGACCGCCCTGAGACACGTGACGGCCCGCTCGGCTTCTCAGCCTGGCGTTAGCCGCTCCTCATCGGAGGCTCAGGTCGGGCGACTGAACTCG
>MGOE01000046.1:25464-33363 GCA_001797035.1 Chloroflexi bacterium RBG_16_72_14
CCGGACCTGCTCGTGACCCTGCTCCTGGTGGCCGCCATCCTGCTCGTCGCCGACCTGCTGCTCGCGGGCGGCGCGATGACGATGACCGGGATGTCGGCGATGGCGGCGGTCGTCACCCACCCGCTGGCGGCGGGCGCCCTCGTGGTTCTCGTCGTCGTCCTCGTGCTCGTCCTCGGCGGGCAGACGTAGCGATGCTCGAGCAGCCGGTCCGGGCGCACCTGGATCCCGACGGCCACCAGGCCGTCGACCTCGTCATCGACCGGGGATACCACCCGGACGCGATCATCGCTCGCGCCGGGCTGCCGCTCCGGCTCGTGTTCCGGCGTGACGATGACGACACCTGCTCCGAGCGGGTCGTCTTCTCATCGCCGCACATCGATCGCCGCCTGGCGGCGACCGGTTCGACCACCGTCGAGCTACCCGCGCAGCCGCCTGGTGAGGTCCGGTTCACGTGCGGCATGGGCCGCTACCGCGGGCGGATCGTTCTGGTCGCCGACCGGGCCCCATCGATCCTTGCGCGGCTGCGCACGTGGGCGTCTCGCCGCTCAGCCCAACCGCTCTAGGAGATCCGGTGCCGTTCGTCATCGACATCGATCCGGTTGCCGTCACGCTGCTCGGGGTTCCCGTCCGCTGGTACGGCCTCATCGTTGTCGTGGCCGCATCGGCCGCCATCTGGCTTGCCCGACGGGAGGGTCGTCGTCGGGGCGTCCCACCGCAGGTCGCCTGGGACGCCGCGATCTGGGTCGGCGCAGCCGCGCTCGCCGGCGGACGCCTCCTCTACGTCCTCCAGAACGAGCTCGGGTCGCTGGCGGCCCACCCGGCGCACATCGCCATGGTCTGGATGGGCGGCCTGTCGTTCTACGGCGGGCTGATCGGCGCCCTCGTGGCGCTGGTGGTCTTCTCGCGACGACGAGGCCTGCCACTCCTGGTCGTGTTTGACGTCGCGGCGCCCGCGGCGGCCGCGGGCCAGGCGATCGGCCATCTCGGCTGCCTCGTCGGCGGCGACTCGTACGGCATCGCGACCGACCTCCCGTGGGCCGTGATCTATCGGAACCCGGGGGCCATGGCGCCGCTGGGGGTGCCGCTCCATCCGACGCAGGCGTACGAGGCGGTTCTCCTCGCGCTGCTGTTCGCCGGGCTGTGGCTCGGCCGGGAGCGGCTTGGGCGGATCGGCGACGGGGCGGTCGCCGCCGCATACCTGTTCGGGCTCGCCACGATCCGGTTCGGTCTCTTCTTCCTCCGCGATGAGCCGGCCGTGCTGGTCGGCCTGAAGACCGCGCAGCTGATCGGGCTCGGCATCGGCGCGCTCGCCGTCGTCCTGTTCATCGTCGCGCGCCAGGCGCGCGCAACCTCGACACCGTTGACCTGGGAGGCCAGTCGACCATGACCGCACACGTTCACGATCCCGCCGCATACCGCGGTGAGGCCGCTCCGGAAGCGCGAGGCGAGGAACGACGCTCGCCCACGGTCGCTCGGCCGTGGTGGCTCATGCCGGGAGTCGTCGGCGCCATGGTGGTGGGCGCGCTGGTCGTCGCCGGGGTGCTGCCGCCGTCGATCGTCCTGTATGCGGCGCTGTTGGGCGGATGTGCCCTGATGCACGTCTTCGGCCACGGCGGCCATGGTGGTGGAGGCCACGCCGGCCACTGGGGGGGCCACGCGGCCCACGGCGACATGGCGACAGGCGACGCCGAGGATCTCAGGCAGCCCTCACCTGGCACTCAGCCGGAGCAGTCAGTCTCGACCGCTGGGCTCGAGGACCGAGCCGCGAGCACACCGACGACAGATGAGAACACAGATCATGACCACCACGGCCCACGCAGCTGCCACTGACCACGCGGGGCACGGCACCGCCACGACGAGCAGCGACCTCGCCGTCGCCCGCCCTTCGACCGCAGGCGCGACAGGCGACCGACAGGCGGAATACCGGACGCTCATGCGCAAGTGGTGGTTCGCCGCCGCGGTCGGGGCGCCAACGATGGTGCTGTCGTACCCGTGGCTCATCCCTGGACTCGCCGAGGTCTTCCCGCGCGGCAGTCAACAGCTGTGGTGGTTGTGGGGCGCCATGGGGGTCGCCTCGCTGGCGGTCCTCGTCTACTCCGGCAACCAGTTCTTCACCGGCGCCTGGGAGGCGCTGCGCCACCGCCAGGCCAACATGCACACGCTGATCGCCATCGGAACCGGCACGGCCTGGACCTACTCGACGATCGCGCTGCTCTTCCCGCAGCTGTTCCCGTCCGCCGAGATGACGGACGTGTACTACGACGTCACGGTCGTGGTGACCGCCCTGGTCGTCCTCGGGATGGCGATGGAGGTCAAGGCACGCGGCCGGACGAGTGAGGCGATCGAGAAGCTCATCGGCATGGCGCCCAGGACGGCCCGCGTCATCCGCGACGGCGCGGAGGTCGAGGTCCCGGCCGACGAGGTCGTCGTCGGCGATGTCGTGGTCGTGCGCCCGGGCGCCAAGGTCCCGGTCGATGGGGTGATCCTCGAGGGCGCCTCGGCCGTCGACGAGTCGATGATCACCGGCGAGTCGATCCCGGTCGAGAAGCGCGAGGGTGACGAGGTCATCGGGGCGACCCTCAACAAGACCGGTGCCTTCCGCTTCCGGGCCACGAAGGTCGGCGCCGATACCGCGCTGGCGACGATCGTCCGGATGGTGGGTGACGCCCAGGCGTCGAAAGTGCCGATCCAGCGGATCGTCGACGTCGTCTCCGGGTACTTCACACCCGCGGTCCTGATCCTGTCGGTGCTGGGCTTCGTCATGTGGTACGACTTCGGGCCGGCACCTGCGTTCGCCTACGCCACGATCGTCGCCGTCACGACGCTCATCATCGCCTGCCCCTGCGCGCTCGGGATGGCCACGCCGATGGCGCTCACGACCGGCGTCGGCCTCGCCGCGACGCAGGGCATCCTCATCCGGTCGGGCGATGCGCTCCAGGCGGCCCAGAAGCTCGACACGATCGTCCTCGACAAGACGGGCACGATCACCCTCGGCAAGCCCGCCGTGACCGACGTAGTCCCGGCCGAGGGCTTCGAGCCGGACGACGTCCTGGCCCTCGCGGCCGGCGCCGAGCGTGACTCCGAGCATCCCCTCGCGGCGGCGATCCTCGAGGGTGCGACGGAGCGCGGTCTCACCCTTCAGGCGCCGACGGGCTTCGAGGCCGTGCCCGGCCACGGCATCCGGGCCCGCCTCGGCGAGCACCGGGTCCTCGTTGGCAATCGCGCCTTCCTCGAGGCGGCCGGCGCCAGGGCCGCCGCGCTCGAGGGGGCCGCCGCGCGACTCGCCGATGAGGGCAAGACGTCGGTGTACGTCGCCGTCGATGACCGCGCGGCAGGCGTGATCGCCATCGCCGACCCGGTCAAGCCGGACTCGCGAGCCGCGATCGCGGCGCTCCGCAGCCTCGGCCTCCAGGTCGTGATGATCACGGGCGACAACCTGCGAACCGCCGACGCGATCGGCCGCGCCGTCGGGATCGACCGGGTCCTCGCCGAGGTCCTGCCCCAGGACAAGGCGCACGAGGTCCGCAAGCTCCAGCTCGAAGGGCGCACGGTGGCCATGGTGGGCGACGGGATCAACGACGCCCCGGCCCTGGCCCAGGCCGACGTCGGCTTCGCGATCGGGACCGGCACCGATGTGGCGATCGAGGCGTCAGACATCACCCTCATCTCGGGCAGCCTGCGCGGCGTCGTGTCGGCGATCGCGATCAGCCGGGCGACGATGCGCAACGTCTACCAGAACCTGTTCGGCGCCTTCGTCTACAACGGCCTGGGCCTGCCGGTCGCCCTCGGCGTCCTGTATCCGTTCGTCGGGCTGCTCCTCAGTCCGATCCTGGCCGCGCTGGCGATGAGCTTCAGCTCGGTGACCGTCATCAGCAACGCCAATCGGCTCAAGCGCTTCAAGCTCGTGGAGGTGGCGGCATGACGCCCGATCAGATCCTCGTGACGGTGGGCGGCGTGGCCACCATCGGCTTCATCGCCTGGTTCTTCTGGCTCAAGCGCACGCCGGGCGTCAGAGCGTCCGTCGTGTCCGACGGCTACCAGGAGCAGATGGTCCTGGTGAAGGGCGGCTACACGCCGGACACGATCCGGGTCGCGGCCGGCCGTCCCGTGCGGCTGCTGTTCCGGCGCGAGGAGACGGCGGCCTGCTCCGAACAGGTGGTGCTGGCGGACTACGGCAAGTCCGCGCCGCTGCCGACCGGGACGGTGGTCGCGATCGAGTTCATGCCCGGCGACCCCGGCGAGCATGCGTTCACCTGCCAGATGGGCATGCTCCGGGGCCGGATCGTGGTGGAGGCGGCGTGATGGCGATCCAACCAGGGACCGTGCTGCTCGAGTCGCGGGACCAACCGGCGGCGCCGTGCGTGGTCTGCGGCTGCGAGATCCCGGCGGGCGAAGGCGTCACGGCGGAGTACCAGGGTCGGATGCTGCGCTTCAAGTGCCCGGGTTGCTTCGTCCGTTTCGAGTTCAACCCGGAGCGCTACCTGGCCGCCGAGGAGCAGACCTGCTGCGGCGGGAGGCACGATCATTCGCCTGCCAGCGAGTGGCGCTGCGATTGATCCGAAGAGCGCGTGGGACGGCAACTGCTACAGCGGGGTAGGATCACGACGCAACGTCTCGTCGCTGCGAGACGCTCCGATCTGGAAGCTGACCTCATTGTCTGCGAGGAACGACATGCGCCTGCGCCATCTCGCTCTTGCTCCCGCCCTCGTCCTCGTCGTCGCCGCGTGTTCCGGCACCGGCTCGACGGCCTCGCCCTCGGCTGGGGCCGGTTCGCCGTCACCGGACGCCTCCGCCAGCGCAGCCGGACAGACGATCGAAGTGACGCTGACCGATGCGCTCAAGATGGACCCGGCCGAGATGACCGTGAAGGCTGGCGAACCGGTCACTTTCGTCGTGACGAACGCCGGCGCGATCCAGCACGAGTTCTACCTCGGTGACGTGGCGGCGCAGGACGCGCACGAGCAGGAGATGATGTCTGGTGGGATGGCCATGGACGAGCCAGACGGGATCGTGCTCAAGCCGGGCGAGACCAGGGAGCTAACTCACACGTTTCTGTCGGCGGGCGCCTCCATCGCCGGCTGCCACGAGCCTGGCCACTACGCGGGCGGCATGAAGGCCGCGATCACGGTCACCGAGTAGCTCGCGTCGGGCCTGCGCGTGCAGCCCACGGTGAAGCCGGACACCGCGGACATCGAGAACGGGCGACTCGCTCCCCTCGCGATAGATCGAAGACGCGTTCATCCCGGGAATGGCATGGGCGTCGCCGGCCTGGCCTGAGCTGCCCGCCGTTCGCCTGGCGGTTGAACGAGCCCACGACGTGCGGTCCTGGTCGCCCAGCGGCTGGCTTGTGCGTCCGAAGCCCGGTCGTGGGCTGGATGCGCCGCTGGGCGACCGAAACCGCATGCGACGCGCCGGTTCAATCGCTGGGCGGCCTGCCCGGCGGCTGGCGGCGCCGAGACCGGCTTCGGCCCCGGAGCTCGGCGGCCTCGACTGGACGCCTGCGACCGGCGCGCCGGGGCCATCCGCGTGACCGACGACCCGGTGATCCCCGGGCCGGGTGCCGCGACGGGCGGGACTTCTGGGCTCTGGCACGGCATCATGCGACGCAGCGACGATGACCCCGCGCCCAAGGGACCGACAGCCCGTCCAGCGTGCCGTCCCGGAGCCATCGCTTGACCGGAAGCCCGCACCACAACCAGCGCGACGATCCCTGGTTCCTCGTCGAGGATGGGTACGACCCTGCTCGGCTCAACGCGCAGGAGACGGCGTTCACCATCGGCAACGGCCGGTTCGCCACGCGCGGGAGCTTCGAGGAGGGCTATCCCGGCGACCGGGCGGCGACGCTCGCCCACGGGGTCTTCGCCCCGCACCCCCTGGCGATCACCGAGCTGGCCAACCTGCCCGACTGGGCCGCGCTCGACGTCCTCCTCGACGGGGAGCGGTTCGACATGGCGCAGGGTGAGGTCGTCGCCTACCGGCGCGAGCTCGATCTCCGCACCGGCCTGCTCCGGCGGGAGGTCACGTGGCGCGGCCCCGGGGGCAAGCGGTCGCGCCTGCTGTTCGAGCGGTTCGTCTCGCTGGCCGACCCGTGGCTGGGCGCCGTCAGGGTCACCGTGACGCCGCTCGACCGGGGTGCCCTGGTCGAGGTCCGGGCCCCGCTCGACGCGCATCCGGACAATGACGGCCGCGCGCACCTCGCCTGGGACTGGCAGCGGACGGGTGGGGCGGCCGCGTCGGTCGCGGTCCACGTCAAGGGCGGCGACACGCGGCTCGGTCTCGCGATGCGCGTCCGGGTCGCCGGTGCCGAGGCGCGGCACGAGGCGTGGGACGTCCGCGAGGCGCCGACGCTCGTGGCCCGCTGGACCGCCCGGCGGGGGATGCGCGTGTCGTTCGAAAAGACCGTGGCGCTGGCGACGTCGCGCGAGGTCGACGCCCCGGCGGACGCCGCCGACGCGCACCTGGCCGGGCTCGCCGATCACGACTTCGACCGGCTGCAGGCGGCCTCGGCGGAGGCCTGGCGCGCCGCCTGGGCCGTCTCGGACGTCCGGATCGAGGGTGACCCCGAGGCGCAGCTCGCGACGAGGTTCTCGATCTACCAGCTGCTCATTGCCGGTCCCCGCAACGACGACCAGGTGAGCATCGGCGCCAAGACGCTGTCCGGCTTCGGCTATCTCGGGCACGTGTTCTGGGACACCGAGACGTTCATGCTGCCGTTCTTCACCCACACCCAGCCCGCGATCGCCCGCAACCTGCTCTCGTACCGCTATCACCGGCTCGCGGCTGCCCGGCGGAAGGCGGCCGCGAACGGCTTCGACGGCGCCCAGTTCCCGTGGGAGAGCGCCTCGACCGGCGACGAGGTCACGCCGACCTGGCTCCCGCACTGGGACGACCGGACGAGGCTGACGCGAATCTGGACAGGCGACATCGAGATTCACATCTCGGCCTGCATCGCCTACGCCGTGATGGCGTACTGGCAGGCGAGCGGAGACGACGCGTTCATGTCCGAGCGGGGCGCGGAGCTGGTCATCGACACCGCGCGGTTCTGGGCGTCCCGGGCCGAGTGGGACGCGGGGGCCGGCGTGTTCCGGTTCCGCGACGTCATCGGGCCCGACGAGTACCACGACCACGTCGACGACGACGCGTTCACGAACTACCTCGCCGCCTGGCACCTGCGCTCGGCCGCTGACCTCGTCGGGTGGCTCGCCGAGCACGCCCCCGATCGGGCGGCGGCAATGGTCGGGTCAGCCGCCGAGGCTGGGCGGCTCGTGGACCGCCTGCGCCACGTCGCCGAGCGGATCCACCTCGCGCACGACGAGGCGACCGGGCTCGTTGAGCAGTTCCGGGGGTACTTCGGGCTGCGCGACGTGGATCTCGCCGCGTACGCGGAGCACCGCCGGTCGATGCAGTCGATCCTGGGCATCGAAGGCGTCACCGGGACGCAGGTCATCAAGCAGCCCGACGTGCTGATGCTCGCCTACCTGCTGCCCGACCTGTTCGACGACCGCACGCTGGCCGCCAACTACGACTACTACACCGCCCGCACCGACCACGCGTACGGCTCGTCGCTCGGGCCGGCCATCCAGGCGCTCCTGGCGGCGCGGACGGGAGCGGCCGGCGACGCCTACCGGCAGTTCATGCTCGCGGCCCGGGCCGACCTCGGCGACGTGCGCGGCAACGCGTCCGACGGCGTTCATGGGGCATCCGCCGGCGGCCTGTGGCAGGCGCTCGTGTTCGGCTTCGCGGGCCTCCGGCTCGACGGCGACACCGTGACCACGCAGGCGAACCTGCCCGCCCACTGGCGGCGGCTGGCGTTCTCGATCGTCCACCGCGGCCGCGTCGTCCAGGTGGACCTCCAGCCCGCCGCCGACGAGGCACGGGGCGAGCCGGACGGAGAGATCG
>MGOE01000046.1:33407-38363 GCA_001797035.1 Chloroflexi bacterium RBG_16_72_14
CTCCGCGGTCTTGGCGGTGATCCGCTCCAGCAGCGACGTCCACGAGCCGACGAACGCCGCCGCGCCCTGCTGCTGCAGCTCCAGCCCCACGGCCTCGATGTCGATGCCCGCGGCGGTGAACCGGGCGAGGTCCGCGGCCGGCCCCGACGGGTCCGCGGACAGCAGGCGGTCGAAGGTCCCGTGGTCCGCGTACGCGAGGAGCGTGCCCTCGGGCATCGTGTTCACGGTGTGGGGCGCCGCCAGGCCTGCCACGTACAGGATGTCGGACGCCGTGGGGTCCTTGGTGCCCGTGCTCGCGAACAGCAGCCGCTGCGGGCGTGCCCCCACGTTGCGCAGCCGTTGCCAGCGGTCGGTGGCGAAGAACCGCCGGTAGTCGACGTACAGCCCGCGCCCGATGGCGAGCCCGAGCTGGAGCTGGAGCTCGGCCGGGACGCGGTCCGCCACGATCCCGTCCCAGCGGCTCACGAACACCGACGCGACCGACGCGACGAACGCCGGCAGGCCAGCCTCGACGCGACGCTCGATACCCCGCGTGTAGGCCTCGGCGGCGGCCAGGTACTGCGCCGGTGAGAACAGGAGCGTGACGTTGATCGGGATGCCCGCGAAGATCGAGTCCTCGATGGCGCCCAGGCCCTCCGGCGTGCCCGGGATCTTGATGAACAGGTTCGGACGGCTGCCCATCGCGTGGAGCCGGGCCGCCTGCTCGGTGGTAGCCGTGCGGTCGTAGGCGAGGAGCGGCGAGACCTCGAGCGACACGAACCCGTCCACGCCGCCGGTCAGATCATGGACCGGCCGGAACAGGTCGGCGGCGCGGGTGAGGTCGTCCAGCGCCGCGTCGAAGAACACGTCCTCGGCGCCGGCTCCCCGCGCGGTGGCGGCGCGCACGTGGTCGTCGTAGGCCGCCGACCCGCCGATCGCCTTGTCGTAGATCGTGGGGTTGGAGGTCAGGCCGGTGACGGCCAGGTCGTCGATGTAGTGCCGGAGGGTGCCGCTGGTCAGCAGGTCGCGGGTGATCGTATCGAGCCACAGGCTCTGCCCCGCGCGATTGAGGGCGGTCGTCGGGTTCACGCTTCGGCTCCCTGTGGTGGCGGGGTCTCGGGACGAGTATCGCGCAATCGGGCTTGCAGGGGCGCGGGCAGCCCTCGGGCCGGCGTGTCGGGAGGCGGCGCCTCGTGGATCGCCCGCGCGGCCCGGATCCCGGACTCCAGCGCCCCCTGGATCCAGGCGTGGTACAGGGAGCAGTGCTCGCCTGCGAAGTGGATCCGGCCCTCCGGGCTGACGATGTCCGCCTGGAGCTGGGTCTGCTGCTCGGGCGCGAACATCGCGAACGCGCCCCGGGCCCAGCGGTCGCTGTACCAGGCGTGGGTCGCCCCGCCCTCGTAGACCTCGCGGATCCGCGGGTGGATGCGCGCGACGTCGTCCAGCGCCTCCTCCAGCCGCGTCTCCTCGTCCATCGCGCCCCACTGGAGCGCGTCCTGGCCCCAGGTGTAGCTGGCGAGCAGGACGCCCCGCCGGGTCGAGGGGTCCGGCGTCGGGTAGTTCACGCGCCGGATCGGCAGCTCCGTCACGGTCCCGCCGCCGTAGATCCCGTCATCGTCCTCCCAGACCCGTTCCCGGACCTGGAACAGGATCTTGGTCGAGGCGTGGTAGTTGAGCTGCCGGATCGCCCGCTGCTTGGCGCCGGAGAACGGGGCCAGCACCTCGATCGTCCGCAGGACCGGGAACGGGACCGTGACCAGGGCGAAGTCGGCGCGCTCGGAGAACCGCCCGGACTCGGTCTTGAAGTGGACGGTCACGCCGTCGGGGTCCTGGTCCAGGGCGAACACGTTGGCGCCGAACCGGACCTCGTCCTCCAGCTGCGCGTAGAACGCGTTGGGCAGGCGGTCCATCCCGCCCTCGATCTCCTGCATGTCCACGTACGCTCCGCCGAGGTCCTCGCGCAGGATCTCGACCAGCGAGTTGTGCATGTCGGCCTCGAGGAAGTTGATGACCGTGAAGTACTCGATCGCGCCCTTCGACCACCCCTGGGCGCGCAGGAACTCGTACAGCGAGTACTGGTCGTACTCCCGGACGATGTGGTCCCAGGCGGCCATCCCCTCGCTGGCCACCATCGCCCGCAGGTGGCCGATCGCGGACTCCCACAGGTCATCCGCCGTCCGGCCTCGCTCGCGGTCGTCGAGCTCGAACGCCAGCCGCGTCGGATCGGCGTCTGCCTCCGCCTTCGTCAGCCGCAGCCCGCCGAGGTGGACGAGGGCCCTGGGATTGCCCATCACGAACGGGCGCATCGGCAGGCCGAACAGGTCGCAGTAGCGGAGCGTCAGGTCGTGGGCGCGCGGGATTCGCATGCCGCCCGCCTCCGCGTACAGCCCGGGTGCGAAGGTGCGCAGCGTGTAGATCCGGCCGCCGACGCGGTTCTGCGCCTCCAGCACGGTCACCCGGTGACCCTGGCGCTTGAGCTCGAAGGCCGCCACGAGGCCCGCCAGCCCGGCGCCGACCACGACCACGCGCCTGGGGGCCTGCGCCCGGCGCTCGAGGCCCTGCTCCGCGGTCCCGAGCAGCTCCGGGTCGACCGGCGTCGTGACGGGCGGCAGCTCGTCGGGCGTGATCTCACCGGTCTCGAACGCCTCTCCCTCGGGGGCCACGACGACACCAGCCTCCCGCCCGGTCATGCGCGCTCCTCCGCGGCGGGAAGCTGGTTCCGCATCCCGGCGTGGATCGCGTACGCGTTCTTCACCGCCGCCGCGATCGCGCCCTCGATCCAGCGGCGCGCCCGCCGGTCACACGCGTCGCTCGCGAACCAGACCCGGCCCACGGGCCGCACGACATCGTCGTAGAAGCTGCTGGTCATCTCGAACGGCCGGAACAGCGGGCCGATGCCGCCGCCGTGCCGGTCCAGCGCCCAGTCGTGGCTGACACCGAACTCGAACGTGGACGCCGCCTCGGGGTGGATCTTGGCCAGGTCCTGGAGCGCCTGGGCGATCCGCGCGCTCTCGTCCAGCATGCTGTACGCCATGCTGTCCTGCTCCCAGGCGTAGGACGCGATGATCACGCCCCGCCCGGTGTCCGGGTCCTGGCCCGCCGGCGTGTACACGACATTGCGGATCGCGAGGTCCGTCACGGTCACGCCGTGGGTGATGCCGTAGTCCTGCGCCCACCACGGGCGGCTGAACTGCATGAAGATCTTGTGCGCCCGGCCGTAGTACACGTTGCGGATCGTGAACCACTTGTCCGGGTCCAGGCCGTCGATCTCCATGTGCCGCAGGAGCACGAACGGGACCGTCACCAGGCACTCGTCCGCCGCGACGGACGCCATGGCCCCCACGCCATCCCGCCAGTGGACGACGACGCCGTCGGGGCGCTGCTCGATGCCCTGGACCTCTGCGCCCAGGCGGGTGTCGCGCAGCAGCGCGGGAGCGAACGCGTCAGCCAGCGTGTCCGCGCCGTCGACGATGTACTCGAGGTCCCCGAACACGTCCTCGTGCCAGTGGCAGAACCACTCGACCAGCGAGAAGTGGAGGCGCCCCTCGAGGTTGAACACCGGGCCCAGGAGCGAGATCGCGGGCTCGCTGACCCCGCGCTCGACGAGGAAGCCGAGCAGCGAGTAGCGGTCGTAGCGCTCGATCAGCCGCTCCCAGCCGCCGGGCTCCGCGGCCAGGTCGATCAGCGGCTGCATCGCGTCGCGCAGGATGTCCCCGGGCGGCCGGCCACGCTCGCCGGGCGGCAGCGAGAAGTCGAAGCTCTCGGGGGTGAACTTGCTGCGCCGGACGGAGCGCCCGCCCAGGTGGATGAACGTGTCCTGGTCCTCCATCCCGAACGGCGTCGTCGCGAGGCCGAAGCGCTCGTGGATGAGGTGCTGGCCAAGGCGGTGCTGGCGCGGGAAGCGCATCGCCCCGAACTCCCCGTACATCCGCCCGGCGAAGCCGCGATACGTGTAGATCCGGCCCCCCAGGCGGTTGCGGGCCTCGAGGATCGTGACCCGGTGGCCGGCCTCCTTGAGCAGCAGCCCGGCGGTCAGCCCCGCGATGCCGGCGCCGACGATGACGACGTGGCGGGGATCGGTCGCGCGCCCCGGCAGGCCGTCGCGGAGGACACCGAGGAGGTCGATGGGGGACGCCATCGGCACACCTTACGAGGCGGACGCAAGGGGCTCGGTACCTCGTGGCGCCCTACGGCACGCTGCCGATGCAGGCCAGGCCGTCCGGCGAACCCTCGACGCGGTACGCGGCCACGGCGGCCGGCACGACGACGGTCCCGTAGGGCTCGAGCGTCTCGCGCCAGCCATCGCCGATGAGCTCGACCCGGCCCCGGATCGCGGTCACGATCTCGAGGCTCCGGCCGGCGGGCGCCCGGGGAGCGGCCGACGTCGTGGCGACAACCTCGAGCCGGAACTCGCGGACCGCGAGGGCGCCGCCGTCGAGCCGCCAGTCGCGCCCCACCGGGACGGCGTGCGCGGCCGGTCGGATAGCGCGCAGGGACTCCGTGACGTGGAGCGGGCGCTCGGCCGTCGCGGGGCGGCCCCAGTCGGACATGCGGAAGGTGAGGTCGGACGGCTGCTCGATCTCGTACACGAAGGCCCCCGGACCGATGGCGTGCATCGTGCCCGCCTCGAGGAGCAGCGCATCGCCGGGCGCGCACGCCCGCTCGGCGCAGTGATCGCGCCCCACCACGCCGTCCCGGATCGCCGCCCGCAGGTCCCCCTCGGCGAGTCCCTGCCGGGGCCCGGTCACGACCGACGCGCCGGGCTTCGCGTCGACCACCAGCCAGGCCTCCGCCTTGCCCAGTGCGCCGGGCCCGTACAGCTCGGCGGCCACGGCGTCGGACGGATGGACCTGGAGCGACAGCCACGCCTCAGCATCGATCAGCTTGACCAGCAGCGGGAACCGCGCGCCCAGGAGGGCCATCCCCCGCTCGCCGACCAGCGCCGCCCCGGCCCCGGCCGCCACCTCGTCCAGGGTT
>MGOE01000046.1:38501-38773 GCA_001797035.1 Chloroflexi bacterium RBG_16_72_14
GGAGCGGCCTTGTCAGCGCCCGGGCGTCGATGGCGGCGGTCACGCGACCCAGCATAGAGGGCATGGCAGCCCGGCGGCATGGGACGGGTGCCAGGCGTCGCAGCGGGACCGCGTGGTGGGCGATGATGGTGCCCGCGCCACCCGCGGAGATCATCGCCATGCCGACTGCCGCCGCCGCTCGCCGCCCCCCGCGCCCGGGTGCGGACTCGCGACCCGGCGAGCGCGCCCGCGTCCGCCGCCTCGTGCTGGCGGACCTCGCGCGCCTCACGCCC
>MGOE01000046.1:38794-55917 GCA_001797035.1 Chloroflexi bacterium RBG_16_72_14
CTTCGCGAGGCGCTCGCGCACGATCCCGGCGCCCCCTGCCCGCCGCCCGCCCGCGACGCCACGGCCGACATCATCATCGTCGGAGGCGGGTTCACCGGCCTGTGGACCGCGTGGTGGATCCTGGACCACGCACCCGGGACCCGCGTCACGATCCTCGAGGCGGACATCGTGGGCGGCGGCCCGAGCGGTCGCAACGGCGGCTTCCTGACGGGCTGGTGGGACTACCTGCCGGCGCTGGTCGGCAGCTTCGGACGAGAGCGCGGGCTGGCCGCGGCCCGGGCGCTGGACGGTGCCCCGGCGTGGATCGGGGAGTGGGCGGCGCGGCACGGCGTGGACCCCTGGTTCGTGCCCGGCGGCACGCTGGTCGTCAGCACCTCGCCCGCCCAGGACGACGCCTGGTCGGGGATCCTGGCGCTGGCCGCGGAGCTCGGCGTCGCGGACCGCTATCTGGCCCTCACGGCGGACGAGGTGCGCGCCCGCTGCGGCTCGCCGTTGCTGCGCGGCGGGATGCTGGTGCCATCGGACGCCCAGGTGCAGCCGGCGCGGCTGGCGCGGGGGCTGCGGCGGGTGCTCCTCGAGCGGGGCGTTACGATCCACGAGGGCACACGCGTGACCGGCCTGCGCGAGGACGGCGCGGGCGTGCGCGCGACCGCGGACACCGGCGCGGCGGTGACGGCGTCGTGCGCCGTGCTCGCCGTGAACGCGTGGGCGGCGGGCTGGCCGCGGGGCGGCTTCGGGGCCCGGATGGTCACCTGGTCGTCGTACATGGTCCTCACGGAGCCGATCCCGGACCGGATCCACGAGCTCGGCTGGACCGGTGGCGAGGCGCTGACCGACTGCCGCTTCACGAACCACTATTTCCGCACGACCGCCGACGGGCGGATTGCCTTCGGCGGGGGCGGTGGCCGGGCCGGATACGGCGGCCGGCTGGGCCGCTGGGTCACGGAGGACCGGGGGTCGGTCGCGCTCGCGGCCCGCGGTTTCCGGCGGCTGTTCCCGATGCTCGACGACATCGCGCTGGTGGACGCCTGGGGCGGCCCGATCGACATCGCGCCCAACCACCTGCCATCGTTCGGGACGCTGGGCGGCGGGCACCGGGCGCCCGGCCGGATCCACTGGGGGCATGGGTACAGCGGCACCGGCGTCGGGCCGTCGTGGCTGGCCGGCAGGATCCTCGCCGCGCTCGCGCTGGGCCGGCTCGACGACCCGGTCGCCCGGCTGCCGATGGTGGGCCACCGTCCGCGGCGCTTCCCGCCGGAGCCGTTCCGGTTCCTCGGAGCGCGCGTGATCCGCGAGGCGATCGTGGCCAAGGAGCAGCGCGACGACGATGGCCGGTACGTCCCGCCGCCGCTCCGATGGCTGGTCCGCCTGCCGCGAGCGATGGGCTACGACCTGGGCCCGGAGTAGGCCGCGGACGGGGGGCGGTGCGCTGCATCAACGTCTGGCTCGGATGGCTTGTTGCGCGACACACCGCGGGCAGTACCATCGTACCTGCCGCCGGGGATTGAAGAGTCCCGCATATGCATGGACAGGGGTACCGCCACGAAAGCGCCCGACGCGACGTAGCCGCAGGCCAGGCTCTCGCGGAGTTCGCGCTCGTCTTGCCGGTCCTGATGCTGATCCTGCTATCGATCATCCAGCTGGGGTTCATGCTCGGCGCCCAGATCGGGCTGATCAACGCGACTCGAGAGACCGCTCGCTTCGGATCGTTGTCCCCGACCACGGAGAACAGCGCCTCGGCCAACGGCGCGGCGGTGAACGGCTACCTCGAGTCGTCGAGCCTCCCGCAGAACGTCCCCGGCTACTCGTCGGCGAACCTCGGCACGCACGGAGTGTCGTACTGCCAGTACCAGAACCCCGGTGCGTCCAGCTACAGTGTGCGGCTGATCGTCGAGGCACGATATCGCCACCCCCTGTTCGTGCCCCTCGTCGGGATCATCCTCGACGGATTCGACGGCACCATGGACGGCAACCTCGCGGTGTCCACCCGTGAACAGTTCCGGGTCGAGAACATGCCCCTCAATCTGTCCGAAGTGGACGCGCTGGCGGCCTGTCCATGACCTGCCGGCTCGAGCGACGGCGCGTGCCCGCGGACCCGGCACAACGGGGCCAGGTACTGGTGCTGTTCGCGCTGTTCCTCGTCGTGCTGCTCGGGATCGCCGCGGTGACCGTGGACTACGGCTACTGGCTCGATGAGGAGCGGCAGCTCCAGAACGCGGCCGACGAGGCCGCCCAGGCCGGCGTGTCGGAGTTGCTCAGGCGCCCGATCACCTCGAGCAAGCAGGTCGCCGCCGCCGAGCACGCGATGTTGTACGTGGACGACCGCCTCGGGCTGGGACTCAAGAACAACGGGCAGATCACCTGTGCCACCAACGCCGCGGCGGATCCGGGCGGCAACGGGTTCGGGTCCGAGGACTGCACGGGCTACTCGGGAGCCGCCCGCATCTGGATCCGCACGCCCGTCACGAGTGGCACAAGCTGCACGGCTGCGGGATGGGGCAACCGCGCGGTCACCGTGCGGATCGAGCGCGTCAGCACCCGCTTCTTCTCCCGCGTGTACGGCGGCGACGATCCGGTGATCGGGGTATGCGCGACGTCGGCCATCCAGGGCGGCGGCCTGGCCGTGGCGGTGCTCAAGCCGAACCAGACCTCGCCGGGCGTGTACGCAACTCAGCCCAACAACGCCACCATCACGATGAAGCTCGCGGGGCAGAACAGCTACGTCCGGATCTGGAACGGCGACGTGGGGATCAACTCGCTGTTCTCGGCCGCCGGCGCCCCGCCGCCGACGTCGCCGAACGAGCCTGCGTACGTCAAGTTCATGACGGCCGACGGCAGCGGCGTCAGCGAGAACCGGATGTACATGACGATCGATGCCCCATCGCCGATGACGTGGGACGTGAACGCGAAGCAGGTCCGGACCGAGGGCCTGACGACGGCCGAACCCGACGACCTCTACCACGAGCCGCGGCATCTTCCCTCCTACATCCCGATCCCAGGCTGGGGGAACTCGCTGTACGCGGGGCTGAACGACGGCAGTCTGACCCCGATCGAGCTCGACGGCGCGACCGTGCTCGGCGCGGGCGTGCCTGGCACAGGAACGTGCCTGGATCCGGCCGATGGGACGACACCGGGCGTGGCGCCTGGCAAGTACAGCCTCCTCGAGGTCGGGGTCGGGAGCCGGCGCTGGCTGTGCCCCGGCGTGTATCACTTCGTCCCCAAGACCGGCACGCAGGGACTCCAGCTTGCCAGCAACGGGACGATCGCCGGTCAGGGCGTGACGCTTGTCTTCGAATCGGACTCTCTCGCCGACGTGCGCAGCGGATCGGTGCTTGTGCTGAACTCGGTAGCAGCCGGTGGAAGCGAGACGCCCGCGCCGTGGACGACCGGCGACATCCGCCACGAGGTGCCGATCACCATCTGGATCGAGCCCGTCGCCGGCTGCGATCCATTGGCAGTCGCCTGCAGCTCGAACACCTCGAGTGACGTCTTCCAGATGGCCGGTGGTGCGGGGATGGACATCCGCGGCCTCCTCTACGGTCCCACGGACGACATCAAGATCTCGGGCAACAACGCGCATCATGGGTCGGGCGAGGTCTGGGCCTGGACCATCGAGTACGCGGGCAACTCGACGCTGGACCAGGTATACGAAGGCGGCGACGACGGCTGGCCGCTCCTCGTGGAGTAGTACCACCGGCCCCTTCCGCGGCCGGATCGCGGCGGGTAGCGTGGCGTCATGTCACGCGCCACGCTCGTCCAGCTCCTGTGGTGGCTGGCCGCCTGGAACCTGGGATCGTTCCTCGAGTTCGCCCTCGGCGGCCGGTGGACCCTCGTGGGGATTGCCGCCGGCAGCCTGCTGGTGCTTGCGCTGCGCCTGCGGGCGCTGCCGCTTCACCGGGCTTCATCGGTGTCCGGACAGGCCTGATCCCGGCGCCGGGGCTCCTACCCGCGGTCGCGCCAGGCCTCGAACGCCTCGACCGCGGTCGGCAGCGTCGGGTACATCCGCTCCTCGTCGATGATGCCGAGCAGCCCGCCCCGCGCGAGCTGGGTCCGCAGGTCCTGCTTCACGCGCGCCATTGCGAACACGATCCCCAGGTCCTCCAGGTCCTCGGTCAGCTCGCGCAGGGCATCGGCGGCGGTGAGGTCCAGCTCCACGATCGCCTCGCTGTTGAGCAGGAACCACTGGACCGGGACCGGCTGCTGGTCGACGGCGGCGAGGGCGCGCGACCGGAAGTCCTGGGCGTTGGCGAAGCACAGCGGGGCGTCGTAGCGGAACACGAGCAGCCCGGGGATCTGCTCCGCGTCGGGGTAGTCCTCGATGTTGTGGAGGCCCGCCAGCCCGGGCACCCGCCCGAGAACCGACGCCGGCGGCCGGGCGACGCGGACGAACAGCTCCGCGACCGACAGCGCGATCGCGAACAGGATCCCGGCCAGGACGTCGAACAGGAGCACGCCCGCGAAGGCGGCCACGGCGAGCCCCAGCTCCGAGCTGCGAAACCGCCACAGTCGCCGGATCCCGCCCATGTCGATCAGCCGCCACGCGGCGTAGACCACGATGCCGCCCAGGGTCGCCCTGGGGATCAGGGCGATCAGGCCGGGTACGGCCAGGACCACGACGACCGTCGCGACGGCCGCGACCATGCCCGCCAGCTGGCTCCGGGCGTGCATCGCGTCCACGATCGCCGTGCGGGACCCGGACGCGCTGAGCGCGAAGCCGCCGGTGAGGCCCGCGGCCACGTTCGCCGCCCCCAGGGCCAGGAACTCCCGGTTGGGGTCGATGGTCTCCCCGTTGCGGGCCGCGAAGGCGCGTCCCGTGAGTGCCACGTCCGAGTAGCCGACGAACGTGATCGCCGCCGCCGGGCCGATGAGCGCCATCACGTCCTCGAGGCCCAGCGCCGGCACCGCCGGCGCTGGCAGCCCGCTGGGCACCGCACCCACCAGGGCGATCCCCTGGGCCTCGAGCCCGAACAGGGCGACCAGCGCGCCCGACCCGATCACGGCGAGCAGCGACCCGGGCGCCAGCGGCCAGCGCCAGCGCAGGACGAACAGGAACGCCACCACCGCGGCGCCGAGGGCCAGCGTGACGCCGTGGGCTTCGTCGAGACGCCCCGCGAGCTCGGCGATCTTGCCCACCGTGCCGCTCGCCGTGAGGTCGACGCCCGCCAGCGTGCCGAGCTGCGAGGCGATCATGATCACCGCTACGCCCGCCATATAGCCGACGAGGATCGGCATCGACAGGAGGTCCGAGACGAACCCCAGGCGCAGGACGAACGCCCCGAGGCAGACGGCCCCGACGAGCAGCGCAACCCCGGCCGAGAGCGCCAGGTAGCGTGCCGGGTCGCCGGCCGCGAGCGGCGCGACCGCGGCGGCCACCATGATCGCGGTGGCGGACTCGGGGCCCACGGACAGGAGCCTCGAGGTCCCGAGCAGCGCGTAGACCAGCATGCCGATCACCGCGACCCACAAGCCGCTGATCGGCGGGGCGCCGGCCAGCTCCGCGTAGGCCAGGCACTGCGGCACGAGGTACGCGGTGACGGTGATCCCGGCCAGCGCGTCCGCACGGAACCATCCGGTGTTGTAGCCGGCCAGCTGCGCCAGCCCCGCGACGACCCTGCTGTCGCGCCGGGCGCGTGTCTCGACGCCCATTGCCGGGCTTCTCGTCCTCCCATCGCGTGCGGGGCCTGTCGTTTCGGGACCTTGGACCCTCCGGACCCCGCGCTCCCGGTGCGATGGTAGGTCCACGCGAGGCTCGCGGTCCGATGGTACGAGCAGACCGACCGCCGGCTCCGACTGGCCGACCACCGATCCGGACAGCCCCCGAGGCACCGGATGTGCGGGATCCACCGGCCGACGGGAGCATCGGCCGAACCGCGAGCCCGCGTTCCGGTCGCACCATGGCCCCGGCGTCGTAGGCTGACACCGCGATGGAACCGTCACCCTGCTCGCCCCGTCATCGGCCCATGCACACCCGCCCTCGCTCCCTCGCCCTGCTCGCCCTCGTGGCCGCGGCGCTCGTCGTGGCCGCGTGCGGCGGCGGCACCACCGCCTCCCCCACGCCCAGCCCCGTCACGGTGGACTCACCGGAGGCGGCGGCGAGGCTCGTGGCCGCGAAGTCACCGCTGTTCGAGGGGATCGAAGCCAGGGACCCGGACCTGATCGGCCAGGCGCACTGGTGGGAGGCCGTCGCCATCGACGACGGGTGGCGCGTCACCTTCCGCGTGGGCTGGGGAGACTGCCCGGCCGGCTGCATCGACGAGCACACCTGGACCTACGATGTGACCGCGGACGGCACGCTTGGCTTCGTCGAGGAGCGCGGGACGGCGGTGCCGCAGCAGATCCTCGACGAGCTTCGCGCGGCGGCCCAGGTGACCGGGGTGGCCGGGCGCGTGGTCGCCGGGCCCACCTGCCCGGTGGAGAACCCGGCCGACCCGACCTGCAACCCGAGACCGGTGGCCGGCGCGGTGCTGGTCGTCACGGGCGCTGGCGGCGCGGAGGTCGCGCGCGTCACCACCGACGCGACGGGCCTGTTCCGGATCGGGCTGCAGCCGGGCGACTACACCCTGGAGCCGCAGCCCGTCGAGGGGCTGGTGGGCACGGCCTCGCCGGTGACCTTCACCGTGACGGACGGCAACGAGACGCTCCTCGACGTGGGCTACGACACGGGCATCCGCTGACCGGCGGCCCGGCCGTGTCGCCGCGGCCCCGGTGATCGTCCGCTGGCTAGCGGATCAGCTGGACCCCGATCGCCTCGCCGTTGTTGATGGCGCCGCTGCCCACCGGGCCCGACGTCACGTAGCGGACGAACCAGCCCGCCATGCAGCTCGAGCTGCCGTTGCCGCCGGTGATGTTGACCATCGACGTGCCGTAGGTCGGCGACGTCGTCAGCTCGCAGAGCGAGTTGACGGGGTGGTCCGAGTACGACAGGTAGTCGAGATAGAAGGCCGTGATCCGGATGATGTGGTAGGTCCCGTTGTCCCCGGTCTCCGTCGAGCACTGGTCGTCGCAGATCGGGATCAGCACGACCTCCCCCTGGAGGCTCTTGTCGGTGACGGATTCCTCGATCTTCTTGGCGCAGTCGTTGCCGGTATCGGTGTCGACGTCGACCGGGAAGTCGTCGAACTGGATCGAGGTCGGGTCCATGACCTCCTCGTAGCAGTTCTTGTCCGGGTCGAGGTCGAGGATCATGAACGAGCCGCCACCGGTCTTGCACAGGGGCACGATGTACTCCTGGCCCACCGGATGCGGGTTGCCGGGGTTGCTCATCCGCCACGGCTCGTCGATGATCACCGTGTTCCCGGACCCGTCGCAGTCGGCCATGCTGACCGGGAAGACCACGGGCATGAACTGGCCGCCGGTGAGCGCGCCCGTCACCGCCGTCGCGTCCGCGGACGCCGTGAACTGGTTGATGCCGATCGCGCGTGCGAACGTGGTGCCGAAGGTCTGGCTGCCGCCCACGCGGACGCCCTGGGTCCCGGGCGGGATCGTCTCGTCGCCGTCGGCCGGCCCGACCTGGGCCGCCGCGCCGTACCCGCCGACGGCGATGCCGGCCGGCGACAGCAGGCCGCCGGTCACGTTCGTGTAGTACGCGGTGAACGCATCGAGATCGTTCTCCGTCGACATCCGGTTCATCGCGCTGAGGACGTCGGCGTCCGTCCGGGTCGCGCCACCGAGCCGCTCGGCAAGCACGGTCGCGCCGGCGTTGGCGACGGAGTCCGCGGCGTTCTGGGCCATGCGCTGGTGGGCGTACGCATTGCCGCCCTCGAGGACCAGGGACACGCCGCCGATCATCGCGATCATGACCAATGCGGCGATGACGATGATCTGGCCCCCCTCGCCCCGGCGGGCCGGACGATGGGACATGGGTTCGCGTCGCATGGTGGGTTCCTCGGGGGTCGGCCGCAGCCAGCGTCGGGCGCTCATGGCTGCTTGGGGCAGTTGGCTGCCGTGAACTTCGAGTTGGGGCAGGAGTACTCCACGCTCAGCACGGATTTGGCCGTGAACGTGACCCCATCCCGGAACATGATGTTGCTGATCAGCGGCGTGATCGGCCGGTAGGTCGCCTCGAAGGTCACGACGGCCAGGCAGCCGACGGCCACCGGGCTGCACGTGTCGCTGAGGTCGGGAGTGCCGTCGTCGGCGACCTGGTAGAAGCCGACGGCCACGGTCGGGTCGTCGAGCTCCACGATCGCGGTCTGGCCGCGGGCCCGCTCCTTGATGGACGCCACGTCCTGGTTCACGATCGCCATCCGCGCGCCCTCGCGGGCGGCGTTGGTGAGCGTGTTCCAGGCGAACACCGCCCGGCCGACGTCGAACAGGGCGACGAGGACCAGCAGGAAGATCGGGATCACGAGGGCAAACTCGACGAGCGCCTGGCCGCGCGACCGGGTGGCGCCGCGCGCGCCGCGCCGGAGGAGGATGCTCATGGCCGGTTCACCGTGACATCGCTGTTGCACGGTGCCGGATCCGTGCCCGTGAGCGACTGGGCCGTGATGATGAAGTTGCCGGCGGGGGCGCCGGCCCCGCGGATCACGATCCCGGTGAAGTTGTACGGGGCGCCCTGCCAGATGCCCTGGGCGTCGTTGAAGCGGACGCCGTCGAGGCTCGGGATCGTGCACATCCCCACCGCCGCGGTGATGTAGCCGACCTTGGTGGTCGAGAGCTGCCCGATGGGATCCGGGTAGGTGACCGTCAGGGTGACGTCGTAGGTGCCCGGCGTGTCGTACGTGTGTGAAACGGACTCGCCAGTGCCCGTATCGCCGTCACCGAAGTCCCAGTCCCAGGCGGTCCCGCCGGGCGTCGACGCGTCGTCGAACTGCACCGCGAGGGGGGCGTTGCCGGACTGCTTGTCCGACGTGAAGTTGACGTCGGAGATACCCACCACCGTGACCGTCATGCTCGCCATGCTGGAGCCGAGGATGTTCGTCGCCGTCATGGTCACGACGTACGAGCAGCTCGAGAAGGCGCAGGTGAAGGTGTGCTGGAGGGGGTCCTGGTCGTTGGAGGTCGTGCCGTCCGCGAAGTTCCAGGCCCACGAGGTCGGGTTGCCGCCCGACGTGTCGCGGAACTCCACGTCGACCACGGGCCCGATGACCGTGATCGAGTTGGGCGTGATCGTGCTGTTGGCGCTGAAGGCCGCGTTGGGGGCGGATCCGCCGGTCGGGGTGCCGCCGCCACTCGCGACCGCGCTCATGCCCGTCTTGACGGCGAAGTTGGACTCCGCGGTCACCTGGACCGAGCCGCCGAGGATGTTCGAGATGAACGGCGTGATGACACCGAACGTGCACGTGATGCGCACGGTGCCCACGTCGCCGAGGCCGTTGGCGTTGCCGTCGCCGGTGACGTCCGTGAACACCGGGGCCGGCACGACCGGCTGGCCCCCGGACTGCGGCAGGGTGCAGTTCGTCGCCGCCGCGTCCGCGAGGATCTGGTTGCGGTACTGCGTCTGGGCGTCGGTGTCCGGGGTCGCGCCCCAGGCGTCCGGGTCGTTGGCCGCATAGTTGGCCCCGATCCGGGCCATGTTCTGGAGGTTGATGTACCCCAGGTAGACGCGGCCGAAGTCGAGCGCGATCAGGGTCAGCAGCAGGATGATGGGCAGCGCCAGCGCGAGCTCGACCAGTGACTGGCCGCGCGCGCCGTCACGTCCGCCGGCTCGGCGCCGGATGGATCGCGACAGGGACGGCAGGGGGTTGCGCATGTGACCACACGTTGCGGAGGTGACGGAACGGGATGCTCGGCGTCACGGCTTGCAGCGTGGCTTGAAACGGTGCGCGTGCGCATAGCCCCACGGTCCCGACGCCGGGGGCGAAGAAGTACCGGCAGCGAATCGAAGGGCCGAGGGCTGGGTGCCCTCGGCCCCTGGTCCGGCGGTGCGGGGCGGACTACTTGATCAGTTGGATGCCGATCGGGGTGACGCCCGGGATGATGCCCTCGCCCGGGATGATCGGGCCGGCCGTGATGTAGTTCACGAACCAGCCCTTGAGGCAGCCGAGGAAGCCGGCGCCGTTGGTCACCGGCACCAGCGGGCTGCCGGGTGCCGATGCGCAGGCGTCAATGTCGCTGCCCTGGACCAGCACCTGGTCGATGTAGAACACGGCCAGCGTGTGGACGAAGTACCACGTGTTGTTGCCCGCGGGGTCCACGCCGACCTGGCCGGCTGGGCATACGTCGGTGTCGCCGGGATCCTCCCGGCAGGCCTGGTTGTGGAGCGGGATCAGGACCGGCTGGTGCCAGTACTCGAGGATCTCGTCCTCGACGTTGTTCGGGTTGCCGGGCTGCGTCTGGAACCAGTCGGGGAGGTCCACCACGATGTTGAGGGGCCCCTCGATCTCCTGGGCGAGGTTCATCCCGGGCACGAGGTCCAGCCACCCGAAGGTCCCGGTCGACTCGCCGGAGCCCCGGCACAGCGGCAGGATCGCCATGGTGTCGGTATTGCCGGTGGGGTTGGTGGAGGACGGCAGGTCCTCCGCGCCGACGAGGGGCCAGTACCCCTCGCCCTCGTGACCGGGCGGCGGGGCCCCGACCCACTGGCCGGTGAGCAGGTTGCCACCGCCATCGCACGAGAACACCTTGACCGGGAAGGTCACGGGCAGGAGCGTGCACCCGTCCTCGTCCGCGACGCACTCGCCGCTGAGGGCACCCGCCACGACCGTCGCGTCGGCGCTGGCGGTCAGGGACTCGATGCCCAGCACGCGCGCGAAGGACGTGCCGGCCACCCGGTCTCCCGCGACGGCGACGCCCCGGGCCGCGTCGGGAATCGGCTGCACGAGGTCCTGCACCGCGGCCCCGATGGGGTTCCCGGTGTCGTCGGTGTAGACGGCGGTGTAGGCGGCCAGCTGGTTGGCGTCGGCCGCGGCCTTCACCGCGTCGAACACGTTGTTGTCAGTCCGCGTCTTGCCCGACAGCTTCTCGGCGACGACCACGGTCCCCGCCGTGGCCGCGGAGTCGGACCCGTTCTGGGCGATTCGCTGCTGGGCGAACAGGTTCCCGCCCTCGATCACCAGCGCGACCATCGCGATGATGGCGAACAGGCCGACCACGAACAGGACGAGGATCTGGCCGCGATCCTCCCCGGCTCCCGGCCGGGAACCACGACGGCTGGGCATGACGTGAACTCGCTTTCCGATGCTCATGGCTGCTTGGGGCACAGGTCGGATGTCGCATAGGCGGCATACCGGGTGTTGGGACAGACGAGCTCGACCTCCAGCTCGGACCTCGCCTGCAGGTCCAGCTGGCCGACGAGGTTGCCGATGATCGGGGTGATGGGCTGCCACGACGTGTCGGCCACCACGACCGCGATGCAGCCGACGGCGAGCTGGTGGTCCGCGTCGCTGCCATCGCACGGCTCGTTGGAGGTCACGTCGTCGGTGTTGGGCTGCGCCCGGTAGAACTCCACCAGCGCATCCGGGACCGTCGTGATCGTGGTGCCGAACGCCATGTCCTGCGCCCGCTGGGCGACGAGCGTCTTGTCCTGGTTGACGATCGCCAGGCGCGCCCCCTCGCGCGCGGCGTTGGTCAGGCCGTTGTAGATGAACACCCCCCGCCCGAGATCAAACACTGCCAGCACGATCAGCAGGAAGATCGGGATGACGAGGGCGAACTCGGCGAGGCTCTGGCCCCGGGCGCCGTGACGTCCCACGCTACGGCCCAACCGTGATCGTCGAGTCGCAGCCGTCGGGCTGCGGGTCGATGGTCCCACCCAGGATCGTCTGGGTCTGGATCACGTAGTTGCCGTTCCCGGGCGCGAACTGGACGTTGGTGGTGAAACCGGCACCGGCCCACACGCCCTGGGCATCGTTCTTCCGCCGGTTGGCGAAGTCGGGCACCGTGCACCGCCTGGGGCTCACGACGATGTAGCCGGTCTTGGTCTGGACGTTGGTGGCCCCGGTGCCCGCCTCGGTGACGCGCAGCGACACGGAGTACGTCCCGGGTGTCGTGTAGCTGTGGGTGGTGCTCAGGCCCGTGTCGTCGTACGTCCCGTCAGCGTCGAAGTCCCACTCGTAGCTCGAGTAGGTGACGCTGCCGCTCCGGCGATCGTCGAACGTGAAGGTCACGCTGAGGGGCGCCACGCCGGAGGTGCGGTTCGCCGTGAACTCGGCCACGGGTCCGGTGGCGGGTGGCACCGTGACGGTGACGTAGTCCGTCTTGGTCTCGGTGACGAAACCGCCGGCGCTGCCGACCGTCAGGCGCACCGTGAACGTGCACGTCTCGCCGGGCAGGCGGTCACATTCGTAGCTGACCGTGTGCGGTCCCTGGGTGAAGGCGGTCCCGCTGCCGTTGCCGAACGACCACTGCCAGCTCGTCGGCCCATTCTGGGACAGGTCCGTGAAGACCACGTCCAGCTCGCCGTAGCCTGACGCGTCCGTCTGGCCGAAGCCGGACGTGGGGATGCCGACGAAGTCCGCCACGGGGCTGACGATGATCGGGCCGCCACCGCCCGGGACCTCCGCCACGGCTCCTTCCTTGACCGGGTAGGTGGTCCCCGCGGACACCGGGACGCTATCGCCCAGGACCCAGGAGATGATCGGCGTCAGCACCTGGAAGTTGCACGGGATGGAGATCTGGATCGGGTCGCCGATGTCGAACCCGGCGGGGAACGCCGGGTCCGGCACCCGCACGTTGCCGGTGCCGTCCTTGGGCAGCTCGCAGTTGATCGCGGCCGCGTCGTTGGCCACGAGGTCCTGGTAGTCCGCGAGCACCGCCGCGTCGTTGGGCGTGTCCCAGGCGCTCGCGTGCTCCGAGGCAAAGCCGCCGGCGACGCGCGCCATCTGCTGGAGGTTCACGTACCCGAGGTAGATACGGCCGAAGTCGACCGCCACGAGCAGGATGAGGAGCAGGACGGGCGCGACGAGCGCGAGCTCGACGAGCGACTGGCCGCGGGATCGATCCGTGCGACCCCGCACGAGCATTCGAAGCCGCCGCCCGCTGATGGGCATGCGCACGATTGGACTCCCCGGTACACGTCCCCCGACGGCGAGCAGGACTATCGGGGTAGTACCTTGCTGTCCCCCTTGCAGGCGGTGCGTGCCCGCAGCGGGTCCGGGTCCCGGTACCAACATGCCATTGCGCGCTCCGACCCGAACGCCGACGCTGCGCCCCATGAAGAAGCGCGTTCTCGCCGGACTGCTGTGGTTCTACGCGACCTGGTACGCGTGGAACGTCATCGCCGCGTTCGCCGGGGTGCCGGTGCTCGCCGGTCCGGTGCTCGGCGCCGCCGTCGCGATGCTGCTCGCGGGTGACCCGTTCGGGCGCATCTGGGGTAGCCGCCGGACCCGGCCGGTCGTCGCGGCACACAGCCCGGTCCCCGACCCGGCCTGACCCTCGGCACCGCAACCGCGAAGCCCGCCCGACCCCTGGTCGAGCGGGCTTGACGCTCGTGGCGGCTCTCGATCATGGCGCCCGCCCCGCCCGTGCAAGCAGAGCGGGCGCCGGGACCCCGAGACCTCAGTTGGACAGGCGGACCGCGTAGGCCCCGAACACGCTGGTCGGGATCCGCCCGCACGTGCCGGCGGCCTGCATCGCCGCCGTGCACGCGCCCACGGTGAGCGGCTGGCGGATGAAGTTGGTCAGGAAGTAGCCGGTGATGGTCTTGTCGCTGCCGCCGGACGCGCTGATCACGTGGAACATCGCCCAGCCCTTGAAGCAGCCGTCCGCGTTGGGGGTCGCCGGCGGCGGGCACGGGCCGACGATCGGGATCGGCACGTCGGCGCCCGCGAGCCAGCTGTTGACGTCGCCGTACAGCGCCGTGTGGTTGCCCTGGTTGTGCTGGCCGATGTACTGGTCGAACCCGATCGTGGCCGTGACCACGTTGTCGCCGGTGATGATCCGGCGGACCTCGTTGGTGTTGACGTTGTTGCTGCCGTTGAAGTCGGTCCAGGCGAGGTCCTCGCCGCTGATCGGGTAGTCGCCGTTGGCTTCGCCGAAGGCGATCGGGTTCGATGCGTCGTACTTCGGGCTGCCGTTCGGGTTGAAGGCGCCGATGTTCATGATCCAGGGCGCGGCGCCGACGCCGGTGTCGATCGCGCCCGTCTGGGCAGTCGCCGTCACCGACACGTCCCAGGTCTCGAAGCCCATGACCCGGGCGAAGTTGTTCTGGTGCGGCTTGGTGATGTCGACCGTGACCTCGGCGCCGGCCGACAGGAGCGAGACGGTCGCCGTCACGGTCAGGCCGCCGCCGGCGGTGTACCCGTTGCGGGTCGCCGTGGCGATGGCGGCGTTGCGCGCGGCGGTCGAGGCCGACCCGACGCTGCCGCCCGAGGTGTACGTGTTGAGGTACGCGTTGGCGCCGGCGAGCGCGGCAAGGTCCGCGCCGTTCTGCTGGTCCCGGCGCTGGGCGAAGGTGTCGCCGCCGTCGAGCACGAGCCCGACCATCGCGATCATCGCGACGACGCCGAGCGCGAACAGGACCAGGATCTGGCCGCGCTCGCGGCCCGCGTGGGTCTTGGGCTGGGTGGGCATGGCTGGCCTCGCGCTCATGGGAGTCGGATGCTGCTGGAGGCGGAGAGGGTGATCGGGCCGCCGAGCCCGAGCAGGGACAGCGGCCGGTAGGTGGCGGTGACGGTCACCCGGACGTAGTCGTCGCTCGCGCACGGGACGTTGGGACTGGCGGAGCCGTCCACGGTCACGCACTCGAACGTGGGCGTGCCCATGTCCGGGACGAGCCTGCGCTGGACGGCGATCCGGTCGAGGGCCTCGTTGCTGGCCCCGAGGACGACGCCCGGGTGGACGGCGGTCACGCGCGCGATCTCGCGGGCCGCCTCGGACACGCCGTTGTACGTGTACACGCCGCGCCCGAGGTCGAACAGGCCGACGAGCATGACGATGAACACCATGATCGCGAGCGAGAACTCGACCAGGGCCTGGCCACCCTCGCGCGCGCGACGGCCGTTCCGGGTGGCGCTCATGCGTTCACCGTCCCGACATACGAGAATGTGCCGCCCGGGGTGGTGACCGTCAGCGTCACCGTGTAGCTGCCGCCGTTGGCGTACCGGTGGACCGTGCTCGTCACGTCGTTGCCGGCCGCGATCTCTCCGTCACCGAAGTCCCAGCGGTAGTAGCTGATCTGGCATCCCCCGGTCGTCGGGGAGGACGTGCTCGTGAAGGTCGCCCGGTGGCTGTTGCCCGACACGCTGACCGTGAACCCCACGAAGGGCGGCGAGCAGGTCGGACTGGGCGTCGGGGTGGGGGATGCGGACGGCGACGCGGAGGGAGAGGAGGACGCGGACGGGTCGGGGGTCGGCGTCGGGGTGGGGCTGGGCGATGGCGTCGGCGTGGGTGGCACGCCGGCGGCAGCCGGGGTGACGATGATGTCCGCGGTGGCGGCCGTGTCGAACGTCACGTTGGGGCCGCCGGTGAAGATCCACATCAGCGGCGTGAGCAGCTGGAAGTGGCCGGTGACCGTGACGGTGACCGTGTTGCCATAGGTCCTGGCGCACGACGGGTTGCAGGTCATCGCCACATCGGCGGCGGTCACCGTCACGAAGCCGCCCTGGCCTTCCCGCGTCGCGGCACAGGTGACGGCGTTGGAGGTCGCGTCGCAGGCCGCCCCGGCCGAGAACGAGCCGGGGGTGATGGCCGCCACCATCGCGCCTTCGCGGGCGGCGTTGGTGACCGTGATCTGCGCGTAGAACAGGCGCCCGAGGTCCACGGCCCCCAGGAGCAGCACGAGCAGGATCGGCGTGACCAGCGCCAGCTCCACGAGGGCCTGGCCGCGCGAGCGGGGCTCCACAGTGGCAGGCGCCGACCTGCCCCGGGCTCTCCGGGGTGGCGCGGCCCGCAGCGGGCGCGGCTGGACGCGTGCGTGACGGCGCACGGGAACACGGGCCCATCCGGGCCACGAGGACGACATCGACGTTTCCCCCGGCGATGCAGTGATGCAGTTGGCAGCGGGGACGATCGGATCGCCACCTTGCAGCGCACCTTGCCGCGTTGCGGCGCCGCCACACCTCCATCTGCGGGTCCCATGACCCACCCGGGACGATGGGATCAGGTCTCGTCGGGCGCCTCGGCCGGGAGGTGGATCGTGAGGGCCGCGCCGCGGCCGGGCGCGGCGGGTTCGAGCAGCAGGTCGCCGCTCATGGCCCGGCACAGCTCGCGGGAGACGTACAGGCCCAGGCCTGAGCCCTCGTTGGCCGGCCGCCCGGCGCCACGCTCGAACCGCTGGAACAGCCGGTCGCGGTCCGAATCGGGGACGCCGGGGCCGTGGTCCGCGATCGTGACCGCGAGGTCGGACGCCACAGGGTCGATCGCGACGGCCACCTCGACCGGCGTGCGGCCGCCGTACCCCACGGCGTTGTCCAGGATCGCCCACAGCACCTGGTCCAGCTGGTCGGGGTCCGCCAGCGCGAGCCAGCCCTCGGACCGGTCGTCGATGTGGAACGGGACGTCGGCGGCGCCCAGCGCCTCCCAGGTGCGCCGGACGCGGGGCGCCAGGGAGAACACCTCCAGCCTCGGCCGCAGCGCCCCGGATTCGATCCGGCTCACCGTCAGCAGCTGGCGCACCATCCGCGACAGGCGGTCCGCCTGCTCCACGATGATCCCGAGCCGCCGGTCCTCGGTCTCCGCGGACAGCTGCTGGGCATAGCCGCGGATGCTCGCAAGCGGCGTCTGGAGGTTGTGCGAGACACCGCGCAGGAAGTCGTCCTTCGCCTCGTCGAGCGACAGCAGGCGAGCGTTCTGGTGCTCCACGCGCGCGTACAGCTGGGCGTTTCGGATCGCGGCCGCCACTGCGATCGCGAACAGCTCGAACAGGTCCTGGTCCGCGCGCTCCCAGGTTCGAGTGGGAGGGACATGGCCCACCAGCACGCCCATGACCTCGCCGGCCGCGGTGAGGATCGCCCGGACGGCCCGCGCCTCGCCCGGGACGACCTCCTCCTCGGGGATCTCGACCGGGTCCACGAGCAGGACCTCGCAATCGACCATCCCGAAGGCGGCGGTCGCCTGCTCACCGGCGCGCGCGACGAGGACCTCCGGTCGTTCGTGGATCGTGGTCGCCTCGAGCGCCTCGAGGATCCGACGCAGCTCCTGGTTCCGCCGCTCGAGCACGCGGGCGAGGCGATTGTGGCTCTCGGCGAGGCGGCTGAACTCGTCGTCGCCGGGCAGCTCGAGCGGCGTGGCGAGGTCGCCCG
>MGOE01000046.1:55934-57841 GCA_001797035.1 Chloroflexi bacterium RBG_16_72_14
CGCTCCACGGCCCGCGCGATCTCGCGCAGCGGCGCGCTGAGGTCTGCCGCCAGGAGGGCCGCCAGCAGGACCGCGAGCACGACGGCGATCGCGATCGCGAGCAGCAGGACACGGGCGAGCGTGTTGTCCGTGCCGGCGCCGCCGGTGACGAGCAGGACGACGATGCCGAACCCCGCCACGGGCAGGACGGCCGTCGCGACGAGGCCCAGCGTCAGGCGGGCGCGGAAGCCCGGTCCCGTTCGCCGGTAGGCGCCACCGTCGCCGCCGCGGTCGTCGCCGGCCGGAGCGTCGTCGGCCCAGGGGGTGTCGGTCCGCCGGTCGTCGACCCGCCCGTCGTCGGCCGGAGCGTCGTCGGCCCAGGGGCTGTCGGCCCGCCCGCCCTCGACCCCCGGCTCGGACGTCACTGGCCGGCGGCTTCCTGGGCGCCCACCAGGCGGTAGCCGATCCCCCGCACCGTGAGCAGGTGCGCCGGCCGGTTCGGGTCCACCTCGACCTTCTGGCGGAGGCGGCGCATCGTGACCCAGACGTAGCTCGGGTCCGCGTCCTCGGTGTCGGCCCAGCCGCGGGCGAGCAGGGTCTCCGTCGTGACGGTCTGGCCGAGGTTCGCGGCGAGGGCGTACAGGAGCCGGGACTCGGTGGGCGTCAGCGAGACCGTGCTGCCCGCCACGATCGCCTCCCGCCGATGGAGCTCCAGGGCGAGGTTCGGCCCGAGCTCCAGCCGCTGGCGGGGCACGCGGTCGCCGAGGCGCCGCAGGACCCGCTGGATCCGGGCCCGCAGCTCCGGGTAGTGGTAGGGCTTGGTGACGTAGTCCTCGGCGACCTCGTCGAGCAGGTCCGCCTTCGAGTCCGCGGTGTCGATCGCGGACAGCACGATGATCGGCAGGTCGGCACGGGCCTTGACCTCGCGCGCGAGCGTGAGCCCGTCCATGCGCGGCATCAGCATGTCGATGACGAGCAGGTCCGGCCAGGCGTGCGCGAGGCGGCGGAGGGCCTCCTCGCCGTCGCGCGCGGTCTGGACCTCGTAGCCGTCCGCCGTCAGCTGGTCCGCCAGGATGACGAGGAGGTTGGGGTCGTCGTCCACGATCAGGATCCGCGGCGATGCGACGCCGTACGGGCCGGGTCCACCGTGCAGCATGCGGCGAGGATACCGCGCGGCAACGACCGCGCTTCGATGGGGACGTTGCGGCGATTCGGGCGCCCGGCCCGCGCCGGCCCGGGGACGCCCGGCCCGCGCCGGCCGGATCCGTAGCGAAACATGAGCAGGGACTCATGTTCGCGAGCTCGACGACCCGAATCGGGCCCGGACATTACCGGGAGGTCATGCAAGGGCGCGATTTCGGCCGAGATCGCCCGTCGCAGCCGCCGAACATCACCGGTGGGTAATGTTCGCGGGGGTCGCCCGGTCAATTGAGCGCCGGCCGTCGCGGGATGCCTTCGAAAGCCGCAGCCGGTACGCCGCGCGGTCGGGGTCGCCGGCGCGCAAGGCCAGCCGGCGGGCCCAGGTGCTCCGGGCCGCCTCGATGTTGGCCGCCGTGGCGGGCCCGGCCTCCAGCAGCTCCACGCCGAGCGCCGCCCAGTCCGCCGCGAGGCCGTCCTCGACGCGCCGCCGGGCGTCCATCGCCGGGTCGAGGCCATCCCGCGCCGCGGGTGCGAGCAGGATCTCCACCGAGCCACCCGGGGCGAGCAGTCCGGCGATCCCTGCGGCGCCGGCGGGGTCGAGGGCCAGCGCCGCACGCAGCAGCGAGCCCCACGGCAGGTTGACGGTCACGAGCCTGGCGATCCCGGCCAGCTCCTCTGGGAGCGCCTCAGCGGCGGCCACGACGAAGACGGCGTTGGACAGGCCGCCACGCCGGGCGGGGCGTAAAACCCGACGGGACGCCTCGGCCATCGCGCCCGCCACCGGGTCG
>MGOE01000046.1:57879-58067 GCA_001797035.1 Chloroflexi bacterium RBG_16_72_14
CGCAAGGACGAACCGGCCGTCGCCCATGCCGAGGTCCACGATGACGCCGCCCGCGAGGGCGGCCCGTTCGGCGAGTTAGCCGACGTCCACCTCGGTGACGCGCCGGCCGGTCACGATGCGCATGGCGAGAGGCTACGCCGCGACCGGTCGTCCGGCAAGCGGGCTCGCCTACACTCTCGGACGATGTC
>MGOE01000046.1:58112-58640 GCA_001797035.1 Chloroflexi bacterium RBG_16_72_14
CGCTGTCCACCCGTGGGACCCGCGGACCCGGGACATCGCCCGCCGGGTCGCCGCGCTCGTCGCGTCCGCGTGGCCGGGTGCGGTGGCGGAGCACATCGGGAGCTCGGCCGTGCCGGGACTGCCGGGCAAGAGCGTCGTGGACCTTGGGATCGAGGCGGACCCGGCGGACATCCCCGGGCTGACGGATGCCCTCCACTCCCTCGGCTTCCAGCCCCAGGGCGGCATGGTGCCCTTCCCGCCCACCCGGCCGATGCTGATCGGCGCCGTCGCGGACGGCGGCGAGTCGTTCCGCATCCATCTCCACGTGATGCCGCCGGCCCGGCACGAGCTTGCAGAGCTGCGAGCCTTTCGCGACGCCTTGCGCGCCGACGACGCCCTCCGGGACGCCTATGCGGCCGCGAAGCGGCGGATCGTGGACGCCGCCCCCGAGGGCGAGGCGAACCAGCTATACACGGTCCACAAGAGCGACTTCGTCCAGGAGGCGCTGTACCGGCTGGGCATCCGGCGCGGGCCGGCGGATGCGCCGGA
>MGOE01000046.1:58648-60174 GCA_001797035.1 Chloroflexi bacterium RBG_16_72_14
CACGATCGGGATCATGGGCGGTGGCCAGCTGGGCCGGATGCTGGCGTTCGCGGCGCGCGCGATGGGCTACCGGATCATCGCCCTGGACCCGGATCCCGCCTGTCCCACGTCGGCGGTCGCGGACGAGATCGTGACCGGCGCCTACGACGACGCCGAGGCGGCGGCGCGGCTGGGGGCGATGTCGGACGTCGTCACCTACGAGCTGGAGCACGTGGGCCTCGAGGCGGCGGCCGCGGCCGGCGGGCGTGCGCCACTTCGGCCCGGGCTGACCGCCCTGCGCGCCACCCAGGACCGGCTGGCCGAGCGGCGGTTCATCCGGGATATCGGGGAGTGGACGGCGCCGTGGCGCGAGGTCAGCGGGGCTGAGCAGGCCGGCGCCGCCGCCGAGGCGCTCGGCTACCCGCTCCGCCTCAAGCTCCCGCTGGGCGGCTACGACGGCCGCAACCAGGTGCGGATCACCGCGCGCGACGAGGTCGCGGGCGCGGTCGCGGCGCTCGGCGGCACCGCCGGTCGGCCGCTGCTGCTCGAGCGGGAGATCGACTTCGAGGCAGAGCTGTCCGTCGTGTGCGCGCGCGACCGCGCGGGCCGGACGCTCGCGTACCCGGTCTCGCGCAATGTCCACGACGACGGGATCCTGGTCGAGAGCGTGGCCCCGGCCCCGGTCCACCCGCTGGTCGCCAACGATGCGCGCGAGGTCGCGGACTCGATCGCCCGCGGGCTGGACCTCGTGGGCGTGATGACGGTGGAGCTGTTCCAGCTCCGGGGCGGCGGCCTGATGGTCAACGAGCTGGCGCCGCGGGTCCACAACTCCGGGCACTGGACGATCGAGGGCGCCGCGACGTCGCAGTTCGAGCAGCACCTGCGGGCGATCCTGGGACTGCCGCTGGGCTCGGTGGCCCCGCACGGGGTGGCGGCGGTTGTCAACGTGCTGGGCAGCGGTCCGGACCGGCCGGCGCGGCTGGCGGGGGTCGAGGCGGCGCTCGAGGACCCCGGCGTCCACGTCCACGTCTACGGCAAGCGGCGCGTGTTCGAGCGGCGCAAGATGGGCCACGTGACGGTCGTCGGCCGGGACGCGGACGAGGCCCTGGCCCGAGCGCGCCAGGCGCGCGCGGCGCTGCACTGGGAGGACTGACGTGGTGGGCGAGGCGGCGCCGGTGGTCGGGATCGTGGGTGGCAGCCGGTCGGACTTCCCCGTGCTCGAGAAGGCGGTCATGACGCTCGAGCAGCTGGGCGTGCCGTGCGAGCTGCGGGTCGTGTCGGCGCACCGGACGCCGGATCACCTGTTCCGCTACGCGGAGACCGCGGCCGCCCGCGGGCTGCGCGTGATCATCGCGGGCGCCGGCGGGGCGGCCCACCTGCCCGGGATGCTGGCGGCCAAGACCTCGTTGCCGGTGATCGGGGTGCCGGTGCCCACGCAGCACCTGGGCGGCCTGGACTCGCTGCTCTCGATCGTGCAGATGCCCCGCGGGATCCCCGTGGCGACTGTCGCCATCGGCAACGCGGAGAACGCGGCCTTGCTGGCGGCC
>MGOE01000046.1:60247-60422 GCA_001797035.1 Chloroflexi bacterium RBG_16_72_14
TGATGGCCGACCCGTCCAACGCGGAGCCGCTGCCGGGGTGACGCCGGGAGGGCGATCGGCGGCGCCGGGCTAGACTCCCCGGTCATGGACGACGAGCGCTGGGAACCCGGGATGCCCGTGCTGGACCGGCAGCCGACCGGTGCCGGCACCGGCGTCGTGCGTGGCGCACGCGATC
>MGOE01000046.1:60432-65121 GCA_001797035.1 Chloroflexi bacterium RBG_16_72_14
CGCCGATGCCGGCCTGCCGCCCAGCGTCCGCGGCCTGCCGCCCCGCAGCGTTCCGGAAGTTGCGCCGACGCCGCTCCAGAAGCACTACGTCCTGCTGTCCGCGCCCGCGCTCGTGGCCGGCGCCATCGCGATCACGGCGCTCGAGCTGGGCGCGGGCTTTGGCAGCTGGGTGGTCAAGCTGTGCGTTGCTGTCGCCGCGCCGCTGCTGCTCGTGACGACCGTGGACGCGACCCTGCGCATCTGGCGCTCGGCCTGGGCGTGGATGCCGGTCGACCGCGGCCGGGGGCTGTTCCGGCTGTCCTGGGTGTTCGCCAGCCTCGTGTTCCTGGCCTTGATCGTGGTCGCGCTCGTGCTGGTGCTCGGTGCCTGAGCCAACGACGCCGGACCCGGGGCCGCCGATGGGGCCGGCCGGGCCGTCGGGACCGAGCCCGACGGGCCCGATCGAGCGCCACCTCGACGAGGATGAGCTCCGGGCGCTCGGGGCGCTCGGACGCGGCCCGGACGCTCGCTCGACGGACATCCCATCCGGCCGCGGCACGCCGGCCTGGATCGCCGCCTCGCTCGGCTTCTGCTCGCGGTGCGGGGAGGAGCTGGTGTTCGGCCCGCTGGCCGAGGAGCACCGAGACCGCCTCGCCTGCGCGGCCTGCGGCTTCATCGCCTATGTCAACCCGCGGCTCGTGGTGACCACGCTGCCGGTGACGGACGCGGGCGAGCTGGTGCTGCTGCGGCGGGGGATCGAGCCCGGCTACGGGTCGTGGGCGCAACCCGGCGGCTTCCTCGAGGTCGACGAGTCCGTATGGGAGGCCGCCGTCCGGGAGACGCTCGAGGAGACCGGGCTGGTCGTGGAGCCGGGCGAGATCGTGGGCCTCTACTCGCGGCTCGAAGCGGGCGTCGTGGTGGTTGCCTTCGCTGCCCGGATCCTGGGCGGGGCGTACCGGCCGAACCCCGAGGCGCTCGAGATCCAGGCCTTCGCCGCCGACCGGATCCCGTGGGACGGGATCGCGTTCAAGACGACATTCTGGGCGCTCCACGACTGGGTCACCAGGCGCCACCCCGGAGTCGCCGTCCCCGAGCGGTTCCGCGGCGAGGTGGGGTTCTAGCCCAGTCCGGGGGCGGCGTTGGAGCGGCCGTGCGTGCGACGCACGGGGCGGGCGGCGGGGCTGACGGGTCGGTCGCAGCCGACGCCGCGGCGAACGCCGCGGCGGACGCGCGCCTCAGCCGAGGTCGACGAACACGTTCTTGACCTCGGTGTACAGCTCCAGCGCCTCCATGCCCAGCTCACGCCCGATTCCGGACTGCTTGTAGCCGCCGAACGGGGCCTCGACGTGGACGCTGTTGTTGCAGTTGACCGAGATCACGCCGGACTTGAGCGCCTTCGCCGCCCGCAGCGCCCGCCCGATGTCGCGGCTCCAGATCGAGCCCGACAGCCCATACGGCGACGCGTTGGCGAGGCGCAGTGCCTCCTCCTCGGTGTCGAACGGGATGATCCCCACCACGGGGCCGAAGATCTCCTCGCGCGCGATCGTCATGTCCGGGGCCATGTTGTCGAACACGGCGGGCATCAGGTACGCGCCCTGCGCGAGCGCCGGGTCGGTCGGCCGGACGCCGCCGGTGACGAGCTCGGCGCCCTCCTCGCGGCCGGAACGAACGTACGCCTCGACGCGCTCGCGCTGCCTGAACGAGACGAGCGGTCCAACCTCGGTCGCCGGGTCCGACGGGTCGCCGACCCTGACCTTCTCCGTCGCCGCAGCGAACAGCTCCACGACCTTCTCGTGGACCGAGCGCTCCACGATGATCCGGCTGCGGGCACAGCAGTCCTGGCCGCAGTTGTCGAACACCGAGTACGGCGAGGTCGTGGCGAACGCCTCGATGTCCGCGTCCGCGAACACGATGTTGGGGCTCTTGCCGCCCAGCTCCAGCGACACCTTCTTCACGTTGGCCGCCGCGGCCCGCATGATCTCCTGGCCGGTCGCCGTCTCGCCGGTGAACGCCACCTTGCCGATGCCGGGGTGGGCCGCGATCGCCCCGCCCACGACGGGTCCGGGCCCGGTCACGACGTTGAGCACGCCGGCCGGCAGGCCGGCCTCGAGCGCCAGCTCGCCCAGGCGCAGCGCCGTGAGGGGCGAGTACGAGGCGGGCTTGAGGATCGCGGTGTTGCCGGCGGCCAGCGCCGGCCCCACCTTCCAGGCCGCCATCATGATCGGGAAGTTCCAGGGCACGATCAAGCCCACGACGCCGATCGGCTCGCGGAGCGTGAAGTCGAAGCCGGGGCGCGTGACCGGGATCGTGGAGCCGTGGATCTTGGTCGTGGCACCGGCGTAGAACTCCAGGACCTTCGCGACCTGGCCCACCTCCCAGCGGGCGCCGCCGATCGGCTTGCCGATCTGGCGGGACTCGAGCTGCGAGAGCTCCTCCTCGTGGTCGCGGACGACCTGGGCGAACCGCAGCATCAGCCGGCCGCGGTCCGAGGCGGCGAGGCGGGACCACTCGCCGTCGAAGGCGGCCTGGGCAGCCGCCACCGCGCGATCCACGTCCTCGGCACCGCCCTGCGGCACCGTCGCGACGACCGAGCCGCGGTGCGGCTCCACGACCTCGAAGGTGCGTCCGTCGGCAGACTCGGCCAGGTCCCCGCCGATGATCATGCGGGTGGAGGTGGCGGCCGCAGCGGCCTGGTCCGTGCTCATGACCTGGGTCTCCTCGGGGGCGATGGGTGCTCGCGGATGGGGCCGCGCCGATCATAGGACCGCGGGCCGGGCCGCCGAGGGCCGTTCGGCCGTGGTTCCCGGGACCTCGCTCCGAGCCGTGCGGCCAAACATGACGCCCAGGTCATGTTCGGCGGGTCTCGACCCGTAGCGACGCCGATGCATGACTCCTGGGTAGTGGATGGGCGTGATTCGGGCCTGCTGCGGCGGTCACCGCCGCCTTGGATGACCTCCTGGTCATACACGGCAGCCGCGCGCGTTGAGGCGGGTCGCGAACGGGGCCGGGGATTGATCCCCGGCCCGGGCTCGACGCAGCGGCGCATGGGCATGGGCTCGACGCAACGGCGCCTTGGCGCGGGTTCGAGGCAGCTCCGCCGGGGCGCGGTTCGGGCTGGGCCCGGCGCCCCGGACGGCGCCGATCGACCCGTCAGCCGCCCGCCGCGGTCGCAGCCGCTTCCTGCTCCGCGGCGGCCATTGCCGCGCCCACGATCCCGGCGTCGTTGCGCATCTTCGCGGGGACGACCTGTGCCCGGACCGTCAGCCGGGGGATGAACTGGTCGGCCCGCTTGGATACGCCCCCGCCGATGATGAACAGCCGGGGTGAGAACAGCCGCTCGATCGCCAGCAGGTGCTCGTCCAGGTCCGCCGCCCAGGCCTTCCACGACAGCCCGCGCCGGATGCGGGCCGCCGCCGCGGACCGCCGCTCGGCGTCGCGGCCTCGGATCTCCATGTGGCCGAGCTCCAGGTTGGGGACCAGCATCCCGTTGTAGAACAGCGCCGACCCCGTCCCCGTCCCGAGGGTGATCAGGAACACCGTGCCGCGCTGACCGACGCCGGCCCCGAGGCGCATCTCGGCCACGCCCGCCGCGTCGGCGTCGTTGACCAGGTGGACGGGTCGCCGGAGGACGCGCTCCATCGCGGTGTCGGCGTCGAAGTCCATCCAGCCGGGATCCACGTTGGCGGCGCTCTTGGTGACCCCGCCCACGACGACGGCCGGGAACCCGACGCCCACCGGCACGTCGGGGCCGAGCTTCACCTCCGCGGAGATCTTCTTCACCAGCCGCGCGATGGACGCAACGACGGCGGCCGGCGCGGACGGCTGGGGCGTGGGCACCCGATGGCGGGGCGAGACGAGCTCGCCGGTATCGAGGTCCACGGCGGCGGCCTTGACCCCGCTGCCGCCCACGTCAACGCCGATGCCGAGGCGACGGGCGCCCGGGTCGATCATCTCGCCGGTGTGCTCGCCGGCCTTGTCCTGGTCGTCCTCGACGTGGGCGTCCGCGAGCGCGGCGGCCTGCGCGGCGATCTCGGCGACGCGTTCGGGCACGTCGGTGGTCGCATCGGCGGTCGCGTCGTCGGGCTGCGGCTGGTCGTCGGTGTCCACGATCCGCTCCTCGCGAGGCTGGGGGCGCGGGTCCCCGGCGGCTAGAAGTAGTTGACGGTGATCCCGCCGTCGATGACGAAGTTGGCGCCGTTGGTCCAGCGCGACTCATCCGAGGCGAGGTAGATCCCCGCGTTGACGATCTCCTCCGGCTTGCCGAACCGCCCGGTCGGGTTGCGGGCGAGGCGGAGCTGCTTGGCGGCCTCGTCCTTGAGCAGCCAGTCCATCAGCAGGGGCGTCTCGATCGGCCCGGGGCTGATCGCGTTGCAGCGTACGCCGCGGCCCGCGAACTGCACGGCCAGCGAGCGGGTCAGCGCGAGGACCGCCCCCTTCGAGGCCGTGTAGGCGTCCTGCGGCACGGAACAGCCGAGGATGGCCACGAAGCTGGCGATGTTGATGATCGACCCCGACCCCTGCTCGAGCATCTGCGGGATGGCGTACTTGCAGCCCAGAAACACGCCCCGCACGTTGACGGCCATGACCTTGTCCCAGGTGTCCACGTCGGTGTCGATGACCGAGTGGTCCGCCTCGGGCATGATCCCGGCATTGTTGTACAGGGCGTCCACGCGGCCATAGGTCGCGACCGCGTGCCGGACCATGCCGCGC
>MGOE01000046.1:65251-67092 GCA_001797035.1 Chloroflexi bacterium RBG_16_72_14
AACAGCTCCGCCGCGGCTCGACCCATGCCGCTGCCGCCACCGGTGATGATCGAGACCTTGCCGTCGAGTCGCATCGCTGGCTCCGTGGTGACCGGGTTGGGGTGTGGCGACCAGACTAGCCGTACCGGCCCCGCCCGTCCCGGCCGCCGGGCGAGGAGGCCGACCCGGGGGTACATCCGTACCGGGGCCAAAGGGTGCGGTGCAGGCGTACAACAGCCGTTGCGATCCGACGATCGCGGACGAGCTGAGGTACCCGGCTTCGGACGATGCCTGCATCGCGTATGTCCACCACTCGCGACATGCGGACGACCATCGTGCGCTGGTATGTCGCGTGCGCCGTCGTGTGGGCCGTCGCGTCGATCCTCATCGTGTTGGGGACCGGCGGCCGGCTCGACCCGGCCAATGTCGCGTGGCTCTCGGCGGTCGCGGTGTTCCTCGGACTGTCGGGCCTGATCGTGCGCCGGATCGTCGGCCAGCTCGTGCGGCTCGACGAGGAGCGCGACGACCTGCGCGAGGCCTACGACAGGGTCCGCGTCGACTCGCTGCGCGACGGGCTCACCGCGCTCCTCAACCACCGGGCGTTCCAGGAGGACCTCGAGGTCCAGGCGACCGAGGTCCGCGCCGAGGACCGGTCGCTGGCGCTGCTGATCGTGGACGTGGACGACCTCAAGACGGTCAACTCGACGCGGGGTCACGGCGCGGGCGACGAGCTGCTGCGGGCCACGGCGCGCGTCATCGGGTCCAAGCTGCGCCGGTCCGACCGCGCCTACCGGATCGGCGGCGACGAGTTCGGCGTGCTGCTCCCCGACTGCGGTGCCGACGAGGCCGTCGCGATCGCGTGGCGGATCCTGTCCGATGCGCTCAGCGGCGGCTCGGGCACGTACGGCGTCGCCCCGTTCTCGCTGACCATCGGTGTTACCGCGATGCCCGCCCTCGCCCACGACCGCAAGCAACTCGTCCACCAGGCCGAGGCCGCCCTCGCGTGGGGCAAGCGCCATGGGCGGACCGACGTCCAGGTCTTCGACCCCGACCGGCACGGCATCGCGGACGACTGGCGGCCGCTCGACGAGCTGGCCGCGGCGGTGGCCCGGGTGGCGTCCGGACGCCTGCTGACGCCGGTGTTCCAGCCGATCTACTGCCTGCGCACGGGTCGCATCCTGGGCTACGAGGGCCTGGTCCGGCCCCGCGCCGACGCCGGGTTCTCCAATGCCAGCGCGCTGTTCGTCGCCGCCGAGGCAACCGGGCACACGGTGGAGCTCGACATGGCCAGCCTCGACGCCGTCCTGGCCGGCGCGCGGAACCTGGACCCCGCCCACTACCTCTCGGTCAACCTGTCACCGCGGTCGCTCGAGTCGGACGCCTTCAAGCCGCGCGAGCTGCTCGCCCTCGCCCGGCGGCGCGACATCGACGCGTCGCGCATCGTGCTCGAGCTGACCGAGCGCGAGGCCGTCGAGGACCTGGCCCGGCTGCGCGCGTCGCTCGACCTGCTGCGCAGCCACGGCGTCCGGATCGCCGCCGACGACGTGGGCGCCGGCAACGCCGGCCTCCGCCTCCTTCGCGAGCTCGAGTTCGACATCATCAAGATCGACCTGTCCCTCGTCCAGGCCGGGGCCGCCGACGACCCCGCGGAGGCGGTGCTCCGTGCGCTCCGGGAACTGGCCCGCCAGCGCGGGCAGACGATCGTGGCGGAGGGCGTCGAAACGCCGGACCAGCTGCTGGCCGTGATCGAGCTTGGGTTCGATGCCGCGCAGGGGTACCTGCTCCACCGCCCGGGCCCGGCGCTCGATGCGGCGCGGCTCGATCTCGCCAAAGTGGCCTTCCCGCCGGCTGCCGCCGGCGAC
>MGOE01000046.1:67103-67718 GCA_001797035.1 Chloroflexi bacterium RBG_16_72_14
GCCCGCGCCGGCCTGACCCGGGTCTGGCCGCTCCGATCCCGTTGCTCGATCCTGCCGCTATCGCCCGCTGCCGGCCGCCCGGCCGGTGAGGAACGACCCGTCCGCGTTGTTGACCAGGCAGGCGCCGCCCCGTCGACCGTCGTCCCAGGCCGACGCGCTCGGCACGGCCAGCGTGAGCTGCAGCGCGGAGCCATCCACCGGGCGCCCGACGAACGCCTCGAACGCGGATTCGCACACCGGCCGCTGGCGCCCCTCGAGGGTAGAGGCCCCCGGGAACGGCGCGCCGACCGGTTCGTCGAGCAGGAACACCGCCGCCACCTCGTGGCCGTGCGACCCGTCGCAAGGCGCCCGCTCGGCCCCGGCCCGGTACAGACCGGCCACCACGTCGATGCCCGAGCCGATCGGCCGGATGGCGTCGATCTCGCCGCTGCTCGTCGTGGGGACGTAGATGCAGTCGCCCACGGCCAGCTCCTCGAGCTTGACCACGGCCGGCGTCGTCAGCTGGAGCGCCAGCCAGCCGCCCACGATGAGCGCGATGACCAGCAGCACCTTCGGCTGGTGCCGCAGGTTCACCAGCTCGTCGCGAGCCTGCTCCCACAGGCTTGCGTGCTGGTA
>MGOE01000046.1:67738-73155 GCA_001797035.1 Chloroflexi bacterium RBG_16_72_14
GCCGCTCGTCACGCATCGGCACAGAGGGTAGGACGAAACCGGCCCGCGGGGGACGGGCCGGTGGTCGCGGTTGTGGTGGCTGATCAGCCCCGCTCGAGGTACCGCTCGCGGTCCCAGTTGTGGACGACCGCGTCGTACTGATCCTGCTCGACCCTCGCCGCGTTGAGGTAGTGCGCCACCACGGCCTCGCCGAAGATGTCGCGCGCGGCCTCGGAGCGCTCGAGCTCGCCGATCGCCTCCCACAGCGCACGCGGCATGCGCGGTACGCCGGTGGCGACGTAGCCGTTGCCCTTGTACTCGGGCGGCAGCTCCAGCTGGTGCTCGATGCCGTACAGCCCGGCGCCGATCATCGCCGCGTACGTCAGGTACGCGTTCATGTCGCCGCCGGGGAAGCGGTTCTCGACATGGAGCCCGGCGCCGTGGCCCACCAGCCGGAAGCCCGTGGTCCGGTTGTCCCGGCCCCACACGACGTTGACCGGCGCCCACGACAGGGCCGCGAACCGCTTGTAGCTGTTGACGAACGGCGCAACGAACGGCGACAGCTCGCGCGACAGGGCCATCATCCCGGCCACGAACTGGGAGCCGCGCTCCGACAGCCCGTACGGGCCCGCCGGCTCGCCGGCGGCGGCGTGCATCAGGGGGCGGTCATCGTCGATGCCCCAGATGCTCATGTGCAGGTGTCCGGACGAGCCCGTCCAGCGGTGGTCGGGCTTGGCCATGAACGTGATGCCCCAGCCATTGAGGTAGGCGATCTCCTTGGCGCCGTGCTTGAAGATCACGGTCCGGTCCGCGGACTCCAGGACGTGGTCGTAACGGATGTTGACCTCGTGCTGGCCGCTGGCCGCCTCGCCCTTCGAGAACTCGATCGGGATCCGCGCCTCGGTCATCTGGTTGCGCAGCAGGCGATGGAGCGGCTCCGCCTTCGTCGCCTGGAGCAGGTGGTAGTCCTCGTTGTAGTAGCCGAACGGCCTGGGGACCGGCCAGCCCCGCTCGGCCAGGCTCTCCCAACTGTCCTTGAGCACGTAGTACTCGAGCTCGGAGCCCGCCTTCACGGCGAGCCCCATCGAGGCGGCGCGCTCGACCTGGCGCTTGAGCAGCGTCCGCGGGCTGACCGGGATCTCGTCGCCCGACTCCTCGTCGGTCGCGTCGGCGAGGACGAGCGCGGTCTTCTCGAGCCAGGGCAGGACGCGCAGGCTGTCCCACACCGGCTGCGCGATCCAGTCGCCGTAGCCGGTGTCCCAGTTCATGAGCGTGAACCCGTCGGGGGTGTTCATCTCCATGTCGGTGCCCAACAGGTAGGTGCAGAAGTGGGCGCCGTGGTCGATGACCCCGTTGAGGAACGCCTGGGCCTGGACGCGCTTGCCCACCAGGCGGCCCTGCATGTCGGTGATGGCGACGATCAGCGTGTCCACCTCGCCGCCGCGAACCTGGACTTCGAGCTCCTCGAGCCGGGGGTGCTTGTGCTGCGGCGCGTGGCCTCGGTGGTGGGCGCTCTGCTTGGCCATCCGTGTCCGTCCTCTGGTGTCGGCGTGGGTGTGGGGACCCCCGGGGTCCCGGTACCGTGACGCGGAGGGCCGGCCGGGGACCGGCCGACCCTCGAATCGATGCGTGCCGCGAACCACCGGGGGAGGCTGGTGCCTACGCCCCGGTCAGGTCGGCTGCGGCGTGCTCGAACTCCTTCTCGAGCTCGGTCAGCTCGGCCTCGGCGCCCATGACGCGCGGGCCCGCGAACCGGTTCTTCGCCCACGCGAAGTAGTAGACGACCAGGAGCACGACCGTCCCGATCATGAACGGCCACGAGATGTTGCCGCTGGTCGGGAAGCTGAACAGCACCATCAGCACGACGACCCAGAAGATCGCGATCCACGCGATCGGCATCGACCACCGGCCGAGGCTCCACACGCGGTGCGACCTCCACTCGGACGTCGTGACTCCGAGGTAGATGCAGATCCCGTACGCCGCGTACAGGAAGATCGTGCTGATCGCGGTGACGATGATGATGGCGGTCCCGGTGCCCACGATGAACGCGGCCACGGTGAACAACCAGCTCACCACGACGATGCCGACGAGCGCGTTGGCCGGCGTCCGATAGCGGTGGGAGACCTTCTTGAGCCAGCCGCTGCCCGGGACGCCGTCGTCGCGGCTGAACGCATACAGCATCCGGCCGGCCGAGGCGACGGACGACAGGCCGCAGAACGCCATCGCGATGGCGATCCCCGCGGCCAGGATGTTGCCCAACTGGCCAAGGTTGTAGACGAGGATGTCGATGACGGCCACCCCGCCGCCGAAGTAGTACTGGCTGTAGGTCGCCGCATCAGCGTTGGCGAGATCGGCCGGGAACAGCGTGCCCAGGCTCGGCAGGTGGAGGGTGAGGGCGATCAGGAACAGGTACCCGACGATCGCGGATACCGCGACCGAGAGGAAGATGCCCCACGCCGAGGCCATCCGGGCGCCGACCGTCTCCTCCGCAACGTGCGCGGACGCGTCGTAGCCCGTATACGTCCAGTTCGCCTGGAGCAGCGAGAAGAAGAACGCGAGGACCACCGGATAGGCGATCGCGGGTCCGTACTGCAGGTTCACGAAGCCCAGGTTGTTGTTCCAGCTGCCGCCCTGGTCGAGCGGCTGGATCGCGCCCAGCGTGAGCCCGGATTCGTTGGGCTTGCCGGTGACGAGGACGAGGATCACGACAGCGGCGACGATGACGATGTGCCACCACACGCTGACCTGGTTGAGCAGCGCGACCAGGTTGATGCCTGCGATGTTCATCGCCAGCTGGACGAGCATCAGGATGCCCATCGTGATCAGCTGGCCGTTGAGCACGCCGGGGATCAGCTCGTACGTGTTGAACGTCGTCGCGAACAACCTGTCGATGATGGTCGCGTTCAGGAACCCGGCGGCCGCGTAGTTGATGCCGGCGACGATCGCGAACTGGCCGATCAGGTTCAACCAGGCGGTCCACCAGCCCCAGTTCTTGTTCTTCATCTTGGAGGCCCAGTAGTACAGGCCTCCCGCCGTGGGATACGCGGACGCGACCTCGGACATCGAGGCGGCGATCGCGAGCACGAACACGGTGACCAGCGGCCAGCCGATCACGACCGCGGCGGTGCCCGCCCAGGCGAGGCCGTAGTCGTACAGGATGACCGCGCCGGTCAGGATCGAGATGATCGAGAAGCTGATCGCGAAGTTGCTGAACCCGCCCATGTTGCGGAACAGCTCCTGCGCGTAGCCGAGTCGATGCAGATCGTGGACGTCCTGCTTGATGACGTCCTCGCGGGAACGGCCTTGCGTCATCAGTACCTCCCTCGGACCCGGCAGCGAGCGCTCCTCGACGACCGGGCCAACCCTCCTCCACCCGGTCGGCGCCCTCCACCGCGATCGGGGTGAGCCGCTCACCGCGTCGGGGCTGGGGCGGCTCTGCAGGACGGCGCGATGCGCGCCCGTCGGCACCCGGCTGGGCGGCCGGGGGCAAGTCCCTCGCCTGTGCTCCTCCTCCGGCGCACGCGGCGCCGCCTCCCGCGCGGGGCCGGTCTGGCCGGTGGCGTCCGTCCAGGCCCCGGAATGGCCCGGACTATACGGGAACGAGACGCGCGACCGATACCCCCTTGTGCGTGGCGCCCGTCAGGCGCGACGGGCCTCGCCGGACGGGGGCTAGTAGAGGAACGTCGTGTCGGACGGGAACGTGAACGAGAACGCGGACGGGGGCAGCGGCGCGTTCGGGGCGTAGCTGGTGACGATCGCGTCGCGGGTCACCTGCCCGCCGATCGACTCCTCCAGCCGGAGGATCACGCCGTCCGCGCGGTCGACCGCGAGCCGCACCCGGAAGTCAGGCCGGTCGGCCACGACCTCGATCGCGCGCGGATGGTCGGACTCGAGGACGATCGCCTCGCGTCCGGCAACGACCGTGGTCCCGGTCACCGCGCAGGCCCCGGTCCCGAGGACGTTCTGGGAGTACCCGGCGGGGTGGATGAACAGGTCCGGCAGCGACTCCGCGGGCAGCATCGTGACCGGGACGTAGACGCGCGACCGGCCGGGCAGGTCCGCCGCGTCGGCCACGCCGCGCACCAGGGGCCGCATGGGGCGGCGGGTCCCCACCTTGCGCGACGCGACGTACGTCTGGACGGTGCTCCCGTCCGACACCCAGACGTCGTAGCTGCCGGTCGTCCCGTGTGCCGGGATCGATGACAGCACCTTGACCTCTCCCGGGTGGCGCAGCGCCACCTCGATCAGCGTCAGCTCCTCGCCGCGGGTGTTCCAGACATGCTCCTCGATCCGCATCCGGAGCGACTCGAACCGGAGCTCGGCATCGCGCATGAAGGTGAACAGCTCGTCCACGGACGGCAACTCGCCACGGAGCGCGGTGATCTCGGGCCGGGGGCGGCCGGCGACGGGAACGGGAACGAGACCGGCGCGGTCCCAGGCTGCGGTGGACATCGCGGGGATTGTAGCGGGCGCCCGTGCGCCGGTCTTGACGCGGCGCGTCGGCTGGAGTATATCGGTCATCGATATATCGACCACGATACTACTAGCCCGGCCGGTCGGCCAGCGGAGGCGCCCCACATGGGTCGCAACAGGACGGTGATCACGCGGCGCGCGCTCCTCCGCCGCTCGCTGGGCGCGGGCATTGCGGTCTGGCTGCTCGAGGTGACAGCGGGGAGCATCGGGTTCCTGTGGCCGTCGGGGGCGGCCGCGAGCCCCCGGGTCAGGGTGGGGACCATCGACGACATCGTCGCGGCCGGCACGGCCATCCCGTTCCGGGACGGGTTCCCGGCGTACGTGCAGGCGGCGCGGGCGTTCGTGGTCCTGGTTGATCCGGCTCGCGGCTTCGTGCCCGGCAGCGACGCGACCGGGACCGGCGAGGGCGTCAACGTCATCGCCCTGTCGCAGGTCTGCCCGCATCTCGGCTGTCGGCCGAACCCGTGCCTCGAGGACTGGTGGATGCATTGCCCGTGCCACCAGTCGCGGTACGATCGCCTGGGGGTCAAGGTCGACGGCGAGCGATACGGGCCGGCGCCGCGGGGCATGGACCGGTTCGCGGTCGAGGTCGACGAGATGGGCGTGCTGACCGTGGATACCAGCAGGATCGTTCTCGGGCCGCTGCCGGTGGCGCTCGGCCAGCCGGGCGTCATCCCACCGCGCGTCCCCCACGGCTGCGCCTGAGATGGACCCGATCCTCCGGCTCTACCCGGGCCCGTGGCGCCGCCGCTACGCGACCGAGGTCGATGCCCTCCTCGACGCCCGGCCCCCCGGCCTGCGCGACCGACTCGACCTCCTGGCCGGGGCGCTCGACGCCCACCTCCACCCGATCACCGCGCCGTCCTGGCCGATCGTCGCCGCGGCGTCAGGCGGCATCGCATGGACGTTCGCCGGCGCGATCGCACTGGGCCAGCCCGCGCCGCCGGACTGGCCCGGGTACCTCG
>MGOE01000046.1:73230-74444 GCA_001797035.1 Chloroflexi bacterium RBG_16_72_14
GCGACCGCGACCCGGCCCCCGCGCGCCTGGGACGTCCGATCGTCGTGTCCGCCTCGCTGGCCTGGGCCGCGCTGCTGGCCATCGCGACCGCGAACCTCGGCGCCGGGGCACCGCTGGCGATCGCCGCGACCGGCATGGCCGCCGGGCTCCTGCTGCTGGGCGTGGCGCTCCTCGCGGCCGGCGACTGGTGGCCCGGGTTCGCGCTCCTCGCCGCCGCCCTGTGCCTCGTCACTCCTGCACCCTGGACGTCGGTGGCGTACGGTGCCGCGTGGACGGTCGTGGCGGTGGCGCAGCTGCGGAACCCCCGTCCCTCCGATCCGCCCCCCGCCCTCGCCCGATGACCCGCCCGGAGGCAGCCGACCCCGTGGGCGACCCGTTCGACGACCTCGGCGGCTATGCAGATGCCTCGATCCAGATCCTCGTCGCGCTCAGCGAGGGCCCGCGGCACGGGTACGCGATCATGACCGAGGTGGAGCGCGAGAGCGGGCGACCGATGCGCCCCGGGACGCTCTACGCGGCCCTGTCCCGCCTCGAACGGCGGGGCCTGATCGAGGCGCTGCCTGCCAGCGACCGGCGCCACCCGTACCGCCTCACACCCCTCGGCTCTCGGACGCTGGCATCCGCGCTGGATCGGCTCCAGGCCCTGGCTCGGCGCGGCCTCGAGCGGCTGGGGCGCAGCGAGGGGTGAGCGCGGCGCGGCGTCGGGCGCGTCCCGTCGTGGCGGCCCCGGCGCTGCTCGCTCTCGCCGTCCTCGTGGGCGGCTGCGGATCCGATACCTCGATCGATGCGCCGTTTGCCGGCGCAACCGCCGAGCTGCGGGCCGACAACCTCGCGTTCGAGCCGGCGGAGCTCACGCTGCCGGCAGGGGTCCCGCTGCGGATCGTCCTCGACAACCTCGACGAGGGGATCCCGCACAACGTCCGCGTGTTCCAGGGCGAACGGGAGCTGGGCAAGAGCCAGATCGTGACCGGCCCCGCCCGGACGGAGGTGCGCTTCGGGCCGCTGGCGCCCGCGCGCTACCAGTTCACGTGCGACGTGCACCCGAACATGATCGGGACGCTCGTCGTGACGCCGTAGCGGCTACCCTCCTCCCGGGAGGATCGAGGCATGCGAAGGTCCGTGCTCGCGCCGCTGCTCGGGACGGCCATCCTGGCCGCGGCCGCCGGCTGCCAGGGCGCGCCCGGCGCGCCTGCCCCGGTCGCGACACCCTCCCC
>MGOE01000046.1:74471-76786 GCA_001797035.1 Chloroflexi bacterium RBG_16_72_14
CACGTCGTCCGCGCCGACGCCCACGCCGGCGACCGCGGCCGCCCAGGCGATGATCGACGGGCTCCGAGCCTTCGCCGCGGACGAGGGGCGGACCTACCGGGTCGTCATCACCGGCGATTCGCGGCACACCACGGACATCCTCGCGGTCGAGGGGACCCTGGACGTGTCGGGTGACGACGCCTCGATCATGGCGCGGTTCCGGTTCCCCGGCCAGGGCACCGGCCGGACGGACTACCGCCGGGTCGGTCCTGATGACTGGATCCGCTTCGATCGCGGCGCCTGGCGGGTGCTGCGGGGCGTGGCCGCGGGCGACGTCGTGGACCCGCTCGCGGGAGCGCGCGACGGCGGCACGCTCCAGTACCTGGGCCCCGTCAGCGGCAAGCCGGACCGGTTCACGGTGGAGCTCGAAGGGATGATCCTCCATCCGGTCCTGATCCCGGCCGGGAACCTCACCGACGAGCAGGTCCTCACGACGACCCTCAGGCTGGTCACGGATGCGACGGGCCGGCCGGTGTCGGGCACCTGGGCGTTCCGCGGCACGGGCCGCGTCTCCGGTCAGCTCCAGGCGGTGGAGATCGACCTCGAGCTGGCGTTCTCGAACATCGGCAAGCCGGTGTCGATCAAGGCGCCGTAGCGCCGACCATTGCCGTAGCGCCGCCCGGGGGCGCGCGAGCCGCCCGGTCAGCCTCCGCCGGGACCGCCGCCCAGGCCCGGCTCGGTCATCTTCGCCGGGTCCAGGAGCTCGTCCAGCCGGTCGGGCGCGATCCCCTTCTGCTCGGCCAGGTCGCGGATCGTGCGCCCGGACTTGAACGCCTCCTTGGCCAGGGCGGCCGCGGCGTCATAGCCGATCTCGGGGGCCAGCGCCGTCGCCAGCATCAGCCCCTGCTGGACCAGCTCCGGCCCCCGCTCGGTGGCCTTGAGATCCTCGACCAGCTTGACCCGGAAGTTGCGCGCCGACGCCGCGAGGAGCGAGATCGACTCCAGCAGCGCGAGCGCGGTGACCGGCATCATCACGTTGAGCTCGAGGAACGAGCCCGTCTGGCCGAAGGCGACGGTCGCGTCGTTGCCGATGACCCGGGCGACGACCATGGTCAGGCTCTCGACGATGACCGGGTTGACCTTGCCCGGCATGATCGACGAGCCGGGCTGGGTTTCGGGCAGCGCGAGCTCGGCGAGGCCGGCGCGCGGGCCCATGCCCATCAGCCGGACGTCGGAGGCGATCTTCCACAGCCCGAGGGCGATCGCCCGCAGCCCGCCATGAGCCGCGATCACGGCGTCCAGCGCGGCCTGCGCGTGGAAGTGGTTGGGCGCCTCGCGGACCGGCAGCCCCGTGAGCTCGGACAGGTGCACGCACGCCCGGGCGGCATACTCGGGATGGGCGTTGATCCCGGTCCCCACCGCCGTGCCGCCGAGGGGAACCACCAGCAGCTCGTCGCGGGCCGCCTGCGCGCGGCGGATCGCCTCCTCGACCTGGCCTGCGTACCCGGCGAACTCCTGCCCCAGCCGGATCGGCGTCGCGTCCTGGAGGTGCGTCCGGCCGGTCTTGACGATGCCCCAGAACTCGTCGGCCTTGGCGGCCAGCGCGCCCTGGAGGTCGATGAGTGCGGGGATCAGCTCCTCCTCGATGGCGACGGCGCCGGACAGCTGGAGGGCGGTCGGGATGTCGTCGTTCGAGGACTGGCACTTGTTGACGTCGTCGTTGGGGTGCACCTTCGCGCCCCCGAGACGGGCCGACGCGAGGTGGGCGATCACCTCGTTCATGTTGGTGTTGGTCGAGGTGCCCGAGCCGGTCTGGTAGACGTCGATCGGGAACTGCTCGTCGTAGCGGCCGTCCGCGACATCGCGCGCGGCGGCGACGATCGCCTGGGCCCTGGCGGCGTCCAGCAGGCCGAGGCCCGCGTTGGTCTCGGCGGCGGCCTGCTTCACCAGCGCCAGCGCCCGCAGGAAGCGGCGCGGCATGCGCGTGCCGGAGATGGGGAAGTTGAGCACGGCGCGCTGCGTGGAGGCGCCGTACAGGGCGTCGGCGGGGACCTCCATCTCGCCCATGGAGTCCCGCTCGATCCGGGTCGAAGGGGTGGCGGCAGTCTCGGTGTCCATGGCCGCGATGGTACGGCGCGGCGCCGCGCGGAGGGACGGGCCGGATGGCCCGCGCGCTACGGGGCGGGCGTCGGGCAGTCACCCGGCAGGTCGCGGGGCGGACCACCGAAGGGCCGCGCCGGATCGGCCACGAACACGATCAGCTCGCCGCTCGAGCCGACGGCCGTGCCCGAGATCCAGCCGGTCGCGGGCGCCCGCTCGTGCGCCTCGGCGTAGCC
>MGOE01000046.1:76794-78589 GCA_001797035.1 Chloroflexi bacterium RBG_16_72_14
AGCCGGTGTTGGAACCGGTCGAATACTCCCACCGCCAGGACAGGCGGTAGCCGAGGGTCAGCAGCCGGACCTCCGCCGCCTGTGGCGCCAGCTGCAGGATGCCCGAGCAGTGCAGGCGCCCTCCCGGTTCGAACGGGTCACCGTCCACCGCCGGGTTGCCGTTCTCCTTGAGCACGATCCCGCCGCCGATGATGGGCTCGGCGATCTGGTCGCTGGGCCGGACGGCGATCCGGAGGCCGTCGAGCCGCAGGCGCACGGGTCCGGTGGCCGAGGCCCCCGCCAGCTCGAGGTCGCCCTCGAACACGGCGCCCAGCGGCGTCTTCGCGTACGGGCCGGCGGGGAAGGTTGCCCAGTCCGCGTCGCGGAACGGCCGCCCGTCGTAGACCCGGACCTCGCGGATCCACCACGACGCCTGGTCGGCCGCGAAGTAGAGGTACAGCCGCTGCTCCCGGCCCTGCTCGGTCCACGAGGCCTCGAGCGTCCAGTCGGTCAGGGAGACGGCAGCGGACTGGAGGGTCGGGGACGCCACGCCCGTGAACCGCAGGTCGTTGGCCTCGATCGAGAAGCCGGTCGCGGCCAGGTCCACGACATCGGTGTGCCAGCGGACGACGTCGCCCGCCCGGTCGGGGAGCGCGGACGCGGACGTCGGCCCGGGCCGGGCGAAGAGCAGCGCGCCCGCGCCCAGCGATGCGCCCACGACCGCGGTGGCCAGCAGGACGAGGATGACGACGAGGCCGAGCGCGCTCGGGCCGGAGCGGGGCGGGGTCACGGCGACCTCCCGGATGCGGTCGTGGAGCCGCGGCGAGACGGCGGGATCCGCGCGACCGATCGCCTCGCTGTCGGCACGGAGGCGGGCCACCCGCCCGGCGCAGTGCGGGCAGGCGCTTAGGTGGCCCTGCAGCTCGCTGGCCTCCCCGGGCTCGAGCGGGAACGCCGGCATCCCGGCCGCGAGGTCCAGGAACCGGGCGTGGGCGGCGGTCATCGCGGCGGCTCCAGCGTGGCGCGCACCCGCTGGCGGGCGCGGGTCAGGAGCGTTCGCGTGGCGGCCTCGCTGCGGCCGATCGCCGCGGCGATCTCGCGCCCGGACGCGCCGCGGGCGGCCATGACGACCGCGATCCGGGCGTCGGCCGGCAGCGCCAGCAACGCTTCCCGCAGGTCGGCAGGGATGTCCAGGCGCAGGTGGCGGGCCTCGGGCGACTCGCCGGTCCGCCGGTCCACCAGCCGCTCCACGAACCGCCGCGCGACGGAGATCCGGCGGCCGCGGGACAGGACGAGGTTGGCAGTGACCCGGTACAGCCAGCCGCGCACGTCGTCCGGCATCCGGCCGGCGTGGACCTCGCGGACCAGCCGGAGGAAGGCGTCCGCGACGATGTCCTCGGCGGCCTCGCGCTCCCGGACCAGCGAGCGGGCGAAGGCGTTGAGGTCCCGGGCGTGGGCCTCGTACGCGGCGAGCACGACGGCCTCGGCGTCGGCCGCCGCGGCCCGTGCCCGCAGCCGGACCGGCGAGGGTGCCGCCGGGATGACCCGCGGTGCGAGGTCGGTGTCGAACGTGTCGGTCACGGGTCCTCCGACGTCCGGGCCCGGCGGGACGTTTCAGTCCTCGGTCGGCGCCGTGGCCGGCTGGATCCGTCCGTATGCCCGCCGCCGGAGCCCCAGCAGGACGGCCGCCTGCTCCGGCCCCGACACGCCCATCCGGTGCAGGGCCGCCCGGGCCAGCTCGAGGGCGGCCTCGACCTCGGGATCGGCCACGCGGGTCACCCCGATCGCGAACAGGGGCTCGATCTCGCGCCGGCCT
>MGOE01000046.1:78633-78999 GCA_001797035.1 Chloroflexi bacterium RBG_16_72_14
CGCTCCACGGCCAGCCGCGCCGACAGGGGATCGCCGATCGCGACGACCACCAGCCGGGCCCGATCCAGCCCGCAGCGCGCGAGGATGGACGCGCTGGCCGCGTCGCCGAACAGGGTCGCCGCACCGAGCCCGGCAACCTCGTCGAGGTTCCGCTGGTCGCGGTCCACGACGACGCACCGGAACCCGCGCGCCCGGACGGCGCCCACGACGACCCGGCCCACGCGACCCGCGCCCAGGACCACGATCGCGGGCCGGTCGTCATCCTCGTCCGCTCCGGTGGCCAGCTCGCCGCGGCCGACGGGTCGCGCCCCGGCGACCGGAGGCTCGAGCCGGGCGATCCGCGTGTGCTCCAGCCGCAGCGCGAGG
>MGOE01000046.1:79020-81220 GCA_001797035.1 Chloroflexi bacterium RBG_16_72_14
CGAGCAGCGGCGTGAGCACGATGCTGACGATCGCCGTCGCGAGCACGAGGTTGTAGCCCCGGGCGTCGAGGATGCCGAGGTCGAGGGCGCCTTCGGCCACGAGGAAGCTGAACTCGCCCACCTGGGCGATCGTCGCGCCGAGCAGGATCGCGCTGCGCATCGGCATCCCGAGCAGCCGGCCGGCGACCGCGCTGGCGACCGCTTTGGCCCCGATCGCCACGATCGCGAGCAGGACGAGGGCCGGGACGTCGCCGGCCAGCGCGGCCGGGTCGACCAGCATGCCAACGGACACGAAGAACAGGACCGCGAACAGGTCGCGGAACGGGATCACGGCCCCGGCGGCCTGGTGCGACAGCGTGGACTCCGACACGAGCAGCCCGGCGACGAACGCGCCGAGGGCGAGCGACAGGCCGAACACGGCGCTCGAGACGAACGCCGTGAGCAGCGCGGTCGCGAACACCGTGAGCAGGAACAGCTCCGGCGACCCCAGCCGGCTCACGGCGCCGAACAGCCAGGGCAGCAGCCGGGCGCCGACGACATAGGCGAGGGCCAGGAACAGGGCCGTCCGCACCAGCGCCAGGAGGAGCGGGCCAACCGGCTCGGAGCCGGCGAGCGGCGGCAGCATGGCGATGACGATGATCGCGGCCAGGTCCTGCGCGATCATCCAGCCGATCGCCACGCGTCCGTGGAGGCTGTCCAGCTCACCCCGCTCGAGCAGCACCTTGAACACCACCAGCGTGGAGCTGATCGACACGGCAGCCCCGATCACGACCGCTGCCGTCGGCGGCAGGCCGAGCGCCAGGACCGCGAGGGTCCCGACCAGCGCCACGATCAGGACCTGGAGCAGGGCCCCGGGGATCACGATCGAGCGCACCCTCGCCAGCTCGTGCAGCGAGAACTCGACCCCGAGCGCGAACAGGAGCAGCACCACCCCGAGCTCCGCCAGCTCCGAGATGCGTTCGACGTCGCCCACGAACCCGGGCGTGAATGGCCCGATGATCACGCCGGCCGCGAGGTAGCCGACGATCGGGGGCTGTCGGAGCCGCGTCGCGATCGCGCCACCCGCCAGCGCCAGCGCGATCGCGACACCGAGCGTGAGGATGAACGTCAGCTCGGGCGTCAGCGCGATCCGGAGGTCGGGCAGGTCCGCCATCGACTGATTATCCCGGGTTGCCACCGCCCGCCGCGAACGGCGGCGTTCGGGGGCCCCACCGTATGCTCCCCGGGTGAACGTCTCGACGATCGACTTCCGCACGGTGATGGGCCAGTTCGCGACCGGCGTCACGGTCGTGACGGCCTTCGACGGGGACCGGCCCCAGGGCATCACGGTCAACGCGCTGTCGTCCGTGAGCCTCGACCCGCCGCTGGTGATGATCGCGCTGGACCGGCGTCGGTTCATCGTGCCCGCGATCGACGCCACCGGCCGCTACGCGGTCAACGTGCTGGACGAGGACCAGCAGTGGCTGTCGGACTGCTTCGCCGGCGCCAACGTGACGCCCAGCCGCGACGCGTTCTGCGGGGCCGCGTGGCACCCGGGCGAGACGGGCCTGCCGCTGCTGGACGGCTCGATCGCGGCCATGGAGTGCGCGGTGGTGGACCGCTTCGTCGCCGGGGACCACTACCTGTACGTGGCCCACGTGGAGGCGCTCCACCTGGACCACCCGGACGCGCCGCCGCTCCTCTACCACCGCCGCCGGTACCTCCGGATCGAGCGGGCGACGACGACCCTCGTCGCCGGCAAGCCCGAATCCCCTGCGGGCTGAGGGAGGCCTCGGGGTGCCGGCGATCCGGGCGAACGGCCTGGACATCGGGTACGTGGTGGAGGGCGCCGGGCCGCCGCTGGTCATGCTCCACGGCGCCACCTCCTCGGGTCGCGAGGACTTCGCAGCGCAGCTGCCCCTGTTCCGCCGGGCGTTCCACTGCTACGCGCCGGATGGGCGCGGCCACGCGACCACGCGCTGGGACGCCGCGGACGGCTTTCGCCACGGCTGGCTGATCGACGACCTCGCCGCGTTCACGGACGCGCTGGGCCTCGAGACCTTCCACCTGCTCGGGTTCTCCATGGGGGCGGCGACGGCCCTCGGGTTCGCGGTCCGGCATCCGGAGCGGCTGCGGACGCTCGTGCTGGTGGGCATCAGCCCCCAGCGCGAGCCCCGTGCCTCCGTGGCCCGGCGGCTGTTCGACCCCCAGCGGATCCGGC
>MGOE01000046.1:81348-81515 GCA_001797035.1 Chloroflexi bacterium RBG_16_72_14
GAGCTGCGCCGGATCGACGCTCCGACGCTCGTGGTGGTGGGGGACCGCGACCCGTTCGTGCCCGTGGACCACGCCTGGGGCCTGCGCCGCCAGCTCCCCGACGCCCGGCTGTTCGTCGCCCCCGACTGCGGGCACGAGGTGATGATCCGCAAGCCCGCGCTGTTCAA
>MGOE01000046.1:81546-81618 GCA_001797035.1 Chloroflexi bacterium RBG_16_72_14
GCCGCCGTGGCGGCGCGGCGCGCGGACGCGCACTCGGGCGCGGGTCGCACGACGCCTGTCGGGCATGCCGCG
>MGOE01000046.1:81656-83516 GCA_001797035.1 Chloroflexi bacterium RBG_16_72_14
CGAGCCCGACATGGGCTGGCTGGATGAGGCGGCCCGCTGACCCCGGCGCGCCCGGCCGTCAGCCGCCGACGGTCACCTGGGCGACGTCGCTGGACCCGACGATCAGCTTGCCCGCGTCCGACACCAGGATCGCCTCGACGCGGACGTAGAGGGTGCCGTTATCCACGGCCACGAACGCCCCGCTGCTGCCCTGCCCGCCGACCGCCTGCGCCCCGTCGTTGTCGCCGAGGTAGCTCGGGTCCGGGTTCGTCGCCGACCACGAGAGCTTGTAGTACGTGAAGCACGCGCCGGGCCCGCCGTACGCGCTCCAGGTGGCGTCGAAGCCGCCGGTGGCGGGGGTGGCGCCGAAGGGTCCCAGGTCCGAGACGGGCTTGCCCTTGGCCTGGACGACTGCGGACGCGGCGATCGTGCGGTCCTCGGCGTCGAAGGCCAGCGCGCGGTAGTACGCGACGTTGTCCGCGCCCAGGGTGCCGTCGGCGAACCAGGTGCCGGTCTTGCTGGTCGTGTACGACTCGCCGAGCGCGGTCACGCCGTCCGGCGGCGGGTAGGACGCGGGGACGGGGAAGCTCGATGGCGCCCGCAGCACCGTGTAGTGATGGAACCCGGCGCCGTCGTACGTGGACCAGTCGAGGAACGCGGTGCCGGCGCACGCGGTGATGTCCAGGGCGAGCGTGCCGATCTCCGGGGTGGGCGTCGCCGTCGGCCTGGGCGTGGGCCTGGGCGTGGGCCTGGGCGTGGGCCTGGGCGTTGGCTTTGCGGTCGGCCTGGGCGTGGGCCCGGGGGTCGCGGCACCTCTCGGGGTGGGCGCCGGCGTTGCCGCGCCGGCCGGGCTGGTGGACGAGGGGGCGGCCGATGGCGCGGGCGTGCCGGCCGCCGGCGACAGCTCGAGGACGGCCGCCGCGAGCCAGCCGACCGGGTACCCGGCCGCCAGGTCCAAGCGGGCGTTGGCGAGGATCCAGGGATCGCGGAGGTCCGCACCGCCGACGGGGTCGAGCACGATGTCGGACGGGCCCGCGGGCAGGGTCACCGTCACGCGGCGGCCCTCGGGCACCCGCAGCCCGACGTCCGGGCCCGCGATCCGCACCTCGTGCTGGGCGGTGACCAGCCGAACGCGGTCGCCGCCGCCGGAGCGTGAGCGATCGAGGTCGAACGCCGTGCCCAGCGCGGTCCACGTGAGGGGGCCGGTCGCGACGACGTACCGGTCGCCCGGCTCCACCGTGACCCGGTGCCACGCCCGGCCGGCGAGCTGGTCGATCCGGACACCATCCATGAGATCGTCCAGGCGGACGACCGCGCCGCAGTCGAGGCGCGCGATGCTGCCGCCCAGCCGGAGCGTCGCGGACCCGCCGGCGTCGACGGACACTGTGTCGCCGGCGCGCAGCCCGGTGCCCGGGGCGAGGGCCGTCGTCGACCCGCCACGGAGCAGTGAGGCGCCGGTGGCCTCGGTGGCTCGGGCATCGAGTGGCGCGGTGAACAGGCGGTCCGGCCCGAGGCCGAGGACCGCAACGACCAGGGCCGCCGCGACGGCGAGGACGGTCCAGCGCGGGGCCGGCAGGACCGTCGGCGTCCGCCGGGCGACACGGCCGCGTACCCCGGCGGGCGCGTCTGCCCCGGGCGCGTCCGCGACCACCGGCGCCGGCGCGACCACCGGCGCCAGCGCGGCCTCCGCGAGCAGGCGGTCGCGCAGCGCGCTCGCGAACGCCGGCGACGGCCGCTCGCGCCCGTCACGCCGGTGCGCCGACCGTGTCCGCTCGCCGGCACGCCGCAGCTCGGCGTCGAGCGCCTCCAGGTCCGGGTCCAGCCGCACGCCGAGGCGCTCGTCGGCGAACGGGACCACGACCTCGTCCCCGGCGGTCACGA
>MGOE01000046.1:83550-83871 GCA_001797035.1 Chloroflexi bacterium RBG_16_72_14
CGCGTCCGGTCGTCACGCGACATCGGAGGACTCCCGCTCCAGGACCGCCCGCAGGCTCCGGAGCGCGCGGTGAAGGCGGACGGCGGCCGTGCCCCGCGAGCAGCCGATCGCCGCCGCGAGCTGGTCGGCCTCCAGCCCGTCCACGTAGCGCAGGACGATGACCCGCCGCTGGGCGTCCGGCAGTTGCGCGAGGGCCCGCGCGAGCGCATCACGCTCGATCGCGGCGGCGAAGGCGGCCAGCGCGCGCTCGTCGGCGACGGCGGCCTCGTCTCCGAGGTCGGCGCCGGCGTCGCTCGCCCGCATCCCCGGGGCCACGTACCG
>MGOE01000046.1:83978-86716 GCA_001797035.1 Chloroflexi bacterium RBG_16_72_14
ACAGCCACCAGCGCTCGCTCGAACGTCGTCGACGTCAGGTCCTCGGCCACCGTTCGCTCCTCGACCCTGCGGACCACGTAGCCGTAGATCCGGGGGAGGTAGAAGTCGTAGAGCTCCGCGAAGGCCGCAGGCTCGCGCCCGGCACGCTCGACCAGCGCCCGTTCTCGCGAGGGATCCATGCGGGATGCATCACGAAGCTCCATCGAGGGCATGCTGCGGAGCGGGGCCCGGGCGGGCTATCGGCCAGCCGTACCAGCGTGGCCGGGACCCACCCGGGCGATCCGCCCCGGGACGGCTACCCGCGATCCACCGCGGATCCGGGCAGCGGCGGGGTCACGGGATCGTGACCTCGATCACCGGCGTCTGGCCGAGCACGACCTTCTCGCCGTTCCACTTGCCGATCGCCTGGACGCGGTAGTACCAGGTCTGGCCCGAGGCGACGTCCGAGTCCTCGAACGCGCTGTTGCCGGCGCTCTCGATGACCGAGATCAGCTCGGTGCCCTCGGTCCACGGCAGGTACGAGGGATTCGGGTTGTGCGAGCGCACGACCTTGTAGTACACGAAGGCGTCGCTGGTGCAGGACTCCCAGTCGAGCAGCACCGCGCCCTCGGCCAGCCCGGCCTCGAAGCCGAGCGTCACCGGGTCGGGCGGGGGCTCCGGCGTGGGCGTGGTGATCGCCTTGGCCCCGGACGCGGCGAGGACGACGTAGCCGGCCTCGGTCTTGTCCAGGCAGAACACGCGGTACCACAGCTTCCGGCCGCCCGGCGCGTCCGCGTCCTTGAAGGCGGTCTGCTCGCGGTCGCCGATCGCCGCCACGATGGCGTCGTTGTCGCCGGCCGGCCAGGTCACCGTCGAGTCCTTGGAGCGGACCACCTTGTAGAGGTCGAACCGGGCGCTCGAGCAGGCGGACCAGTCGAGATACGGGTGGTCGCCCTTGAGCGAGACCGAGAGCTCGAGGGTCGCCGGCTCGGGCTTGTCGGTGGGCTCGGGCGCCGGCTTGTCGAGGAACGCCGTGTCCACGGTGGACTTGCAGCCGACGACGGGGTCCCCCGCACCGTCGACCAGCGCGAACACCCGGTACCACAGCTTCTTGCCCTTCGGCGCGTCGGTGTCCACGGCCCGCCGGGTGCCCTGATCAGAGATCGCGGCGACCAGCGCGTCGCCCTCGCCCTTGGGCCAGCTCACGCCCTCGTCGGTGGAGCGGACGACCTTCCAGGCCACGAAGCCCTCGGCGTCGCAGGCGGACCACTCGAGGATGACCTTGCCGTCGCCGGCCCTCGCGACGAGCTCGATCCTCTCGACCTCCACCGCGGGTTCCGTCTCGTCCGGCCTGTCGGTCTCGCCCGGCTCGTCTGTCTTGGCCGGCGCCTCGCCGTCGTTGTCCGGCTTGGCGGTCGGCTCGTCGTTGTCGCCCGTGTTCGCCGTGTCGGCGTCCACCGTCCCCTGGGTCGCCCCCGGCTCCGTCGTGCCGGCATCCGTGGCCGGCTTGTCGGGGCCACTGGCCGGGAGCATGCCGCCGGCGCCGAAGGCCAGGGCCGTGACCAGCAGCGCGCTCGCGATGGCGCCGGGCAGCGACAGGCCGAACGGGCGTCCCCGTCCGGCCGTGCCGCGCGTGATCGACGGCGGCAGCGGACGGACGGTATCGGCTTCGTACAGCTCGACGTCCGGCGCGGCGGCCTCGACTGTGTCCTGTGCTCCCTGCGGGCCTGCGGGCCCGTGGTCCGAATGACGGGTGCGATCCATCTGCCTCTCCCCGAGACCGTGGCCGCGAAGGGCGGCCGATGAGTCCAACGGGGACAGAACGTGGCGAGGCGCGCGCGATTACGCCCCGGACGCGGCCGATGGTCCCGTCCCGGGGCGTACTCCGGGGTGTGCGGCCCGGCACCAGGCGGCCCGGTCCGGCCAAGCCAGTGCCTCACGTGTCGGGTGGCTCCCTCTGCGGGTCGAGGCGTCCAGTGACCGCGAGGCGGGTCAGACCGCGCCTGAGCATGCACGGTGACTCACGTGCGGGTCATCCGGCCGTGCTGCGTTCGGAGCCGCGACCTCGGGCCCGCGGTTCGCGCTCCGAGCCCAGCGTGGCGATTCGACGATCGACTCCACGGCGAGTCGCACGTTTCCGCCCGCGGGTTCAACCGTAGCCAGCGTCCACACCGCCTCGCGAGAGGTGTGCTACGGCGCGCTACCTCAGCCGGACGTTCCGGCCTCGCCTCGGCCCATGCCAAGGGTCGTCGGCACCGCCTCAAGCGAACGCCGCCCGGTCTCCCAGCGACCCTACGAGCGCGCCGCGGAACGATCCGGTCGCGCGGCGACCCGCACGGTGCACGGCCGGGCCGTTCCACGCGCCGAACGCGCCCGCCTGCGGCCCATCCGTCCCGGCGTGCGCCCGTTCGGTCGTTGGACGCACACCGCGTGCGCGCTCGGGGCTCAGCCCGCCGCGGCGATCTCGTCGGGGAGCGCCGGCCGGATCACGACGACATACGTCCGGCCGTCGGGGCCCTGGAGGTTGCGCACGGCATCGCCGGCGCCGGCATCCACGCCCACTGCGTCGCGCTCGGCGGGCTCGAGCAGCCGCTTCGGGAACGAGATCGGGTCGTCGTCGGCGGCCTGGGCGAAGTCGGCGGGATCGAGGTCGGGCCACGGCCAGGCCAGGGTGGTGACGCCCGGTCCGGCCTCGGTCTCCGCGAGGACCGCGACGTACGCCTCGGGCTCGAAGTCGCCGGTGGTCGGCAGCGCCCGCA
>MGOE01000046.1:86737-88620 GCA_001797035.1 Chloroflexi bacterium RBG_16_72_14
AGGCGGCCATGTCGGCGGCGTCCGGGCCGGGTGCCGGGTCCGGGACGAGCCCGGTGACGAGCACGGTCTTGTCCACCCCGCCCGCGTGGATCTCGATCACCGTGGACGGGGCATCGATGTTGCCGCCCAGGTACTGGTCGCGGGCGATACCGAGCCGTCCCTCGGTCAGGGCGAAGGCGAGGATCCGCTGGACGTCGTCCTCCCCGAGCCGCACCTCGCGCAGGGGCCGCGGCACGGCCGGGTCCGCGTCGACGTCCTCGGGCAGCAGCAGCACCCGGCCGTCGCCGTACAGCGTGAACTCCGGGACACGGCCCATGACGACCTCGATCCGGACGAACCCGCCCTGCGTCGACGCCCGGAGCACGATGTCTGTCGGGCCCGTGGGATGCACGATCGCGTCGGCCGGGAGGGGGTCGGCCGGCGAGGAGCCGGGCGTCGCCGACGGGGCCGTGGATGGGGCGACGGCCGATGGGTCCGCCGTGCCGGCGTCCGATCCGCAGGCGGCCAGCGAAAGGGCGGCCCCGATGGTGAGGACGACGATGGAACGGGACGGCAGGGTGGGCATGCGCCCCCGGACGCCGGGTCCCGAACCAAGGTTCCCGTGCCACAATCGACGCATGGCCCGAGACCTGCACCGCCCCGTTCGCGAGGCCTGGATCGTCGACGCCGTGCGCACCCCGATCGGGCGCTACGGCGGCGCCCTCGCCGCCGTCCGCCCCGACGACCTGGCCGCGCTCGTGATTCGCGCGATCGTCGACCGCACCGGCATCGACCCGGCCACGATCGAGGACGTCATCCTCGGCTGCGCCAACCAGGCGGGCGAGGACAACCGCAACGTCGCGCGCATGGCGGTGCTGCTCGCCGGGCTCCCCGTGGAGGTGGCGGGGCAGACCGTCAACCGCCTGTGCGGGTCCGGGCTGCAGGCGGTCAACGCCGCGGCCCACGCGATCGGCGCGGGCGATGGCGAGGTGTTCGTGGCGGGCGGCGTGGAATCGATGACCCGCGCGCCGTACGTGCTGCTCAAGGCCGAGGGCCCGTACGACCGCGGCGCGCGGACGATGGAGGACACGACGCTCGGCTGGCGGTTCGTGAACCCGCGGATGGAGGCGGCCTATCCGCCGATCTCGCTGGGCGAGACCGCGGAGTGCGTCGCGGACGAGTGGGTCGTCGCGCGCGAGCGCCAGGACGCCTTCGCGCTCGAGAGCCAGCGGCGGGCGGTGGCGGCCATCGAGGCCGGCCGGTTCGACGGGCAGCTGGTCCCAGTGAGCGTGCCGGGACGCAAGGGCACGGTCTCTCTCGTGGACCGCGACGAGCACCCGCGCCCGGACAGCACCGCCGAGGCGCTGGCGGCGCTGAAGGCGGCCTTCAAGGCCGGCGGTACCGTCACGGCCGGCAACAGCTCGGGCATCAACGATGGCGCGTCCGCGCTGCTGGTCGTGGAGGCCGAGCGCGCGCGCGAGCTGGGCCTCCGGCCGATGGCCCGCATCGTGTCCACTGCGGTGGCGGGCGTCCACCCGGACGTGATGGGGATCGGGCCCGTGCCGGCGGTGCGCAAGGCGCTGGCGCGCGCCGCGCTGGCCGTGGGCGACCTCGACGTCATCGAGCTCAACGAGGCGTTCGCGAGCCAGTCGGTCGCCTGCATGGACGAGCTGGGCCTGGACCCGGCGCGCGTCAACCCCAACGGCGGCGCGATCGCGCTGGGGCACCCGCTGGGGGCGTCCGGCGCCCGGCTGGCCACGATGCTGGTCCATGAGCTGGCGCGGACCGGTGGCCGCTACGGCCTGGCGACGATGTGCATCGGCGTGGGGCAGGGGATTGCCACCGTCGTGGAGCGGATCGAGGGGTAGCGGCGCGCCGGCGCCGCGAGGCGCCTGCGGATTTCG
>MGOE01000046.1:88651-91992 GCA_001797035.1 Chloroflexi bacterium RBG_16_72_14
CGTACGATCGTCGTGTCCCGGTGCCGGGTTGGCCCGGCCAGCGCCCTCAAGGAGATCTCGAATGATCGACGCCCAGCCGACGATCGTCTCGCTCACGGATGCCGCCGCTGCCAAGCTCGCGGAGCTGACGAAGGACGAGGCGAGCCCCGAGATCGGGCTGCGCGTGTACGTGTACTCGGGCGGCTGTTCCGGCTACAAGTACGGGATGATGCTCGAGGACCAGCCGACCGCGGACGACAGCGTCCTGAGCGCCAACGGCGTGCGCGTGTACGTGGACACCAACAGCGTGCCGCTCCTCCAGGGCAGCCAGATCGACTACGTGGACACGCTGATGGGCGCCGGTTTCACCGTCAACAACCCCAACGCGGTGACCGGCTGCGGCTGCGGCTCCAGCTTCCGCACGGCGGACGACGCCGGCCAGGCCCGGAGCTGCGCCCACTGACGCCTCGCCCCGCGGGCTGACGCCGGTCGCCCAGCGGGCTGACGCCCGCCGCCGCCCCCCGAAGCCGCCGGCCCGCCGGCGGCAGTTCCGTTTCCGGCCCCGGTACCAATGGCTGGTGCGTGCGCGACCCATGGGGCTCTTCGACGCGACGGGGGCCGCGGCTAGGCTGCTCGACGGGGTCGTGTCGTCGTCCTGCGACTGGGTGCCGGCGACCCACGGGATGAGATCGGGTGCGGATGCAGCTTCCTCGCACCGGTGACGTGCCCGGATGGGCACGGATCATGCGCGACCGGCGCCTCGTGCTTCCCGGGTTCCTGGCCGTCGTCGGTGTCGGGATCGCGGTCCACGTCACCCTGCCCGTCGGGTCGCTCGAGCAGAGCATCGTCTACGACCTCATCGGCCTCGCCTCGGCCCTGGCGATCTTCGGCGGTGTTGTCCTGTTCAAGCCGACCCGACCCGCGCCCTGGCTGTTCGTCGGCGCCGGGCAGCTCATGTTCGTCATCGGCGACGGGCTGTGGACGTGGCTGGAGTCGATCGGGGAGTCCCCGTTCCCGTCGGTGGCCGACATCGCCTACGTCGCCGGCTACCCCCTGTTAGGGATCGGGTTCACGCTCGCCATCAGGTTGCGCGTCCGGGGCGGTGACCGCGCGGGGCTGCTCGACGGCTGGATCCTGGCCGCCGCGTCGGCCCTCCTCGGATGGGTCGTGCTCATCCGGCCGGTGCTGGACGAGTCCCTCGACCCGCTCGCCCTCGCGATCTCGGCCGCGTACCCGTTGGGCGACCTGATCCTGATCGGCGTGGCGATCGGCCTCGTGGCCACTCCCGGCTCGCGCACGCCGGCCTTCGTCCTGCTGGTCGCCGGCGTCGCCGCCCAGTTCGCGGTGGACGTCGCCTATGCGTTCCAGGTCGCCGACGAGGCGTATCTCTCCGGCAGCCTGATCGACCTCGGGTGGCTGGGCGCCTATGCGCTCACCGGCGCCGCTGCGCTCCACCCGTCGATGCGCGACGTCGCCGCGCCGCACCCGGTGACGGTGGCCTGGCTGGGCAGGCTGCGGATGGCGTTCCTCGCCCTCGCGATGCTCACCGGACCGGGCATGGTGCTACTCGTGGACCTGCGCTGGGACTCGGATGTCGCCGTGCTCGCCGTCGGCTCCGGGTTCCTGTCGATCCTCGTGCTCGTCCGCCTCGCGGGTGTCGTGCGTGCCCTCGCCCGCGACAACGCGGCCCGCCGCAACCTGGAGGATGAGCTGTCCTACCATGCGGCCCACGACCCGCTCACCGGGCTCGCCAACCGCCGCCGGTTCGTGGACCGCCTCGAGGCCGTGCTCGCGGCCAACCCCGGTGGCCGGCTGTCGGTCCTGTTCCTCGACCTCGACGACTTCAAGACCGTCAACGACACCGCCGGCCACACCGTTGGCGACCAGCTGCTGGCAACCGTCGGCGCACGCCTCCGCGGCCACCTGCGAGACGGTGACCTCGCAGCCCGTCTGGGTGGGGACGAGTTCGGGATCCTGCTCGCCGGCTCCGGCATCCCGGCGGCCATGACGGTGGCCCAGCGCCTGCTGGCTGCCATGTCCGAGCCGGTGGCGCTCGATGGCCACACGACGACGATCCGGACGAGCATCGGCATCGTGGACGGGAGCCGGCCCGGTGCCACCGGGCCGGAGCTGCTGCGCGATGCCGACATCGCGATGTACGCGGCCAAGGCGAGCGGCAAGGGCCGCGCCGCGGTCTATGCACCCGAGATGCGGGCCACCGTGATCAACCGCCTGCAGCTCGAGGAGGACCTTCGCGCAGCGATCCGCCAGCGCCAGCTGGTGCTCGAGTACGAGCCGATCCTCGAGCTCGGCGGCGGCCGGCTCCGCGCCGCCGAGGCGCTCGTGCGCTGGGAGCACCCGACGCGCGGGCCGCTCCAGCCCGATGCCTTCATCCCGCTCGCGGAGGAGACCGGGCTGATCGTGGACATCGGGCGCTGGGTGATCCGGTCGGCCTGCCGGCAGCTGGCGCGCTGGCGCGAGCACCTCGAGCCCGGCATGGTCATGTCGGTCAACCTGTCCGCCCACCAGCTCGCGGATGCCAAGCTCCTGGGCGACGTGCGTGCGGCGCTCGACGCCAACCGCCTGCCCCCAGATGCGCTGGTCGTCGAGGTCACGGAGTCCGCCCTGCTCATGGACGGCGACGACGCCCTGGCGAACCTTGCGGCGCTGCGCGCGATGGGGATCCGGGTTGCGATCGACGACTTCGGGACCGGGTACTCGTCGCTCAGCTACCTCGGGCGGCTGCCGGTGGACATCCTCAAGGTCGACCGGGCGTTCGTCTCGCGGCTGGACAGCGAGGAGGAAGCGCGGCCGCTGGCGGCCGTGGTCGTGCGGCTGGGCGAGACGCTCGGGCTCGAGACGATCGCCGAGGGCATCGAGACGCCCCAGCAGCTCGCCGCGCTCCGGCGCCTGGGCTGTGCGCTGGGACAGGGCTTCCTGTTCGCCCGGCCGGCCAGCGCCGACGCGTTCGAGGCCGCGGTGCGAGACCTGGGCGCCGTCCCGATGACGGCGGGGACCGCATCCCGGCGCACGCGTTCGCGGTCGCGCCTGCGCCCGTCCGCGCAACCCGGCTGACGTGTTCCGGGCTGAGATGCTCCCCGGCTGACGCCCCCCGGCCCGTCGCGCGGGGTCGGCCTATGCTGGCTGCGCGATGGAGATTCCCCTGTTCCCGCTCCACACCGTCCTCGCGACGGGCATCGCGCTGCCGCTCCACGTGTTCGAGGAGCGGTACCGGGTCATGGTGCGGCGCTGCCTCGACACCTCGTCGCCGTTCGGCGTGGTGCTGATCCGGGAGGGGAGCGAGGTGGCCCCGGCGCCGGGCGAGGAGCAGGAGCTCGCGATCGCCGGCGGGGGCACGTTCG
>MGOE01000046.1:92013-92390 GCA_001797035.1 Chloroflexi bacterium RBG_16_72_14
GGTTCACGGACGGCCGCTGGCGACTGCTCGTCGTCGGCGGAGGCCGGTTCCTCGTGCGCGAGGTCCACGCCGAACGGGAGCCCTACCTAGTGGCGGAGGTGGAGCCGCTCTCGGACGAGGTCGGGCGGCCGGCGATCGCCCGGGCGCTGGTCGGCCGCGTCACGCGACGGTTCGTTGACTACCTCCGGCTGCTCCAGCCGCGGGACGGCGAGGCGGCGGAGCCGATCGACGTCCAGGTGGAGGTCGAGGTCCCCGAGCACGCCTTCCCCGGCGACGTCGACGAAGGCATCGAAGGCGCCGAAGGCATCGACGCCGAAGGCGATCGGGACAGCGTGCCGGGCGGTGGCCCGACCGAGCTGGCGGCCGCCCTGCGGATC
>MGOE01000046.1:92397-93447 GCA_001797035.1 Chloroflexi bacterium RBG_16_72_14
ACCCATCGGTCCTGTCGTTCCTGCTCACCGGCATCGTCCAGGTGGACCCGGACCGGCGCCAGGCGCTGCTCGAGGCCGCGACCGCCGAGGAGCGGCTCCGGGACCTCGACCAGCTGCTGGACCGGGAGTTGCTGTTGCTCGGGATGCGGCTCGCGCCCTTCACGCCCGACCGCGGCTCGACCGAGGGTCGCGCGAACTAGCGCTGCCCGGGATAATGGCTGCCGTCAGGCGGGGACCGGCAGCGCCTCCCCTGTGGGCCGGCCCGCCCGCAGGCGGGCCGCCGCGACCGTGACGACCAGCGCCCCGGCCGTCCAGGCGGCGGTGACCAGCACTGCCGGCACGAGCGACGCACCGCCGCCCGTGACGAGCGTCCGGAACGCGTCGATCGCGTGGCTCATCGGCAGCAGCGGGTGGAGCGCCTGGAACAGGGCCGGCGCGGTCTCGATCGGGAACCAGGCCCCCGCCGACGAGAGCTGGAGCACCACCAGCACCAGCGCGAGGAACCAGCCGCGCATCCCGGACAGGGCGACCAGCGCCTGGGTCACCGCCACGGCCGCCAGGACGGCGAGCCCGGCGACCACGACCAGCCCGGGCAGCCTGGCGACCTCGATGCCCACGCCGTAGCGCAGCACCGCGACGGCGAGCACCGCCTGGACGATCCCCAGCCCTGCCCCCACCAGGAACGTGGCGAGCGCCCCCAGCCACCACCGCGACCGGTGGTCCCGTGGTCGGTCGTCCCGCGACCGGACGTCCTGCGCCGGCAGCGCCGGCAGCACGAGGTACGTCGCCAGCGCACCAACCCACAGCGCGATCGCGAGGAAGTACGGCGCGAGGCCCGAGCCCGTCGTGGACACCGCGTTGAGGCGGGTGCCCGCGACGGCCACCGGGGCGGCGACGACGCCGCCCAGCTCCGCGCGCGCGGCGTCGCTCCAGGCAGGGATCATCGCGGCGTCGTCCCGGAGCCCGCCGGCGAGGGCCTGGGCGTCCGTGGCGATGTCCGTGCCGTCGTCCGCGAGGCCGCCGGCCCCCGCGGCTACCAGGCGCGCGCCG
>MGOE01000047.1:0-3734 GCA_001797035.1 Chloroflexi bacterium RBG_16_72_14
GGGTGCGCAGTCCGGGGGGCGCGAGCGTCGAGGCCATGCCCGCGATCGATGCGTCGAGCTCGAACACGTCGATCCGCTCGAGCACGCGGTCCCGGTGCTCCGGGTCGTCCCCCCGGCGCGCGCACGCCCGGACGGTCTCCACGACGCCGACACGGCTGGTCGCGACCCGCCGCGCCTCCACGAACCAGCGGTGCAGCGCGGGTGACTCGGGCTCGGCGAGCACGAGCTTGACCAGTGTGGAGGCGTCGGCATAGGTGAGCTCGCTCATCGATCGTCCTCGTCCCGCATCTCCCGGAGGATCTCGCTCAGCGGTCGACCCGGGCTGGTCAGCGGCAGGGGAAGCGTCCGATGGTCGACGCTCGCCGGCGTGATCCGCCCCTCCGTGATCAGCCGGTCCACGATCGACTGCCGATCCGGCGGCCTGGGCGTCAGGCGCGCGACCGGCCGTCCGTGCTCGGTGACCTCCAGCGACTCGCCCGACTTCACGCGGTCCAGGTACACGGACAGGTTCTGGCGCAGCTCACGTACGCCCACCCGCGCCGGCCGACGTTCCTGTTCGCTCATGTAGCACACGGTAGCACAATCAGAAGACCCCGGGGCTTGTGTCCGCGTCTACCATCCATCCACCGGCTCGAGGCGAGGAGCGATTCGGATCGGCGCGCCGGCTGAGGGAGGTCCGCGAGTGTCCCCGCGTGTTCGATGGCTGCTGCTGGCGGTCGCCGCCGCCCAGGCGGTGTTCGCCCTGGTCTTCTGGTTCCAGCTGCCGCTGGTTGGGGCGATCTGGCCGTGGCCGGCCACGAGCCCGCTGTCCTCGACGTTCGTCGCCTCGATCTTCGCGGCGGCGGCCGCGTCCACCGCCTGGTGCGCCCTCTTCCGCCGCGAGCGCGCGCTGGCGGGGATCGCGCTCGACTACCTCGTGATCTTCGTCCCGTTCGCCCTGTTCTCCGCGCTCCGGGCGGCGCAGGGTGCCGGCACGGGGGTCGCGGCATTCGCCGTCGCGTGCGCATTCGGTGTCGTCGCCGGCGGCTGGATCCTGCGCTACAGCCTGCGGTTCGGGTGGCGCAACGTCGCCCCGACGCCCGCCCTGGCCAGGGTCTCGTTCGCGGTGTTCGTGGTCGCGCTCGTGCTGTCGGGCTCGCTGCTCGTGCTGGGCACCCCGAACGTGCTGCCCTGGACGGTCACGCCCGATCTCTCGGTGCTGTTCGGGTTCATCTTCCTCGGCGCCGCGGCCTACTTCGTGTTCGCACTCGCCCAACCGGTGGCCGACAACGTGCCGGGTCAGCTGGCGGGGTTCCTGCTCTACGACATCGTCCTGCTGGGCCCGTTCCTGGTGCGCCTGCCGACCATCGACGACGCGTTCCGGCTCAGCCTCCTGGTCTACCTGGCGGCGCTCATCTCCAGCACCGTGCTTGCGCTCTACTACCTGCTCCTCCACCCGACGACGAGAATCTTCGGGCAGCCGGACCCTGCGGCCGAGCCCGCGACCGGCGGATAGCGCGGCCGAGGCCGGCCGCGGGCACGAACGCCCGGGTCGCGCCGCGCCCGCCGGCCGGCGTATAGTGGACAAGTGGTCAGGCCACTTTGCCCTCGTTGACCCCGGTTGACCCGCCGCATCCGCTGAGGATCCCGATGATCGAGCGCCACATCACGTTCAACGTCCACACCGACCGGACCGCGGACTTCGAGCGGTTCATCGCCGAGTCCTACGGCCCGGCGATGGCGAAGTCGCCCGGATTCGTCCGCCTGGAGCTGTTGCGCGAGGCCACCGATGCCAACCGCTACCAGCTGACGTTCCGGTTCCGGGACGCGGAGGCCGCCGCGGGCTGGCGGACCTCGCCGGAGCACCAGGCGCTCCAGTCGGGGCTCACCGCGCTGTTCTCGACCAACGAGATCGTGGGCTACGAGGTCGTCGCCTGACGGCCGGCCCGCCGAAGACGCCGAATGCCGCACAACCGACCGCGATGAGCGAGCCGACCGCCCCCGCTGGCCGCCCGGACGCCGCCCCGCTCGAGCCGAGGTTCCCCAAGTTCGCCCGGGCCACCCTTGCGGACGAGATCGCGAACCGCGTCCTCGCGCTGATCCAGGGCCAGCAGTTGCGGCCCGGCGACAAGCTGCCGGCCGAGCGCGAGCTCGCCCACACGATGGGAGTCAGCCGTCCAGTGCTCCGGGAGGCGCTCCGTGCGCTGTCTTTGATGCGGGTCGTGGACATCCGCCACGGCGACGGGACCTACATCACCTCGCTCGAGCCGCAGCTGCTGGTGTCGCAGCTCGACTTCGTGTTCGCCACGGACGCAGTCGCGCTCAACCAGCTGATCGAGGCGCGGCGCCTGGTCGAGACCGGCAACGCCCGGCTCGCGGCCGGCCGGATCACCGCGGAGCAGCTCGCGCGGCTGGACGAGCTGCTGGCCGCGCTGCGGAGCCGGGTCGCCGACCCGGCCGCCTTTGGCGACCTCGACATCGAGTTCCACGACGCGGTCTGCGCCGCCGCCTCGAACATCGTGCTGTCGCAGGTGATGCGGATCATCGACACCATGGGGCGGGTGAGCCGGCAGCGGACCGGCGCGTCGCGGCACGTCCGGGAGGTGGCGCTCCGCGACCACGGCGCGATCATCGAGGCGCTGCGGGCCCGCGATCCCGACGCCGCGGAGGCCGCGATGCACGCGCACCTCGACCACATCGAGACTGCGCTGGGCGCGGCGACCCGATGAACATCAGCGGCCGCGCCACCCTGGACGCCCCGCGAGCGGCCGTGTTCGCCGCGATCTGCGACCCGGGCGCCCTGCTTGAGATCATCCCGGGTTGCCGGGAGATCCACCGCGTGTCCGACGACGAGTACCGGGGCCGGATCGCGATCCGCCTGCCGGCGATCGTCGGCTCCTGGGACACGCACGTCCGGCTGACCGAGACGGACCCACCGGCCTTCGGCGCGTTCGAGGGCCGGGTGGCAGGCAAGGTGGGATCGATCACGGGCCGGGCGGAGTTCCGGCTCGCCGACGACGGCGGTCGCACGGTCATCGAGTACGAGGGCACGGGCGTCATCGGTGGGCCGTTGGCCCGCCTGGACTCGCGATTCGTCGAGGGCCTCGCCCGGTCGCTGATCGACGATGGCCTGGCGAGGCTGGGGGTGCGCCTGGCGGGCGCCTCCGCGGAGCCTGCCCGATGATGCAGCCCAGCGCGTCACGCAAGGAGTCGCAACGGTGACGGTCCGCGAATACCTGGTTCCCAGATCGCTGCCCGAGGCGATCGGCCTGCTCGAGCGCCATGGCCCGGACCTGCTGGTGATGGCCGGCGGGACCGTGGCCATGCCCCTGGTCAACGACGGGATCTCGCTCCCGGAGCGGGTCATGAGCCTCAGGCGCGCGGGCCTCGACGGCATCGTGGAGGCGGACGGCACGCTCCGCATCGGTGCCACCACGACCCTGACCCGGCTCCTCGAGCAGGACGTCGTGCCGATCCTCGCCGAGGCCGCCCGGCATACCGCGAGCTGGACCGTGCGCAACATGGGCACCGTCGGCGGCAACCTGTTCACCCCGCCACCGGGTGGCGACGTCGCCGTCGCGCTGCTCGCCCTCGACGCGCGCGTGCGGCTCGCCGGCCCGCATGGGGAGCGGGTCATCCCCCTCGCCGGCCTGTTCACCGGGTTCATGACCAGCGCGCTCGCCGCGGACGAGCTGCTCACCGCGATCGAGGTACCGACCACGCCCTGCGAGACGTCCTTCCTCAAGTTCGGCCGG
>MGOE01000047.1:3771-4020 GCA_001797035.1 Chloroflexi bacterium RBG_16_72_14
TCGCGCTGGGCCGGCACGACGGCGTCGTCCGGGAGGCGCGGATCGCCCTCGGCGCGGCCGGCCCGCACCCGATCCGGGCGACGAACGCGGAGGCCGCGCTCACCGGCTCGCCGCTCGACCCGGCGACGATCGATCGCGCCGCCGAGGCCGCCGCCCGCGAGAGCCGCCCGTTCACGGACGCCATCGCCAGTGCGTGGTACCGGCGCCGGATGATCGGGGTGTTCGTCCGGCGGGCGCTGGCGCGGATCG
>MGOE01000047.1:4076-4755 GCA_001797035.1 Chloroflexi bacterium RBG_16_72_14
CGTCCTGGGCGACCGCGAGGTGGAGGTCATGGTCCAACCCATGACCACGCTCCAGGCCGTCCTCCGCTACCAGCTCGGCCAGACGGCCGCCAAGGAGGGGTGCCGCCAGGGCGGCTGCGGCAGCTGCGCGGTCCTCGTCGACGACCAGCCGATCCTGTCCTGCCTCCTCCCGGTCGAGGACGTCGAAGGCCGGCGGGTGACCACCCTCGAGGCGATCAGCACGCCGGACGCGCTCCACCCGGTGCAGCAGGCGTTCATCGACCGGCTCGCGTTCCAGTGCGGCTACTGCACGCCGGGCATGGTCATGGTGTCCAAGGCGCTCCTGGACCACAACCCCGCCCCGACGCGGGACGAGATCAGGGACGCGCTGGCCGGCAATGTCTGCCGCTGCACAGGCTACGAGCCGATCGTGGCGGCGGTCGAGGACGCCGCGCGGGCGACCGCGCGCACGGCAGGGCAGGCTCGATGACCGCCGAGCTCCACGTCGTCGGGCGGTCCGTCCCGCGCAGCGACGCGACCGGCCACGTCACCGGCCGCACGCAGTTCACCACAGACCGTACGTTCCCGGGGATGCTCCACCTCAAGGTCGTGCGCAGCCCCGTCCACCACGCCCGTCTCCGCGGCGTGGACCTGTCCGAGGCGGAGCGGGTGCCCGGGTTCGTGCGCGCGCTGACGCACG
>MGOE01000047.1:4771-7312 GCA_001797035.1 Chloroflexi bacterium RBG_16_72_14
CGTGTACACGATCCTGGGCCTCATCGGGGTCGAGCCCGAGGAGGAGTTCGTCCTCGCCGAGGACCGGGTCCGGTACAAGGGCGAGCCGATCGTCGCGATCGTCGCCGAGTCGGAGGCGGCGGCGCTGGAGGCCGTGGCCCGGGTGCGCCTCGACCTCGAGGAGCTGCCGGCCGTGTTCGATGTCGAGGCGGCCCTCGCACCGGGCGCCCCGGTCGTCACCCACTGGGGCAACAACACCTTCATGTACGAGGGTCATCCGTGCCGGCGGGTGCGCTACGGCGACGTCGAGGCGGGCTTCGCGCAGGCGGACCACATCGTCGAGGCCGTCTACAACACCAAGCCCATCGAGCACGCGCCCACCGAGACCACCGCGGCGATCGCCGTTCCCGATCCCAACGGCCGGTACACCGTCTACACCAACACCCAGGCGCTGTACTTCAGCCTCGACAACACCTCGATCATCCTCCAGGTCCCGGGCAGCCGGCTGCACTTCGTGGGCGGCACCGTTGGTGGCGGGTTCGGCGGCAAGGTGGACGTGATCGTCGAGCCGCTGGCCACGCTGGCGGCGATGAAGACGAACCGGCCCGTGCGGTACGCCTACAGCCGCGCGGAGGAGATGCAGGTGTCCTCCACCCGGAGCGCGTGGCGGATCCATGTCAGGGACGGGGTGATGGCCGACGGGCGGATCGTCGCCCGCAAGGTCACCAGCTACGCGGATTGCGGCGCCTACAGTCGCCAGACGCCGTATGCCCTGACCAAGCACGCGGCCAACGCCGCGGGCCCGTACGCGATCCCCAACGTGTCGATCGACGCCTACTGCGTGTACACCAACAACGTCCCGGCGTCGGCGATGCGTGGGTTCGGGGTCACGATGGCCTCGTTCGCGATCGAGGTCCAGATGGACAGGATCGCCGAGGTGACCGGCCTCGACCCGTGGCAGGTGCGGTTCCGCAACGCGTACCGCAACGGGGACATCAAGCCGCACCGCAAGCCCACGGAGGACGCCACGCTGATCGAGACGATGCAGGCCGCGGCCGCGCTGGTGGGGCACGAGCTGGCACCGGAGCTGCGTGCCATGACCTCCGCCCCGCGGCGCCAAGGAGGGGAGTGACATGGCGAAGCTGCGCGGCACCGGCATGGCGGCCGTCAACTACCCCACCGGCATGAACCTGGGCGGCGACCCCTCGCAGGCGCTCGTCCATGCTACGACCAGCGGCCGGTTCGTGGTCACCCTGTCCGCGACCGACCTCGGGCAGGGCCTGCGCACGGTGATCGGCCAGATCGCGGCCGAGACCCTGGGCGTGCTGCCCGAGGACATCTACGTCGACACCGCCGACACCGACACCGGCCCCCACGACATGGGCACGTTCGCCAGCCGCGCCACGCATCGGGTGGGCAACGCCGTGATGATCGCGGCCCGCGAGGCCCGCGACGCGTTGCTCGACGTCGCGGCCGAGGACCTCGAGGCCGCGCGGGAGGACCTGGTCCTCGACGGCGAGGGCAACATCTCCGTCGCCGGCTCGCCCGGCCGGTCACTCCGGATCTCGGACATCGCGGCGCGGGCACAGTTCGACTACGGGCGCACGATCTCAGGGCGCGGGGCGTGGATGAAGCCGAGGAGCGGGGTCGACCCCGAGACGGGCGCCATGGATCCCGACTCCACCGAGGCCCACGCCTGCACCGTGGCCGAGGTCGAGGTGGACACCGAGACCGGCGAGGTCGCCGTGCTGAGCATCCGGAGCGCCTACGAGGTGGGCCGCCAGGTCAACCCGGCGCTGGTGCGCGGCCAGATCGTCGGCGGGGCGTGGATGGGCATGTCCCACGCGCTGTACGAGACCACCGTGCCCTACTACCCGGAGCCCGGCCACAGCCCCAGGGACTTCAGCGAGTACCTGATGCCCGGCCCCCACGAGATGCCAGAGATCGACTGCGTCGTGCTCGAGTATCCCTCGTCGAACGGGCCGTACGGTGTCAAGGGCGTGGGCGAGATGACCGCCAACTCGCCGATCCCCGCGATCGTCAATGCGATCTACCACGCCACCGGGGTGCGGATCGACACGCTGCCCGTCACGCCCGAGGCGATCCTCCGCGGGCTGGACGCGAAGGCGCGCGCCGCGGGCGGGGGCACGGCTCCCGCGAACGGCTGAGCAGGAGACCACGATGCGCCAGATCACGTCCTGGGACGAGTTCCCGACCGTGGAGTACATCCCCGGCGTCTTCCGCCAGACCGTGTCCGGCGAGAAGTCGATGATGACCCGGATCGTGTACCGGGGCGGGGTCGTCATCCCGGAGCACCGCCACGAGGCCGAGCAGCTGATGCTCGTCGAGCAGGGCCGCCTGTGGGCGAAGGTGGGCGACGAGGAGGCCGAGGTGGGCCCGGGGTCGCTGCTCGTCATCCCCTCGAACTGGGTCCACGCGTTCCGCCAGCTGGGCGACGAGGACGTCGTGTTCTACGAATGCTTCGCGCCGATCCGGCTCGAGTACCTCGTCGGCTTCCGGGGCCCGGACCCGTCGCTGACGATGATCGAGGACGGGCTGTCC
>MGOE01000047.1:7377-8585 GCA_001797035.1 Chloroflexi bacterium RBG_16_72_14
CCGTTCGGCTGTGCGCCCGCCGTTCGGGCGTGCGCCCGCCGGTCGCCGGGCGACGCACCAGCGCACGACGCGACGTTTCGGTCGCTGGCCGGTGGGTTTGTTGCGTGCGGAGGGCTCGCCGTGCGACGAACGCCGCGCCGAGCGACCGATACGTCTCACGGTGCGACCGTTCGACCGCCCAGCGACCGGCGCGCCGCAGGATCGGGCGACGCGGCCAAGCCACCCCGCCGGATCGGGCGACGGGTACGTCCGCCCCACGACCGTTGACTCCAGGTCCATGAGATCGCGTATCCGGCCGCTGGAATGCCCCGCGGGCGGCTTCCGTGCAGGGTTTCGTTGACCCTGGGGCCACGGAACCCGCCGTCCGCCCCCGCACGGACGCGACATGCGCGTTCTCATGGACTCCAAGTCCACACTCGGGCCGGGAACGATGCCCGGCCCGGAACCAGAACGGCCCGGACTCAGCACGACCGGGAACCCTGCGCGTGCCCAACGGCCGGTCCGCAAGACCGGTTCCCTGTGGCCCGCCTCAGCGGTGCAGGTTGGCCGCCGCGATGAACGCGAGCCCGTGCTCGGTCAGCGCCCGCGCGGTGTGGTTCGTGGCCTCGACCTTGTCCATGAAGTCGTCGCGGAGCGCATCCCAGTCGCCGCTCTCGATGACCTCGGCCTTGTCCCGGAAGTAGTCCAGGATGTCGGACGGGTGCGGCCGCGCGGCATCCAGCTCGGGGTCGCCGCCCTCGTGCTTGGCCGAGATGTTGGCGACATGGTCGGCCAGCGCGACGAGCTCGTCCCGCCGGTCGTACGGCTGGCGGACGATGCTCTTCTGGGTCTCGGTGATGTGGTGCTCGAACCGGACGGCGTCCTCGAACCCGAGTGCCCGCCGGACGTCGGCCGCGATCTCGATCGTCTCGTTGTTGACCGAGTTGCTCCAGTTGAACCCGACCAGCGGCGTGCTGCCGTCGTCGCGGGCGAACAGCCTGGCGCCGATCAGCGTCCACAGGGCGGCATACGGGTTGTCGTTGCCCATGAACACGCTGATCTTGAACTCGATGTCGATGCCCAGCCGGTGGAGCAGGTACCCGACGAGCACCGTGCCCGGGTTGAGGTTGAGCACCTGGCGCACACCGTAGGTCGTGTAGTAGCGGAGCAGCTCGTCCGCCCACAGCAGCGGGTGGTCGTTGGGCTGCCCGACGCCCCCGAAGTAGCCG
>MGOE01000047.1:8605-13185 GCA_001797035.1 Chloroflexi bacterium RBG_16_72_14
GAGGTGGACGTTGGAGCCGTCGGTGCCCTTGGTGTCGAGCGTCTCGACGACGCTGGCGCCGATGATCTCCATCGCCGCGTGCACGGCCGCGAGGTCGCCATCGGCCTCCTGCTCGGCCATCTTGCGGACGCGGATCCAGCGCCCGGGCATCAGCGAGCGCTCGTCGATCGCCCGGCGGGCGGCCGCCATGACCCAGGGGAAGTACTGGAGCGAGCTGACCTCGAGCGTCACCGCGACGTCGTCGCGGAACAGCGTCTCGTCGGCGCGTGCGCCGAGGACTCCGCGGCGGAAGTCCGCCACGGACACGAACGCGCCCTCGTCGCGCCGCGCCTCGAGCCATGCGAGGTCGGTGAGGTACCGCGGGTGCGTCGCGCGGACGCGCTCCAGCAGCGCCGGCAGCGTGCCGGCCTCGCGCGCCCGGCGGTTGATCTCGTCGGGCGTCCCGTAGCGGGCCACCACCTCGAGCAGGTCGTTGACGACCCGCGAGCCGGGATCCAGGAGCAGGGCGTTGAGCTCGGCGAGGCGTCCCTCGGGGACCGCCAGTAGCATCCGGGGATCGAGTGCCACGGCCATGACCGTCTCCTCCAGCCTCTCAGGCGTCCAGCAGCGAGACGAGCTCGTCGTACGCCTCGTCCGCCATGCCGAACCAGTGCTCGGGCGCCGGGAAGGTGCCGTCGGTGACCTCGGTCACGTAGGCCTCCAGGCCCTGGCGGATCACCGCGCCGGCGTCGGCGAACACCTTCGCCATCCGGGGCTTGAACTTGGGATACAGGGCGAACGCGTCGTGGTAGATCAGCAGCTGGCCGTGGGCCTTCGGCCCGGAGCCCAGGCCCATGATGATCGTGCCCCGCGCGCGCTCGGTGATCAGCTCGCACACCCGGTCGGGGACGAGCTCGAGCAGGATCGCGAACGCGCCGGCGTCCGCGAGAGCCGTCGCATCGTCCGCGATCTTCTTCGCCTGCGCCGCGGTCTTGCCCTGGAGGCGGAAGCCGCCCAGGGCGCTCGCGCTCTGCGGGGTGAGCCCGAGGTGCCCGATGACCGGGATGCCGGAGCGGGCGATGCCCGCCACTCTGTCCGCCATCTCGGCGCCGCCCTCGAGCTTGACGCAGTCGCAGCCCGCCTCGGCCATGAACCGGCCGGCGTTGCGGATCGCGGTCTCCACGGACGGCTGGTAGCTCATGTACGGCATGTCGCCCACGACCCACGCGTGGGGCGCTCCCCGCCGTACCGCCGCCGCGTGCCGGATCATGTCGTCCATCGTCACCGGCAGCGTGGAATCGAAGCCCAGCATCGTCATGCCCAGGCTGTCGCCGACGAGGATCATGTCCACGCCGGCCTCGTCCTGGAGGTACGCCGTCGGGTAGTCGTAACAGGTCAGCCAGGTGATCGGGACGCCCTGCGCGACCTTCTCGAACAGCATCGGCAGGGTCATCTTCTTGCGGTCGGTCATCGAGGCTCCTCGGCGCGCCGGAGCCGTGGCGGCCCGGCCGGTCGGCGCGATCTTCGCTCCCGGGCACCGGCCGAGGAAGGGCCGTTGGGCTCCCGCGGGACGGGTCCGCGTTCCGTCCCGGACACGCGGCGCCCGACGGTATCCTCGGGCCCGGCGGCTCCACCCCGGCGGCTCCACCCCGGCGGCTCCACCCCGGCGGCTCCACCCCGGCGGCTCCATCCCGACGGCGGACGCCACGTGCCCGGAGGCCCCGTGAAGCCCATCCTGCTGCGCGCGCCGAAGGATCCGTTCTCGGTGCGGTCGGCCGGATCCCGGTCGTCGTCCTGGGTGTCGGTGCCCAGGGGACGCTGGACGGCGACTGGAGCCGCATCGCCCCGATGGAGCGGTCGGTCCGGGCCTTCGTCGCGGCGGTGCCCGATCGCGGGCCATCGATCGGCGTGCGGGGCGAGATGACCGCCGACTACCTCCGGGGCCTCGGCGTTCGGGACGTGGAGGTCATCGGCTGCCCGTCGATGTTCATGTGGCGCGACCGCCTGGGGGTCGAGAAGCGGACGCCGACGCTCGCCCCGGACGGCCGGATCTCGATCACGGTGTCGCCCTACGTCCGGGCCATGGTGCCGATCGTCATGCGCCACGTCGAGCGCTACCCGAACCTGACCTACGTCGCCCAGGACCTCGAGACGCTCGACAAGCTGGTGCGGGGCGAGCCGCCGCGCGAGGCCGCCCGCCAGGACCCGATCCCGGTCCACACCTCGCCCCCGGTGTTCGCGCAGGATCAGGTCCGGTTCTACCTCGACCCATGGCCGTGGATCGAGGACCTCCGGGCCGTCGACTTCTCGTTCGGGACGCGGATCCACGGGAGCATCGCCGCGATCCTCGCCGGCACGCCCACCGTGGTCCTCGCGCATGACTCGAGGACGCTGGAGCTGGCGCGCTACTTCGGCATCCCGTACCGCAGGATCACCGACGCGGACGAGAAACCTGGACGCCGCCGAGCTGTACGCGGCGGCCGACTTCGGGTCGCTCAATGACGGTCATGCCGCCCGGTTCGCGAGATTCGCGGCATACCTGTCGCGTCACGGCATCGAGCACGCCTTCGCGCATGCCGGCGCCGCGGCGGCGTGGGACGCACGCGCGGCGGCGACGCCGTATCCGCCCGCCGTGCGCGCGACGACGTTCCGCACCGGGCCCCCGGGCTGCCCGGGCGCGCAGCAGCCGCCTGCGCTGGCGCGTGTACCGGGGCGCTCGGCTGGGCGCCATCCGCGTCCTGTAGGCCGTGGGCCGGCGCTGACCTCCCCGCGCGGCTGCTACATTCCTAGCACCCGAACCGCGCCCGCCCGCGCGGCCCATCCTGTCGCGCCCACGTCGAGGATCCCCACGGCCCGATGACATCCGCACCACGCACGACCTCCGACGCGCCCCGGGTTGCCTCCGACGCGGCGACGGTGCCCGAGCCGGCAACCGAGCCGGCAACCGAACCGGCCACCGAGCCGGCCCGCGAGCCGGCCCGCGAGCCGCAGGCGATCTTCATCGTCGGGGTGCCGCGCAGCGGCACGACGCTGATGCGCATGGTCCTGGGCAAGCACACGCGGATCGCGATCGCCGACGAGAACCACTACCTCGGCCACTTCCTGCCCTGGGTCGACGCCGGCTGGGACTTCCGCCGGATCGGCGACCTCCGGTCGGACGCCGCCGTCGGGCGCCTCGTGGACCGTATCTATTCCGACGACTTCCAGCGCGGGACGTGGCTGCGCGGCGTGAGCTACTTCTGGCGGTGGCTCGTGAAGCGCGTGCCAAGGGAGGAGCTGGAGCAGCGCATCCTGGCCGGAGAGCGGTCCGAACGGGGCGTGTTCACCGCCCTCCTGCGCGCGTACGCGGACCGCCAGCAGAAGCCGATCTTCGGCGAGAAGACGCCGGCTCACCTACGGCACGTGGACCGGCTCATCGAGTGGTATCCGACCGCCCGCGTCGTGCACATGCTGCGGGACCCGCGCGCTGTGTTCCTCTCGGAGCTGAAGCGCCGGACGGCCCGGCCGGAATCCGTCCCCTATCGCTGGCTGGTCCGGGTCCCGCTGCTGATGCGGTCGTTCGTGCTGCTCGCGGTCGTCCGGACGTGGGCGGAGGCCGTGAATCGCCACCGTGCCCTCGCCCGCCGCTACCCGGACCGCTACCGCCTCGTCCGGTTCGAGGACCTGGTCCGCGACCCGGCACCCGAGATCGAGCGCCTGTGCGCGTTCCTGGGCGTCGCCTTCGAACCCGCCATGCTCGAGCAGAAGGTCGTGTCCCGGGGCGACCGCCTGGGCGAGGCGGGCTTCGACGCGGGTGCCGCCGACCGCTGGCGGCAGTCGATCTCGCCCCGCGAGGCCCGTTGGCTTGGCCGGTTCCTGGGGCGCCGGATCGAGGAGATGGGCTACCCAGGGCCCTAGGCGTGGACCGAGACCCTCTCGGCGTGGCCGAGCACCCGAGCGCGATTCGTGACCCCCGGCCACAGGCGCGGCTGTTCGGCGTTCGTTTCGACCTGCTCACCCGAGACGAGCTGCGGGCGTGGACGCGTGCCGTCCTGGAGGGGCCGCGGGGGGCACGGCACATCGCGTTCTCGAACGCGGAGTTCCTCCTCGAGGCACGGCGGAACCCACGGCTCCGGCGCTACCTCGACGGGTGCGACCTCAACCTCGTCGACAGCGTCGGCGTCGAGGTGGGCCTGGCGATGGCGAACGGCATTCGCCGGCCGCCCCGGCTGTCCGGGACGGTGTTCGTGGCGACGATGTGCGAGGAGGCCGCCGCGGCCGGGGCGCGAGTGTTCCTGTTCGGCTCGCGGCCCGGCGTGGCCGAGCGAGCTGCCGCCGGGCTGGCCCGGCGGGCGCCAGGGCTCCACGTCGTCGGCACCGCGGACGGGTTCGCCGGCGCCGCGGACACCATGGACCGGATCCGCGCCACGAGGCCCGACGTCGTGTCCGTCTGCCTCGGCAACCCGCTGCAGGAGGCGTGGGTCGAGGACCATCTCGCGGAGCTCGACGTCAAGCTCGTCTGGGGAGCCGGCGGTGCGCTCGACTTCTACTCGGGCGACGTCCCCCTGGCGCCCGCGTGGGTCCAGCGGGCGGGCCTGGAGTGGCTGTTCCGCCTGGTCAGC
>MGOE01000047.1:13208-13291 GCA_001797035.1 Chloroflexi bacterium RBG_16_72_14
GCGCCAGGTGCGGCTCGTCGCGTTCGTCGCGCTGGTCGTGCGCGACCGCCTGCGGCGCGCGCGGCGCGCGCGGCGCGGTGGCG
>MGOE01000048.1:0-203 GCA_001797035.1 Chloroflexi bacterium RBG_16_72_14
TTCGTGCCCATGGGAACGCGAGCGGCCGGCCTCGGCGAGGCCGGCCGCCCATCCCGGTGCGCGTCAGGCGACCGGGGCGTGGTGCGTGTATGAGCCGTGGGTCGTGAACCGGATGATCGCGTCCACGATCACGCCGACCACGACCGCACCGCCGATCGCCGGGACGAGCGCCATGCCGTCCCAGATGGGCTCGACGGTGCGGA
>MGOE01000048.1:215-2296 GCA_001797035.1 Chloroflexi bacterium RBG_16_72_14
ACTCGTACCCGAAGCGCACCTCGCCGACGAGCTGGAGGACGATCCCAAGCGCGACGGCTCCGATCACGAGGGTCCAGAAGGCCAGCATCCCGATGTCGGTGGTCAGTTCCATCCCGACCTCCTTGCGGTGCCGCCCGGCCACGCCGGCTTTCCTGCCATCCACGGCCGCCGACGGCCCGGTCAGGTCCGGCACGCCCTCATCTGACCACCGCCGGCCGTCGGGGACCAGAGGCATCGGTCCCGATCGGAGCGCTGGGAAACCGATCGGGGTCGCGGCGTCCCGGCGCGTTGCGGCGTCCCGGCGGGTCGTGCCGCCCCGGGCGGCCGCGCGGCCACGGTGGTAGCCTCCCCGGCCATGGCCGCACCCGACGTCCCCGCGATCCAGGTCCCGGGTGACTACACCGTCTGGGCCGCCAGCGACCTGCACGGGCAGCTGGGCGCCGTGGACCGCCTGCTGGCGGCCGCCGGCCTGACGGACGGCGCGGACCGCTGGATCGCGCCACCCGCCAGCGCGCTGGTGGTGACCGGCGACGTCGTGGACCGCGGCCCGGACACGGTGGGGCTGGTCCGGCGCCTCGCCTCGCTGCGGGAGCAGGCGGAGCGAGCCGGTGGCCTCGTCGCGCTCCTCGAGGGCAACCACGAGGCCCAGGTCCTGGGCGGCCTCGGTGGCCAGCCCGATATCTTCCGGGCGCTGATGGCGTTCGGCGGCGGGGCCACGTTGCTGTCCGCGGGCATGCGCCCGGAGGAGTGGGAGGGCCGGTCTCCCGCCGAGATCGCGGCCCGGGTGGACGAGCTGGTCCCCGATCTCGTCCCCACGCTGTGGACGTTCGCGCCGTACGCGCGCTGGGGCGACGTGCTGTTCGTCCACGCCGGGCCCGTCCCCTTCCAGCCGCTGGCCCGGTTCGAGCGCAGCGCCGACCGGCTGTGGATCCGGAGCGAGTTCTCCGCCTCGCCCGACCCGTTCCCGGACGCGGACTCGTGGACGCCGTACCGCGAGGTCGGGATCGGGCGGGTCGTGTTCGGCCACACGCCGGTGGAGCGGCCGGCCCTGGGCCACGGCGGGCGCACGATCAACATCGACACCTGGCGCGGCGGCCGGGTCACGCTCGCCCGCCTCGAGCCGGGTCGCGCGCTGGGCGAGGCCGAATTCCTCACCCAGCCGGCGGAGCCCCGCGCGATCGCCGACGCCCCGGTCACGCCCGAGGAGATCCGCCGCTTCGACGCCACCCTCCCCGCGATCGTCGACGCCTGGGTGGCGGGTCGATCCTGGGCCGGGTCCGGGGGCAGCGATGGGTCGCGATCGGACACGTCAGGCTCCGGCGCCCCCATTCGTCAGGCCGACTCGACCTCCTCCACCGTGTAGCCCAGGACCGCGACCTCGGTCAGGAACTCGTCCAGGTCGGCGGCCTCGCGCAGCAGCGTCCCCAGCTGCCCCTCCCACTCCGCGACGTGCGCCGTCGCCGTCGCGAACGGGTGCGTGACCGGGCCCCGGCCCGGGATCGGCGGCGGCGCCGAGGTGCTCACGAGGATGCCCGGCTCGTTCACGAGCTCGAGCGCAAGGCGGCCGTCCCGCCACAGGCGATAGCGGCGGGGAACAGACGATCCGGTCATGGGGTGGCCCCCTGCTGGTACACCGCCTGGAGCAGCTGGAACATCGGCGCGTCGTTCGTCTCGAGCCACGACTGCGTGTACATCGCCACATCGGCGGCCCCGTCGGTGTACGGGTGACCATGGTAGGCCGCCACCGAGTTGGCGAAGTACTCCTCCTTGTTGGCGGCCGAGTACCAGGCGGGGTTCAGCCACATCGCGGTGGCGCTGCCAGCGGGCGTGGTCTGGGTGATCGGACCGCTGGCGGCGAGGCGCGCCGCGTAGATCGTGACCAGCGTCGCCTGCTGCGCGACGGTCAGGCCGGAGAACTGGAGCCCGTGGCCGCCCTCGTGCGCCTCGAGGAATCCGGACCCGTACGACGCCGCCTTGCCGGGCACCGTGACCAGGTCCTCCTCGGCGACGGCCACGCGCCGCAGGCCGTTGACCTCGGTCTGGATGCCGCGCACGTCGTCCCACAGCCGGCCGTCGAAGGT
>MGOE01000048.1:2372-2669 GCA_001797035.1 Chloroflexi bacterium RBG_16_72_14
GGGTCGGCCTCCATGCGGGCGCGGTTGGCGGGCGCGATGGAGCCGTACAGCTCGATCGCCTGCGTGCGTGCCTGGGCGATCGCGCCGGCGGACGAGTCGTGGCCCACGATCGTGACGATCCCGGCCAGGGGATCCGTCTCGGGCACGGGCGGCACTTCGCCTCCGCCGCCGCCCGAGTCGAGCGAGGCCCAGGTGAGCGGCCCCACGATGCCGTCCGGCACGAGGTCGTGGGTGGACTGGTACTCCCGCACGGCCGCCTGGGTGAGCCGGCCGAAGATCCCGTCCGTCACGAGCGCC
>MGOE01000048.1:2810-3128 GCA_001797035.1 Chloroflexi bacterium RBG_16_72_14
CTCGCCCGAGACCACCGGCGGCGGCAGGTCGATGCCCCCCGATCCGCGGCGGGCCTGGTTCGGCCCCTCGTCGTCCTCCACGCACAGCCGCTGGATGAGCAGCCCGGCGGCGCCGTTGCCGGCCAGCCGCTGGAGCTGCGCGATGGCGGGGGCGCTCACCTGCCACGGGGCGGACGGGCCGCGGTCCACGACGGGGCGCCCGTCGGCGCCGGCCTGGCGGGCACGGGCGCGTTCACCCCCGGGGAGCTCGTGCTCATGGGTCGCATGCGCGCGTGCCATCGGGCCATCTTGAACGGGCGTCCCCGGCCCGGCCACGGC
>MGOE01000048.1:3145-3799 GCA_001797035.1 Chloroflexi bacterium RBG_16_72_14
GGCGGCTGGCGTTGCCTGATCGGGCAGATCGGCAGGGGACCCCGGGGCCGGGGCGGCGCGCGAGTGGCGGCGAACCCCGATGCGTCACGGTAGGCTTCGCCGATGCCCCTCAAGGTCAGCCGGCCGCAGGCGCTCGCATGGCGCATGCGGCGACACCTGCTCGAGCCCGTCGGCGACCCGCCCGTGGAGGCGGTGGTTGGCCGGCTGTGCGGCGTCCAGGCGCAGGTCGCGTCGTCGGCGGAGCTGGCGGTCCGCGTCCGGCGGACCGCGTCGTCACCGGGCGAGGTCACCCGGGCGCTGGCCGACGGCCGCGTGGTCAAGACCTGGGCGATGCGCGGCACGCTGCACCTGCTCACGCCCGAGCTGGGCGTCGCCTTCCTGTCCCTGATCGCCGACGCGCAACCCTGGGCTCGGCCGAGCTGGCAGCGCTACTTCGGCGTCACGCCACGGGTCCTCGAGGCGCTCCGCGACGCCGCGCGCGAGGCCCTCGACGGCAACGTCCTCACCCGCGAGGAGCTCGTCTCGGCGATCGCGTCGCGCCCGGGCCTCGAACACGTGGGCGAGACGCTCCGCTCGGGCTGGGGGACGCTGCTCAAGCCGCTGGCCTGGCAGGGCGACCTGTGCTTCGGGCCCGCCCAGGGGACGCGGGTGACG
>MGOE01000048.1:3815-9484 GCA_001797035.1 Chloroflexi bacterium RBG_16_72_14
ACGCGAGCCCGCGCTGGCCCGGCCTGCCCGATCCCGAGCAGGCGGGGCCGGCCGCCATCGCCGCGTACCTTGGCGCCTACGGGCCGGCGACGGTCGAGGCGTTCGGGAACTGGATGGCCGGCGGCTGGTTCGGCAAGCGCAGGCTCCGCGGCTGGTTCGGGGCGCTCGGCGACCGGGTGGCAGCCGTCGAGGTGGCCGGCGATGCCGCCTGGGTCCTCGCCGAGCACGTCGACGAGCTGGCGGCATCGAGACCGTCCGGCGCGGTCCGGCTGCTGCCCGGCTTCGACCAGTACGTCCTCGGGCCGGGCACCGCGGACGACACCGTCGTGCCGGCGGGGCGCCGGGGGGCCGTCAGCCGGCAGAGCGGCTGGATCGCGCCGGTGGTCGTCGCCGGCGGCCGCGTGGGCGGGACCTGGGAGCTCGACGGCGACCTCGTGCGCGTCGCCTGGTTCCACGAGACGGGGCGGCCGCCGGGGTCCGCGCTGGAGTCCGAGGTTGGCCGGCTGGGCTCGATCCTGGGCCGCGACCTCGGCCTCGCCATCGACGCCGCGCCGGGCTGAGCGCGGCCCGCGCACCACTGCTACGGGGTGATCGTCAGGAACCCGGACGCGATGATCCGCCCGTTCGCGCTGACGAAGTTGATCGTCCAGGTCGCGGGCCCGAGGTTGTCCGCCGTGAGGTCCACCGCGAACAGGTCGCCGTTGTCCGGGTTGACGGCCGCCGTGACTGGCCGCTTGGGCGCGTTCTGGCCGGGTGACTGCACGGTCACCGAGACCTCGGACATCGGCCGCGGCGTCAGGGTGCGGGCGACCGCGACGATCGGGCTGCCCTGCTTGAACTTCGTTCCCTTGCCGGTCACGGCGAGCGTGACCGGGTCGAACGAGGCTCCGAACAGGATCGACTGGCCCTTCGGCAGGTCGCCGCCCGCGCCGCCGCCGCCCCCGTCCGTGGCCGCTCCGCCACCGCCCGAGCCGTCCCCGCCGCACGCCCCGAGCACCATGCCCATCACCAGGAGCGCGCCGAACAGCCGAAGTGCTCCACATGCCACGCCGCCGCGATCTCAGCCCCCTGCGACCGTCTCGCGCGGGCGCGAGACCGCCAGCATCGCCAGCGGCAGCATCGTCGCGGCGAGCGCGTTCGGGTCGCTGCCGTCGCCCCGGAGCAGCGCGCGCCGATTGCTCCGTTCCACGATCGCGATCATCGTGTCCGTGGCGTCCGCGACGGGCACGACGAGCTCCCGACCCAGCCGCGCCAGGCCGCGCACGAGGAAGTCGGCGACGCGCGCCCGGAACCGGGCGTCGGCCGCCCGGAACGCGCGGGCGACCTCCGGGGCGCGGACGGCGTGGATCTCGAGCTCGGACTGGACGAGCGAGAACAGGCGGTCGGCCGGCACGGAGCGGAGCAGGCGGTCGGCGATCGAGGCCATGGTGGCGCGCGGGTCGGGGTCCGTGCCGGCGGCAGTCGAGGCCTCCCCCACCAGGTCGAAGGCTGCGTCGAGGCGGGCCAGGAGACGTTCATGCTCGCGGGCGATCAGCGCCCGGAGCACAGCGTCCTTGTCGGCGAAGTTGGAGTAGAAGGCGCCGCGCGTGAACCCGGCCCGGGCGCAGATCTCCTCGACCGTGCCACCGAACACGCCGCGCTCCGCGAACACGTCGCGCGCGGCGTCCAGGACGCGCTCCCGGGTGGCCTCCCGCCGCCGGGTCGTCCGGCCGGTCGATTCGCCGGGCGGTCGCTCGATCGACATGCCGTTCTCCTCTACCGCGCCCCCAGGCATCCGGCCGACCATCACGATACACCATCGTACTCAATACGATACCGTATTCCAATACACAGTCGTATCGGCGAGCGTGACGCGCCGGATTCGACCCGGACGCTCCCAGGCAGGTGCAGCGATGTTCGAGCGGTTGGGATCCTTCACGTACCGCTACCGGTACGCGGTCGTGGTGGCGTGGCTGCTCACGGCCGTGGGTTCGGTGCTGTTCGCCCCGTCACTCGCCACCGAGGGCATGACCGACCAGGCGGCGTTCCTGCCCGTCGGCTCGGAGTCCGCGCAGGCGCGCCGCGCGATCGAGGCGGCGTTCCCCGGTGCCACCGCGACCAGCTCCGCGACGCTGTCCTTCTCCCGCGACGGCGGGCTCACGGACGCGGACCGGGCGTACATCGCCGAGGTCGCGGCCTGGGCCACGGGTGCCACCGCGCCCGCCGTGGTCCGCGATGCCGTCACGGACGTCGCCACCGCAGACACACGGCCGGAGCTCGAGACGATGCTCCGCAGCGAGGACGGCGCGCTGGAGCTGATGACCCTCAACCTCGACGTGGTGGCCGCCGGCAGCGGCGCGGACGCCGTGGTGACCGCCCTCCGCGCGCACCTCGGGCAGACCGCCCCGGCGGGCCTGACCGGCCACGTGACCGGCACGGCCGCGATCAGCGCGGACTACCTCGAGGCCATCATCAGGGGCACCGACAGCACGACGCTGGTCACGGTCCTGCTGGTCGTGGTGATCCTGCTGCTTATCTACCGGGCGCCGCTCGCGGCGATGGTGCCGCTGGCGACGATTGCGATGGCGTTCCTCGTCTCGCGCGGCGTGCTGGGGGTCCTGGCGGCGGCCGGCTGGAGGGTGTCGTCGCTGCTCGACACGTTCATCGTCGTGCTCGTGTTCGGCGTGGGCACCGACTACGCGATCTTCCTGATCTCGCGGTTCCGGGAGGAGGTCGCGCACGACAACTGGCACGACGCGTCGCGCGCGACCGTTCGGCGCATCGGGGCCGTGATCAGCGCCAGCGCGGCGACCGTCATCGTGGGCCTGGGATCGATGGCGTTCGCCGAGTTCGGGATGATCCAGACGATGGGCCCGGCGCTCGCGGTCGCGATCTTCGTGACCCTCGTCGCCGGCCTGACGCTGGCGCCCGCCCTGCTCGCGATCTTCGGCCACTACCTGTTCTGGCCGCTCCACACCCGGACCCGGTCCGACGGGGAGCCGGGCGGGTTCTTCGCGGGCCTCGCCGCGGCCGTGTCGCGGCGGCCCGGGGTCGTGACCGTCACCCTGCTGGCCGCGCTCCTGCTGCCGGCCACGTACATGGGCCGCATGGAGACGAACTTCGACGTCCTGGCCGAGCTCCCCGCGGATTCCGATGCCCGGGCGGGCTTCGACCAGGTCGCGGAGCACCTGGGCAGGGGCAAGGTCGTCCAGGCCACCGGCATCGTGGACGCGGGCGCCGGCGCCGACATCCTGTCGCCCGCCTCGCTCGCGAGGCTCCGCGTCGTCTCGCGGGAGCTTGCCGAGACCGAGGGGGTCGCCAGCGTGACCACGCTCGTGTCGCCCGACGGCGACGGCGTCGTCCCGGACGGCTTCCGGCCGTCCGCGCAGCTCGGCGTGATGGCCGACGAGTTCGCGGGCGACGACGCGACGGGCGGCGCCGCCGTGGACCCCGAGGCGCTGCTCGACGACGAGGCGACGCAGGGCCTGGACCGGGCGAGCGAGTACCTCGCCCTGCTCGGCCTGGCGTACCCGGACGTCGCCGCGGGCACGGACTTCCGCAGCGCGACCCGGCGCCTGGAGACGGCGAGGGAGCAGGTGGACCAGGTCCGCGCCAACGCGGTGGTGGCGACCCAGCTGCGCACCCTGTCGCGCTCGATGACGTCGGCGTCCGGCGCGGCGGGCGGCGGCGAGGACGTCGGGATCGTGGGCGACTACCTCGACGAGCTGGCGGCGACCTTCCCACGGGTCCGCCACCTCGCGGCGTACGACGACGCGACAGCGGCCGCGGCGAGCCTCGAGGACGAGGTGTCGATCCCCGCGGCGCTCGAGCTGTCGACCGCGCTGTCGTCGCTGGCGGCCTGGTTCGAGGACAACGACCCGGGCGCGACGCTGTTCCCCGAGAGCCTCGCCGGCACGGCCGAGGCGAAGGCGCTCAAGGCGAGGATCCGGGCAACGTTCGACGCGCTCCCCGGCGACCTCGAGGCGGTCGCCGCGGTGTTCGCGCCTCGGGCCGATGACGTGTTCCTGCCGGTGGGGCTCTCGGGGGAGGCCGGGGAGCAGGTGGGCGACGCGGTCGCCGCCTTCGTGTCGGACGATGGGACGGCGACGCGCCTGTGGCTGACCACGACCGACGACCCGTACGCCCAGGCCGCGTTCGACACCATTCGGCGGGCGCAGGACGTCCTCGCGACCGCCACCCCGGGCTTGGGCGCCTCCGCGACCGCGCACCTCGGCGGCCCCACGGCCGAGTTCGCGGACGTCCAGGCGGTGCTGGGCCGCGACTTCGAGCGCGTCGCGGTCGTCACCGTCGTCGGCATCCTGATCGTGCTCGTGCTGCTGCTCCGGGGCCTGCTGGCGCCGCTGTACCTGGTGGCGACCGTGCTCCTCTCGTGCGCGACGGCGCTGGGCCTCTCCGCGTGGTTCTTCCAGGAGGTTCGCGGCGACCTGGGTGTCAGCTTCTACCTGCCGCTGATGGTGTTCGTGCTGCTGGTCGCCCTCGGCTCCGACTACAACATCTTCCTGATGAGCCGTGTCCGCGAGGAGAGCGAGCAGCGGCCCATCCGCGAGGGGATCCGGATCGCGTCCGGCCACACTGGCGCCGTGATCACGTCGGCCGGCCTGATCCTGGCCGGCACGTTCGGGTCGATGGCGACCGCGCCCCTGGTCGTGCTGTTCCAGGTCGGCGTGGCCGTGGCGGTCGGCGTGCTGATCGACACCTTCGTCGTCCGCTCCATCCTGGTGCCCGCGATCACGACGCTGGTCGGCGAGCGGGCGTGGTGGCCGCTGGGGGCGCACGGGATCGCCGGTCGCATCTCGGTGCCCGTGGTCATCGCGGTCCCCGAGACGGTCGGGGTTTCGGCCATGGCCTCGAAGCGGCGGCTGGCGGGCGCCGTCGCCCTGGTGGCGCTGGTGCCGATGACGCTCGCGGGGCTCGCCGTATGGTCGCTGTCCAACCCGACTGCGCACCTGGACGGGGTGACCGCCGCGGTCGTGGACGAGGACCTGGGCGCGACCGTCACCACGGCCGATGGCACCGGGGAGCCACTCCGGCTGGGCGCCGACCTGGCCCACCGCCTCGTGTCCGGGGCCGATGCCGACACCTTCACCTGGCGCCTCACCGACGCGGCGGACGCCCGCGACGGGCTCGCCGACGGCCGGTACGGCGCGGTCCTCACCATCCCCTCCGACTTCTCCTCGACCATCGCCGCCATCCGGTCCACCGCGACTGGGACGGCGGGCGGCCCGCCGGCCACCACCAAGGCGACGCTGGGGCTCGCGACCGACGACGCGTCGAGCTACCTGCTGGGCACGATCGCGCGCTCGCTCAGCTCGGCGATCGCCGCGTCGACCTCGGAGCTCGTGACCGCGGCCTACGTGGACGACGTGCTGCTCTCGGTCACGACGACCCAGGACAGGGTCGCCGCGGCGGCCGAGGACGCGGACCGCGTCGCGGCCGGGTCGACTGACCTCGCCGACGGGGCGACCTCCGTGTCGGGGATCGCCGGCGAGCTGGTCGCCGGAGTCCAGGAGCTCGCAGACGGCGCGTCGCAGGCCGGCGCGGGCGTGGACGAGCTGGCCGACGGCGCGGGCGACCTCGCGGCCGGCGCCAACAGCGTGGCCGACGGCGCCTCGACGCTCGGCGACGGGGCCCGGACGGCGGCCAAGGGTGCGGCCGACCTCGCCGCGGGC
>MGOE01000048.1:9490-9846 GCA_001797035.1 Chloroflexi bacterium RBG_16_72_14
ACGCTCGCCGACGGCCTGGAGACCCTGGCCGGCTCGACGACCAGCCTCCCCGCGCAAGCGGACCAGCTGGCCGCGGGCGCGGCGGGTGTCGCGGCGGGGACGGCCGGCGTCGCCACCGGCGCGCAGGCGCTCGCCGATTCGCTCGCGCAGCTGGCGGCCGGCACGGCCGGGCTGGGTGCGCAGGCGCAGGCCCTCGACGACGGCGCGACCGCGCTCGCGGCGGGGGCGCACGAGCTCCGGGCGGGCACGTCGCAGTCCGCCGCGGCAGCCGCGGACCTCGCCGCCGGCGCGCACGACCTGGCGGGGAACGTGTCGGACTACGCGGACGCAGTCGCTGCGCTGGCGAGCAACTGCGC
>MGOE01000049.1:0-4252 GCA_001797035.1 Chloroflexi bacterium RBG_16_72_14
ATCCGCGACATGGACCTCGACATGGTCACCGAGGTCCGCCAGACCTGGCAGTTCTACCGCGACCGGCGCCCGGACCAGTACGGCGACCTGGTCAAGGCCTGACCTTTTCGAGGCATCGCGTCGCGGCGCCCGGTCCCATCCCGCCGGCTGTCGCGGCGCCGCCCACCACGGGGGCTCGACTCGCGTCCCAGCAGCGGTCCGCACGCCGCGGGCCCGAGGAGGAATGATGCGCACGCTCTTCAAGGGCGGCACGATCGTCAACGCGGACGCCACCGGCAAGGGCGACATCCTTGTCGACGGCGAGCGGATCGCCCTGATCGGCGAGAACCTCGATGTCACGGCCGACAAGGTCGTCGACGCGACGGGCAAGTGGGTCATCCCGGGCGGGATCGACCCCCACACCCACATGGAGCTGCCGTTCGGCGGCACCTTCGCCAAGGACACCTTCGAGAGCGGCAGCCGCGCCGCGGCCTTCGGCGGCACCACGACGATCATCGACTTCGCGGTCCAGCCGCGCGGCGGCACGTTCCGCCAGGGCCTGGACACCTGGCACGAGAAAGCCGACGGCAGGACCTGCATCGACTACGGCTTCCACACCATCGTCTCCGACATGCGGGACGACCTGCTGCCGGAGATGGACGCGCTCGTGGACGAGGGCGTCACGACGTTCAAGCTGTTCACCGCCTACCCGGGCGTGTTCCTGAGCGGCGACGACGCGATCTTCAAGGCGATGAAGCAGACCGCCAGGAACGGCGGCCTGATCCTCATGCACGCCGAGAACGGCCCCGTCATCGACGTGGTCGCGGCGGACCTCGTCGCCCAGGGCACGACCGATCCCATCGGCCATGGCCTGGCCCGGTACTCCATCTTCGAGGCCGAGGCGACCAACCGGCTGATCCGGCTCGCGCAGGCGGCCAAGGCCCCGGTCTACTTCGTCCACATGTCGGCCAAGGAGGCGCTCAACGTCCTCCGAGCGGCGCAGAACGACGGGCTGCCGGCGTTCGCGGAGACCTGCCCGCAGTACCTGTTCCTCGGGCTCGACGACCTGGGTAACGGGTTCAACGGCTCCAAGTTCGTGTGCTCGCCGCCGCTTCGCGACCGGGCGGCCGGCCACCAGGAGGAGCTCTGGAAGGGCCTGGTCAAGGGCAATCTCTCTGCGGTCGGCACCGACCACTGCCCGTTCGATTTCCACGGCCAGAAGGAGATGGGGCGCGGCGACTTCCGCAAGATCCCCAACGGCCTGCCGGGCGTCGAGGAACGGCTGGACCTCATCCACCACGGCGGGGTCGTCGAGGGGCGGATGACCCCCAACCGGTTCGTGGAGATCACCTCCACCGGCGCCGCCCGGCTGTTCGGGCTCACGAAGAAGGGCGCCGTTGCCGTCGGCTACGACGCGGACCTCGTGGTCTACGACCCGAACCGCCGGCACACCCTGTCCGCCTCGACCCACCACATGGACGTCGACTACTCGTGCTACGAGGGCCTCGAGGTCCAGGGTGGCTCGGACGTGGTCATGAGCCGCGGCAAGGTGATCGTGGACAACGGCCAGTGGCTGGGCAAGCCCGGCGACGGCAAGTTCGTCAAGCGCGAGCGGAGCCAGTTCCTGCGCTGACCCGCGTCCACCTCCGAAGAGGGACGGGTGGCGACTCGTGCGTCACCCGTCTTCGATTCCTGCCTGCCCGTCCAGTCGTGTCGTGCGTCGCGCGCACGGAATCCGGACGGCGACGTCGTCGTCGTGCGTGGCGCGCACGGTCGGGCCACCGAATGGGCCATGGCGGGCCGCTCGAGTGTCGTGGTCGTGCGCGGGACGCACGGCTGCGACGAGTAGGGACGGAATCCGTGCGTCCCACGCACGGAGGGCGCGGATCCGGCCGGAGCTAGACCTTCGCGAGGTCCGGCGCGGCGTACCCCTCCGCGTCCTCCTCGTACCCGCCGTGGTAGCCGGCCGCGTCCGGTCGCCGGATCGCAGACTGGGCCACGATCCGGTCGCGCCGCAGGCCGCGGAAGTCCTCGAGCGACGTCCAGCCGCGATCCGCGTTGCGCTTGAGGAACGCGGCCAGCCCCTCGGTCAGGTTGCGGATCACGTTCGGCCCGATCGCGTGGTCGAGCATCGCGGCCGTCGCGACCTGGACCGTGCCGCAGCCCAGGAGGAAGTAGCTGAGCGCGTGCTCGAAGGTCGAGATCCCGCCGATCCCGGAGAACTCGCGGTCGGGGAACGCCTGCGTCATCTGGGCCATCTTCGCCAGCGACAGGGGCAGGATCGCCGGCCCGCCCATGCCGCCCGAGGACACATAGCCGTCCACGTTGACCTCGGGGTCGAGGGTGTCGGGGTCGAACGGCGGGATCGAGGGGAAGGTGTTCGAGGACACGATCGCATCGGCGCCGCCGCGGAACGTGGCCTCCGCCTCCTCGACGATGTTGGCCGTCGCAGGCGTCAGCTTGACCCACACCGGGACCTTCGCGACCGCCTTGACGGCCTGGGTGGACACGGAGCACAGGACGGGGTCCTTGCCCACGTTGGCGCCCATGTCCACGCGGTCCATGTGGGGACACGAGAAGTTGAGCTCGATCGCGTCCGCGCCGGCATCCTGGACGCCCCCGACCAGGGTCTGCCAGTTGGCCAGCTCCTTATCGCTGCCCGAGCCGGCCATGATCGAGGCGACGAGGATCCGGTCCGGCCAGGTGCGCTTGATCGAGGCGATTCGGGGCAGCCACCAGTCCATCGGCTTGTCCGAGATCAGCTCCCAGTTCCACGAGGCCATCAGGGTCGTGTCCGGGCGCTTGAGCATCGAGACGCGGGTGCCGCTGTTGTCCGCGCGGATGAACTTCGTCTTGGGACCGGCGACGTTGACCACCGGGTGGAGGCCGATCGTCTTGGTGACGACCCCGCCCCAGCCGGCCTCGTAGGCCCGGAGGATGTTGTGCTCGGACTCGGTCGGGGGCGCGGACGCGAGCAGGAACGGGTTCTCGAAGCGCAGGCCCGTGAACACCGTGGACAGGTCGACCACCGGGCTGGTCCTCCTTGCGCAGCGGGGATGCGGGTGACGCTGCGGAAGGCCAGATGCTCCGACCGCGGGCCAGGAGGGGAACAGGGCCGGTTGTCACGTCCCGGAAGGGCAGTCCGTCCAGCCCGTCCAGCGAGCGCCCTCCGGACCTAGCGCCCCGGTCGCCCGGCACCCAGCATCAGGGCATCGCGACGCGGTCGTGCGCTTCGTCCGTGCGCTCCCGCGCCCACCCGCGTCCCCCCAGGGGAAGACCAGGAGGCAACTGTGACCACGGAGATCCGCCCGGTGGCCGAGGCGACCCCGCCCGCGCCGCTCCCGATCCTGTCGCACTGGATCGGCGGCCGCCCGGTCGAGGTCCTGCCCGAGAACACCGGGCCCGTCTACAACCCCGCGACCGGCGAGGTGATCGCGCGCGTGCCGCGCGGGGGCCAGACCGAGGTGGACCAGGCCGTTGCCGCCGCGAAGGCCGCCTTCCCGGCCTGGCGGGACATGCCGCTGATCGCCCGCAGCCAGGTGTTCTTCGCCTTCCGCGAGCTCGCCTGGAAGCGCCGCGAGGACCTGGCGGCGCTGATCACCCGCGACCACGGCAAGACCTTCGCCGACGCGCTCGTCGGGGTTACCCGTGGGATCGAGACCGTCGAGTACGCGTGCGGCCTGCCGGTCCACCTTGCCGGCATGAACACGCCCAACGTGGCGACCGGCGTCGACGCCGTCACCCTCCGCCAGCCGCTCGGCGTCACCGCGGCCATCACGCCGTTCAACTTCCCGGTCATGGTCCCGATGTGGATCCTGCCGATCGCCCTCGCGTGCGGCAACACGATGATCCTCAAGCCCAGCAGCCACACGCCGGGCGCCACCCAGCTCCAGGCGGAGCTGTGGCACGAGGCCGGCCTGCCGGCCGGCGTGCTCAACGTCGTGTACGGCGGCCGCGACGCCGTGACCGCGATCGTCGAGCACCCCGACATCGCCGCCATCCAGTTCGTCGGCTCGACCAAGGTCGGGCGCTACGTGTACGAGGAAGGCACCAAGCGCGGCAAGCGCGTCGGGGCGTTCACCAGCGCCAAGAACATCATGGTCGTGCTCCCGGACACGGACCTCGATCTGGCCGCCGACAGTGCGGTCGCATCCGGGTTCGGCTCCGCCGGCGAGCGGTGCATGGCCCAGACCCTGCTGTTCGCGGTGGGCGACGTGGCCGACAAGCTCCGCCCGATGATGCTGGAGCGGATCGCGAAGCTCAAGATCGGCCC
>MGOE01000049.1:4262-6490 GCA_001797035.1 Chloroflexi bacterium RBG_16_72_14
GGACATGGGCCCGATCTACACCCGCGAGCACCGCGAGTCGATCATCAAGTGGATCGACCGCGGCGAGGAGGAGGGCGCGGAGCTCGTCGTTGACGGGCGCCCGTTCGTCCACCCGGAGCACCCGGACGGCTTCTACCTCGGCGTGTCCCTGTTCGACCACGTGACGCCGGGCATGGACATCTACAACGAGGAGATCTTCGGGCCGGTCCTGGGCATGGTGCGCGTGGAGACGTACGACGAGGCGATCAGGCTCGTCAACAGCCACAAGTACGCCAATGGGACGGCGATCTTCACGACCGACGGCGGCGCCGCCCGGCGCTACCAGCTCGAGGTCGAGGTGCCGATGGTCGGCGTCAACGTGCCGATCCCGGTCCCGGCCGGCTACCTCAGCTTCAGCGGTGCGAAGGAATCCGCACTGGGCGACCTGCCGATGCGCGGCGAGGACGGCCTGCGGTTCTTCAGCCGCCTCAAGGAGGTCACGATCCGCTGGCCGGAGCCCGGCAAGCAGGGTCCGCTGAGCCTCGTCTTCCCCGCCAACCGGTAGGCGAGCCGCGCCTCCCGGAGGCGCATCGAACGCAGGGGACGGGTGACCTTCGGGCCACCCGTCTTCCGTTCCGGGACCGTTGTCCGGTCCTTGGAGCGTGGAGCCCGCCCCGCGCCGCGCGCTAGGATGGCGCCGTGCAGCGCACGGAGATGATGGACGCGTCGCCGATCCGGCCCGCGTCGCCGGTGGTGGCGGCCGGCGACGGGCCGGGGACGTGACGGGGCGCCTTCGAACCCCCCTCCGGGGAGTCCTCCACTCGCCGGCCCGGCGCGCGGCCGTCGCCCGGCACGCGGGCCGGGATCGCTGACATGGATGCCTGGATCGCGGGCGCCGTCTTCGTCGCCGCCTACGTCCTGATCGCGCTCGACCGCGCCGACCGGACGCTCATCGCCCTGCTGGCCGGCTTCGGCGTCGTGGCCCTGGGCGTCGTCGGCGAGCACGAGGCGTTCGCCTCGGTCGACCTCAACGTCATCTTCCTGCTGGCCGGGATGATGGTCATCGCCTCGGTGCTCGGGCGGACGGGGTTCTTCGAGTGGCTGGCGATCCGGTCCGTAATCCTGTCGCGCAACGAGCCGTTCCGACTGCTGATCATCCTGTCGCTGGTCACGGCCGTCCTGTCCGCCTTCCTGGACAACGTGACCACGGTCGTCCTGACCACGCCGATCACCCTTTCGATCGCGCGGCGCCTCGGCGTGTCGCCGATGCCGTACCTGATCTCGCAGATCTTCGCCGCCAACATCGGCGGCACCGCCACGCTGATCGGCGACCCGCCCAACATCCTCATCGGCTCGGCCGCCGGCCTCGACTTCGGCGCGTTCCTGGTCAACCTCGCGCCGGTGGTCATCGTGATCTTCATCGCGTTCGCGGTCCTGATGCGGTTCACGTTCCGCGACGCCCTCCAGGTCCCGGACGCGCAGCGCGAGGCGGCGCTCGAGCGCGTGGAGCACGTCTCGATCACGGACCGCCGGCTGCTGGTGATCGCCCTCGCGGTCGGGGCCGTCACCCTGGCGGGATTCCTCGCCCAGGGCGCCATCGGCCTCGAGGCCGGCACGATCGCGCTCCTCGGCGCCACCGCCCTCATGCTGCTGGGTGACCTCGACTCGCACGACACGCTGCGCGAGGTCGAGTGGTCGACGCTGTTCTTCTTCGTCGGCCTGTTCATGCTCGTGGAGGCGGTGGTCCAGGTCGGGATCGTGGGCGGCATCGCCGACTGGCTGGCCGAGCGGTCGGGGGGCGACGTCGGCCTCGCCAGCGTCGGCCTGCTGTGGTTCTCCGCGCTGGCCTCGGCGGTGATCGACAACATCCCCTACACGGCGACCGCGATCCCGGTCGTGGAGCGGCTGATCGAGAGCGGGCTGCCGGCGGAGCCGCTGTGGTGGTCGCTCGCGCTGGGCGCGTGCCTGGGCGGCAACCTCACGATCGTCGGCGCCTCCGCCAACGTCGTGGTCGCCAACCGGGCAGCCCGGGCCGGCTACCGGATCCGGTTCACGGAGTTCCTGCGCTACGGCGCGGCGGTCGTCGTCGCGTCGCTCCTGATCTCCACCGCCTACGTCTGGGTCCGCTACATCGCGTAGCGCCGCCGCGATCCGCCGAGCGCGGCCCCGCTTCAGTCGATCGTGTCGGTCGTCTCCGCGGCGCGCCCCTCGTGGCGCTCCAGTACCTCGCCGGCAACCAAGGCTGCCGC
>MGOE01000049.1:6504-10076 GCA_001797035.1 Chloroflexi bacterium RBG_16_72_14
CGATGAGGCCGCCCGCGGCGGCGCCGATCGGCCCCGCGACCGCCGTTCCGAAGATGACGCCGGCCATCGCCCCGGCGCCGACCTCGACGGCCTCGAAGCCGCGATCCTCCACCGGGCGGCCGGCGACCAGTCCGTCCTCGATGGGCGCCTCGCGCAACGGCACCTCGCCCTGCGCGGGCTCGACAAGCGTGAGCGTCTCCGTCATGGCCGCTCCTTTCGCCACGATCCAACACCCGCGGCGGCCGGCCGCGCGAGTGCCGAACGGCGTGCCGGTGGCCCCTCCGACCGACGCATCTACCGTTCCCCGGGTGCGGCCGCGATAGGCTTGACCGGCACGTCACCACCCACGTCCCGTCCCGAGGAGGCATCGATGGAGTACCGGCGGCTCGGTCGCACCGGCCGGGACGTCAGCGTCGTCGGGTTCGGGGCATGGGCGATCGGCGGCGACTGGGGCAGCGTGGAGGACGCCGCCAGCCTGCGCGCGCTCCACGCCGCGGCCGACGCCGGCGTGACGCTGTTCGACACCGCGGACGTGTACGGCGGCGGCCACAGCGAGCGCCTGATCGGGCGGTTCCTCCGCGAGCGCGGCGGCGAGACGCTGTTCGTCGCCACCAAGATGGGACGGAGCGTGGCGCAGGAGGTGGCCAACTACACGCCGGAGGCGTTCCGCGGCTGGGTGGACGCAAGCCGCGAGCGCCTGGGCATGGATCGGCTGGACCTGGTCCAGCTCCACTGCCCGCCGACGGCGCTGTTCTACCAGCCAGAGACCTTCGCCGCCCTCGACGACCTCGTCGCGGACCGGTCGATCGCCGCCTACGGCGTCAGCGTGGAGAAGGTGGAGGAGGGGCTCAAGGCGATCGAGTACCCGGGCGTCGCCACCGTGCAGATCATCGTCAACATCTTCCGCCAGCGGCCGGCGGAGCGGTTCCTCGCCGAGGCCGCCCGCCGCGACGTGGGCGTGCTCGCGCGGGTGCCCCTGGCGTCCGGCCTGCTGACCGGCCGGCTCACGCGCGAGACCGCCTTCGAGCCCACGGACCACCGCCTCTACAACCGCCACGGAGAGTCGTTCGACCGGGGCGAGACGTTCGCGGGCGTGGACTTCGAGACGGGTCTCGCGGTCGTCGAGGAGCTGCGCGCGCTGGTCCCGGCGGGTGCCACCATGGCCCAGATGGCGCTGCGCTGGATCCTGATGCACGAGGGCGTCACGACGACGATCCCGGGCGCGAAGACGCCCGAGCAGGCGCGGGCCAATGCCGCCGCGGCGGACCTGCCACCGCTCCCCCCGGCGACGATGGACCGGATCGCCGAGCTGTACGCGACCCGGATCCGGCCGCTCGTCCACCAGCGCTGGTAGCCGCCATGACCGCCGCCATGAGCGCCACGTACCGGGTCCCGGGCGCCATCCTCGTCGAGCGCGAGCACCGGGTGCCGCTGGACCACGCGCACCCCGACGGCCCGGCGATCACCGTGTTCAGCCGCGAGGTCGCGGATCCCGACGGCGTGGACCGGCCGTACCTCGTGTTCCTCCAGGGCGGCCCCGGGTTCGAGGCGACCCGCCCGACGAGCCCGCCCTCGGGCTGGATGAAGCGGGCGCTGCGCGATTACCGGGTGCTGCTCCTGGACCAGCGCGGGACCGGCCGCTCGACGCCGGTGGGGCCGGCGATCCCCGGCGAGACGGCGGCGGACCAGGCGGCGTACCTCACCCACTTCCGCGCCGACGCGATCGTCCGGGACGCGGAGTGGATCCGCCGCGAGCTGGGCGTGGACCGCTGGAGCGTGCTGGGCCAGAGCTTCGGCGGGTTCACGTCCCTGACCTACCTCTCGATCGCCCCCGAGGGCCTCCGGGAGGCGTTCATCACCGGTGGCCTGGCGCCGGTTGGCCGGCCCGTCGACGATGTCTACACGGCCACCTGGCGCCGCGTCATCGACGCCAACCGCCGCTACGCCGAGCGCTACCCGGACGACCGTGCGCGAGTGCGCGAGATCCACCGCCGCCTCGAGGCCGAGGACGTCCGCCTCCCGTCCGGCGACCGGCTCACCGTCCGCCGGTTCCGGCAGGTGGGCCTGTGGCTGGGCGACAGCGCGGGCTTCGAGCACCTCCACCACGTGCTGGAGCTGCCGTTCGGGTCGCCCGCGTTCCTCCATGACGTCGAGGGCGGCGTCCGCTTCGCGCGCAACCCGGTCTACGCGACGCTCCACGAGTCGTCGTACGCGGACGGCGGCGCCACCCGCTGGTCGGCCGCGCGCCTGCTGCCCGAGGAGATCGCGGGCTCCGAGGCGTTCACGGCTGAGCACGTCTTCCCGTGGATGTTCGAGGACTACGGGGCGCTGGGGGCCCACCGCGACGCGGCCGGGCTGCTGGCAGAGCACCCCTGGCCGCGGCTGTACGACGCGGACCGGCTCGCCCGCAACGAGGTCCCGGTGGCGGCCTCGATCTACGTGGACGACCTGTACGTGGAGCGCGCCTTCGCGGAGGAGACCGCCGCGGCCGTCCGCGGGCTCCGGCCGTGGATCACCGACGAGTACGCGCACAACGGGCTGCGCGCCGACGGCGAGCGCGTGCTGGGCCGCCTGATCGACCTCGTGCGCGGACGCGCGTAGGCATGCCGGCAGATCCTGGCGGAGGCGGCCCGGGCGGCCGCGGCCGGGCGTCGCCCGGCACCGACATCGGGCTGCTGTTCGCGACCCGGATCCTGCGCCTGTTCGGGTACGGGTTCCTCGCCGTCGTCCTCGTCCTGTACCTCGTGGAGATCGGCCTCTCCGGCGCCGAGGTGGGGCTGCTGCTCGGCCTCACGCTGCTGGGCGACGCCGCGGTGTCGCTGTGGCTCACGACGCACGCGGACCGGATCGGCCGGCGGCGGGTCCTCGTTGCGGGCGCGGCGCTGATGCTCGCCGCCGGCCTCGCGTTCGTCGCGACGCCCGTGTTCGCCGTGCTCGTGGTGGCCGCGACGATCGGGGTCCTGAGCCCGAGCGGCAACGAGGTGGGGCCGTTCCTGGCGGTGGAGCAGGCATCGCTGGCCCAGCTCGTGCCCGCCGCGCGCCGGACGGGGCTGTTCGCGTGGTACCAGCTGGCGGGCTCGTTCGCGACGGCGGCCGGCACGCTGGCGGGCGGCGTGCTCTCGCAGGTCGCGATCGACGCCGGTGCCGGCCCGGCCGACGCCTATCGCCTGGTCATCGTGGGGTACGCCCTCGTGGGCCTCGTCCTGGCGGTGCTGTTCACGCGGGTCTCGCCGGCGGTCGAGGTCCCGCGCGAGTCCGTGACGGACGAGACGGTCCGCGGCCGGCTGGGCCTCCACAGGTCGCGGCGCGTCGTGCTCCGGCTGTCGGCGCTGTTCGCGCTCGATGCTTTCGCCGGGGGGTTCGCGATCCAGTCGTTCATCGCCTTCTGGTTCCACCGGCGGTTCGGCGTGGACCCGGCCGCGCTGGGCCTGCTGCTGTCGGGGGCGAACCTCCTGGCCGGGCTGTCCGCCCTGGCAGCCGGGCGGCTGGCGGCGCGTTTCGGCCTCGTGCGCACGATGGTGTTCACCCACCTCCCGTCCAACGTGCTGCTGATGCTGGTGCCGCTGATGCCC
>MGOE01000049.1:10094-14126 GCA_001797035.1 Chloroflexi bacterium RBG_16_72_14
GGCGTCCTGCTCGCCCGATTCGCGATCAGCCAGATGGACGTTCCGACGCGCCAGTCGTACACGATGGCGATCGTGGCGGCGGACGAGCGCTCGGCGGCGGCGGGCGTGACGGGGATCGCCCGCAGCCTCGGGGTGGCCGCGGCGCCCCTCATCGCCGGCCCCCTGTTCGCCAGCGCAACGCTGGCCAGCGTCCCGTTCCTGGTCGCGGGCGGGCTCAAGGTGGTGTACGACCTGCTGCTGTACCGCTCGTTCGTGACCCTGCGCCCGCCCGAGGAGCGGGTCGGGTAGGGGTGCGCCGCGGACCGCGTGGCGCCGCGGACCGCTTGGCACCGATGGGATACTCCGCCGGTGAGCGGCTGCTGCGGAGGCGGGACCGGCATCCCGTCGTGTGAGAGGGTCTTCGACGACAGGACGGCGACGGCCGACCTCCGGCGCCTCCGGCGGAACGGACCGCCGTGGGCCACGCGGGCGCTGATCGATGACCTGGCCGACGGGCTGGAGCTCGACGACGCGACGGTCGTGGACATCGGCGCGGGTGTCGGCGCCGTCCATCTCGCGCTGCTCGAGCGCGGTGCCCGCGCGGCCGTCGATGTGGACGGCTCGACCGCGTACCTCGCGGCCGCGCGATCCGAGGCCGAGCGCCGCGGGCTGGCGGGCCGCGTCACCCATGTCCTGGCGGACGCGACCGCCGCGGGTGGGGGGCTCGAGCCCGGCGACCTCGTCGCCCTCGACCGGGTCGTGTGCTGCTACGGTGACGTGGCCGGGCTGATGCGGGCGGCAGCTGCCCTCGCGACACACCGGGTGGGCCTCGTCTACCCGCGCGACACGTGGTGGCTGCGTACCGCCGCCGCCATCGCCAACCCGGTGATGTTCCGGCGCTCATCGGGGTACCGGATGCACATCCACCGCGAGGCCGACGTCACCGCGCCCCTGCGGGCGGCCGGGTTCCGGCGGCGCTCGGCGCGCGACGGGTTCGTCTGGCGTGTCGAGACCTGGGAGCGGATCGGCGAGGCCACGGCGACAGCCTGACGGACTGGCGGCCGCGAGCGTCCGCCGGGCCCCGTGGCGTGCGGGCCGTCGCGGCCTATCGCGTGGGCGTCGGCGACGCCGCCGGAGATTGCACGATCGGCGACGGCACCACGGGCGACGGCACGATCGGCGACGCCGCCGGCGACTCGAACAGGTACGTGAACTCCGGCCCGTTGTGGCAGATCCAGCAGTTGTCCCGCCCCTTCATCGCCTCCGGCAGCGGCGCGTGCTCGTCCACGCCGTGGCACGACGTGCACGCCTGCGTGCCGCCCATGTGCTCCGGGCGCAGCGGCGCGTGGCTGGTGACGCTCGTGTCGATCGGCGCCCGGTGGCACACGAGGCACTCGTCCCGGTGCAGGCCGGTGTGCCCCGGCGCCGTCCGGACCAGGCTGTCGTTGGCGTGGCAGGCGGTGCAGTTGCGCCAGCCCCACAGCGGGTGGGCCAGGTCCGGGATCTCGCGCGTGCCCACCGTGCCCGCCGACGTCACGTGGCAGGCGGCGCAGTCGGAGTCGGGCGCCATCTCGATCCCGATCGGCGACATCGCGGAGCCGGGCGAGGCCGACGGCGATACGGAGGACGCCGGGGTGGGCGAGGGCGCGGCGGCCAGGAAGGCGGGCAGCCCGCCGAGGTCCGGCAGCGCCACGAGCACGAGGAACCCGGACACGACGAGGATGCCGGCCAGGAGGGCACCGACCGCCAGGCCGTACCCATGGCGCGCCACCACGCGGCTGCCGATCATGCCCCGGCCTCCGCGGCGTCACCCTGGTCGCCGCGCGCGTCGCCTGCGCCCCGCAGCCACGGCCAGGGGAAGAACGTGTGCACGTCGGCCTCCTCGAGGTCGAGATACCGCTCGGCGAGCGTGTAGATGAAGGCGAGGAACGCCGCGGCGCCGATGAGGATCGTGCCCTCGACCAGCGTCGGGACGTACGAGGCGTAGGGGTAGGACACCGTGCCCGCCATCGTGCTGATCGGGCTGATCTGGCCCGCCATGACGAACAGCGTGCGGTCGAGGAACACCCCGGCGAGGGCCAGCACGGACGCGGCGAACAGGCCGCCGGGCGTCCGGGTCACGGGCAGCGCGACGAGGGCCATTGGCACGACGAGGCCCAGTGCCACCCGCCCGACCCAGAACGGGACGGCGAGCGGCCCGGCCACCAGGGCCTCGGTGGCCTCGCGCAGCCCGTACGTGGTCCCGTCCAGGCCCACGACCACCTGGCGGGCGAGCAGCACCGACACGAGGACCAGCGCGATCGACACCAGCAGCCGGATCGAGGGGATGCCGAAGCGGCGGGCCCGCGCCAGGTCCTGGAGCTCGAACCGGTGGACGGCGTAGAACACGATGCCCAGCAGCGAGGTCCCGGCCAGGTACGCCGAGGCGACCATCGTGATCACGGTGAACGGGCCGGACCAGAACGGCTTGGCGGCCAGGACCCCGAACACGGCGCCCAGCGTCGCGGGCGCGGCGATCGCCACGCACGACGCCACGGTGCAGCTCCACTGGTGGATCCTGGGGTGGTCGGTGAACATGCTCCAGACCTCGACCATGAGCACGACCAGGTACGTGCCGTAGAACACGCCCATCCACCACATCGGCGACGACGGCGCCGGCACGAGCACGGCGCCGAACACCATCCGGACGGGGTAGTGGAGCTCGAGGGCGATGACCCCGAACGCGGTCGTGAGGCTGAGCACGGCCAGGATCGCGTGCCGCTTCTCGAGGGGCCGGAAGCGGTCGATCCCGAACACGGTGCCCAGCGACGAGGCGAGGCACAGGCCGCTGGTCATGACGGCGAAGAACACGTAGCCGACGATCAGCAGCCCCCACTCGAAGCTGGCCGAGGTCCCGGTGACCTCCCAGCCCGGCGGCAGCGCGATGAGCGCGGCGATCGCCCCCACCGCCATCAGGGCGAGCAGCAGGGCGAACCACAGACGGAGGCCGGTGGGCATGCTCCGGACCTCGCGCACGAGGGCCGTGCCGGCGGCGCGGGGCGTGATCGGCAGCACGTGCCCGTTGAGGGTCAGGGAGCGGGCGGTCGCCTGCATGGATCAGGCCTCCTCGACCGAGGGACCGAGGTACAGCACGCGTGGGCGGGTGCCGAACTCGGGGTGGAGCATCTGCGGGTTGCGCTCGCGGACGAGCGTCGCGATCTCGCTGTCCGGCTCGCTCGCGTCACCGAAGCGCCGCGCGCCGACCGGGCAGACCTCCACGCAGGCGGGCCTCGCGCCACGGCTGATGCGGTGGTAGCACCAGGTGCACTTGTCGGCGATGCCGGGCGTGTCGTTCGGGGCGTGCTCGCCGGCCGGGGTGAGGTAGCGGGCGCCGTAGGGGCAGGCGACGACGCAGTAGCCACAGCCGATGCACCGCCGCGCGTCGACGAGGATCACGCCGTCCTCGGTGCGGTAGGTCGCCCCGACCGGGCAGACCGTCGTGCACGGCGAGTTCTCGCACTGCATGCACAGGCGGGGCTCGAAGTAGGAGGCCGTGACGGCCTTGCCGGCCGCACCGGGCGCCGTGGACTCGGCGGGGAAGCCGTGGATGCCGGCCTCGGGCGCGTCCACGTACCGGGCGCCGTCCGCGGTGGTCACGTGGCGCTCGACCCAGGTCCGGTTGTAGGCCGGCTCCTCCGGGACGTTGTTCTCCTCCTTGCAGGCGACGACGCACAGGCCGCAGCCGATGCATGCGTCGGTGTCCACGACGAACGTCCACGCCTTCGCGGCCGGGTTGTAGTGGCCGACGATGGGCGAGGCGGGGTCCGACGAGTCGGCGAACACCGGCACGAGGCGGGACAGCGCCGCCGCACCCAGGAGGCCGCCGCTGATGGCCAGCCCGAAGCCCAGGAACGCGCGCCGGCTGACCGATGCGGCGACGATCGCCGGCGCCACCTCGTCCAAGGGGACCAGGCCCGCCAGGTCCACGGGCAGGGTGGCCGCGACAGGCTCTGGTTCGACGACCGGCCCGGCTTCGACGGTCTCGGCCACGACGGGCTCGGCCTCGACGACAGG
>MGOE01000049.1:14283-16490 GCA_001797035.1 Chloroflexi bacterium RBG_16_72_14
CGACGACCGGCCCGGCTTCGACGGTCTCGGCCACGACCTGCTCGGCCTCGACGGTCTCGGCCGCGACGGGCTCGGGCTCGGCCTCGGCCGCGACAGGCTCCTCGGCCACGACGGGCGTCTCCGGCGGCTCCGTCGACGCCTCGGCGGCGGGCTCGGGCTCGACCGGCTCGCCGGGCGTCTTCGGGCGCGTCATTCGGACACCTCGTCGTCGTCCTTCGGTCCGCGGCCCTGCTGGTGGCAGAGCATGCACGCCGCGTCGTCCGTGTCGGCGACCGGGTGCCGCTGGTTGCGGGCCTTGAAGCCCTCGGGGCCGTGGCAGGTGATGCACTCCGGCAGGTCCTCGAGCGGGTGCTCCACCACCGGCGGCGGGTTGGACACGCCGCTGTGCGGGTCGTGGCATTCCAGGCACACCGGCTGGTAGTGGTTCGCCACGACGATCTCGCGGATCGTGGCCGGACGGCCGTCAGCCTCCACGTGGCAGCGGAGACAGAGCTCCGCGTCCGGCACCGCGACCGCGACCGTGCTGGCGTCTGCTGCGACGGCGACGTCGTGGTCGAACAGCGGCCCATGGCAGCTCTGGCAGCCGATGCCCTCGTGGGTCGCGGTGTTCGCCCGGGCGGCCTCGCGTTCGTGGCATTCGCCGCACCGCCCGGCGCTCGCGAAGCGCTGGTCGAGCGTGGCCCACCGCTGGGCGTCGACGTCGCGGTTCAGGCTGTACTCGACGTACGGGTTCCAGGCCATCGCCGCCCCGACCAGCAGGACGACCGACAGCGCGGCCGCGCCGGCCAGGATGGCGGCCGCCGCGAGGAAGCCGCCGCGACGGGTCCGCGGCCGGACGCTCGCCCAGAGGTCGCGGAGCCACGCCCGGATGCCCATCGGCCTGCTCACAGGGTGGAGGGGCTGAGGATGCCGCGGCGGACCGAGTACCGGAGCAGCTCGACGCGGTCGTGCAGCCCCAGCTTCTCCATCAGGTTCGCGCGGTGGTAGTGGACGGTCTGCTCGGACAGGTGGAGCGAGCGGGCGATGTCCCGGGTCGTGTGTCCCATCGCCGCCAGGAGCAGGATCTCGCGCTCGCGCTCGGTGAGCGACTCGTAGGGGTCGTCGAAGGCCGTATCCGGCGCCCGGCGGACATACGCGTCCACCATCCGGGTCACGATCGCGGGGCTGACGTACACATGCCCGGCGGCCACGCTGTGGATGGCGGCCACGACGTCGTCGTCCGTCGCCTCGCGGGTGAGGTAGCCGTTGGCGCCGGCCTTGAGCGCCACCGAGAACTGCTCCGCCGTACAGCGGCAGTCGAGCGCGATGATCTTCGTCTGGGGGCAGGCAACGTGGATCTCCTCGATCGCCTCGAACGACGCGCAGCCGGGGCCGCCGAAGGGCTCGCACTCGGTGACCACGATGTCGGCCCTGCTGGACCGGATGTCGTCCACGATCGACTCGCGGGCCGTGGACTCGCCGACGACCCGCATGTCCCGCTGGCGATCGATGACGCCGCGGAACGACGAGCTCAGCATCGGGAAGTCCACGATCGCGAGCAGCACGCCCAGGCCGGCCGCCTCGCGCGATCCGTCGGCGGCCATCTCGCGGCTGGGGGTCATCGGTCCGCGCCGCTCAGCGCGGCTCGCTGCCGGTGTCGTTGCGAGCGTGGTGGCGCACGACGGCCGCCCAGCCGAACGGCATCAGCAGCATGAACGCGGTCACCACGGCCGCGCCGGCGACCGCCGCCCCGGACCCGAAGTTGAACAGCAGGAGGTGGAGGAGGACGAACGCCGCGGCCGAGCCGACCCACAGCGTCAGCGTGACGAGGCCCAGCCACGCGGCGATGCGCGCACCGCGACCCCCCTTCGACCCCAACCAGAACCAGGCGACGAGGCCGATGATTCCCTGCACCAGGATCACCATGGGCAGGATCAGGGCCAGGTCTTCGGTGAGCTCCGCGATCTGCATCTCCAACCCTCCCGTCGAGCGTCGGACGGGATTCCCGTTCGATGGGACGATCCTCCGCCCGACGGGCTGGCCGCCACCAGATACGCCTGGGTCAATGGCGCGGGCATTGGGGTGCTGAATCGGGGCGACGAAGGTGCTGATCTGGGGCGACGGCCGTCGGTTTCGGCAGGCACGCAGGTGGCTCGCGGGCGGGGCGTCGGGTCGTCCACCGGCCGGCCGCCCAGCGGAGTGATTCGCCGCCTCGAGCGGGACCGCCC
>MGOE01000049.1:16511-25074 GCA_001797035.1 Chloroflexi bacterium RBG_16_72_14
CTCGAGCGGGACCGCCCGCCGGCCGTTCGCCCAGCGGTTGAACGGGCGCATCGTGTTCGATCCCGTCCGCCGGGCGGAGCGTGTGTGCCATGGGCGTGGCTCGGAGCGCACCGTTCAGCCGCTCAGCGGGTGGAACGGCACCCGATGGGCTGGTTGAACCGCCCAGCGGCGCCCCGGGCGGGGACGGCACAGGGCCGGCACGGGGCGCATGCTGCGACCCGCCGTCGCGTCCCGGCGGCGAGCGGCGCTCGGCCGCGGACCGCTCCTGGCGCCGGTCGGGGGCCGCCGCGAATCGGGGCTTGACGCGCCGTCCCAGGCAGAGATAATGCGCGTTACTAACGCGAGTTACTTCCCGTCCTCGTGCGGGAACACGGAGAGGCGTTGATGGGCGTGCGACGGCCGCGGGCGACGAGTGCTGACGTGGCCGCGCGCGCCGGCGTGTCCCGCACCACCGTCTCGTTCGTGCTCAACGACCGCGCCGGCGTGACGATCCCGGATGAGACCCGCCGGCGGGTCGAGGAGGCCGCCCTGGAGCTGGGCTACCAGCCGCACGGCGCGGCACGGGCCCTGGCCGGCGGCGCCTCCCACACCATCGGGCTGGTGCTGCGCCAGTCCCCGGAGCAGGTGTCGGTGGACGCGCTGCTGGCCGAGACGCTGTGGGGGATCGGGTCCGAGGCCCACGAGGGCGGCTACCGGGTGCTGGTGGAGCCGCTGTCGCCCGACAGCGGCCGCTACAGCGACCTGGTGCGCTCGCAGCGCGTGGACGGCCTGATCGTGTCCGGTCCGCGCACCGACGACGCGGAGCTGGTGGCGCTGGTCGAGGACGGCTTCCCGATCATCCTCCAGGGGTCGCTCCCCGAGCTGTCCGCGCCCAGCGTGGACGTCGACAACCGGGCCGGCGCGCGGACCGCGGTGGAGCACCTCGTCTCGCTCGGCCACCGGCAGATCGCGTGCATCACCAACGCGCCGCTCGCCTACACCGCCGCTGCCGACCGGCTGGCGGGCTACCGCGACGCCCTCGAGGCCGCGGGGCTGCCGTTCGAGCCGGACCTCGTGGTCGAAGGCGCATTCGACGCCGCCAGCGGCTGCGTCGCGATGCAGGGGCTGCTGTCACGCGTCCCGGGTGTGACGGCGGTGTTCGTGGCCAGCGACATCGTGGCCTTCGGCGCGCTGCGCGCGCTCCGCGAGGCCGGCCGGCGGGTGCCCGCGGACGTGTCGGTGGTGGGGTTCGACGACATCCCGCTGGCGCGCCACTTCGACCCGCCGCTGACCACCATCCGCCTGCCGGCCCGCGCCCTGGGCGCGGCCGCCGGCCGGGCCCTGCTGGAGCGTCTCGCCGGCCGCCTCGGCAACGAGCGGCGGCTGCTTCCCACGGAGCTCGTCGTCCGCGACTCCACGGCCCCCCGCGGCTGAGCCAGGGAGGGCCATGCCACATCCATCGGTTCGCGTACCGAAGACCAGTGAGGAGGAGACCAGGAAGTGATCGAACCGACACGCAGCTTCAGGATCCGGGTGCTGGCCGGGCTCGCCGCGATCGCGGTGATCGGCGCCGCCTGCGGCGGATCCACGACGTCCCCCAGTCCCGCAACGAGCGCGCCGCCCGCCTCGGTGCCGGCATCGGGCGAGGTGCCGTCCACGCCGAGCGACGACCTGAGCGGCCAGGAGGTGACCGTCATCGGCACCTGGGGCGGCACCGAGCAGGACGCGTTCCTGGCCATGGTCAAGCCATGGGAGGAGCGGACCGGGGCCACCGTCAAGTACACCGGCACCCGCGACCTCAACACCGTCCTGACCACCGGCGTCGCGTCGGGCGTGCTGCCCGACCTTGCCGGCCTGCCGGGTCCCGGCCAGATGACCGAGTGGGCGGGCAGCCTGGTGGACCTGTCCGGCGTCCTGGACTCCGCGACGTACTCGTCGGAGACCGCAGCCCCGCTGGTGGAGCTGGGCACGGTCAACGGCAAGCTCGTCGGCGTGTTCATCAAGACCGCCGTCAAGGGCCTGATCTGGTACAACCCGTCGGTCATCGACCTGTCGGGCGGTGCCCCTGCGACCTGGGACGACCTCCAGGGCGTGGTCAGCCAGAACGCCTCCAAGGCCCAGGCCGCGTGGTGCGTGGGAATCGAGTCCGGCGCCGCCTCCGGCTGGCCGGGCACGGACTGGATCGAGGACATCGTCCTGCGCCAGGCCGGCCCGGACGTCTACAACTCGTGGTGGCAGGGCCAGGTCAAGTGGACCGACCCGCAGATCAAGAGCGCGTTCGAGACCTTCGGCTCGGTCGTGGCGGCCGCCTACGGCGGCGGCACCGGCGTCAACGCGACCAACTTCCAGGTTGCGGGCGACCCGCTGTTCGCCTCGCCGCCCGGCTGCCTGTTCCATCACCAGGCCAGCTTCATCACCGGCCTCGGCGGATTCGCCACCGCGACCGCGGGCACGGACTACGACTTCTTCCCGTTCCCCGACATCGACGCGCAGTACTCGGGGGCGGTCGAGGGTGCCGGCGACCTGTTCGGCATGTTCCACGACACGCCCGCCGCGCGTTCGCTGATGGCCTATCTCGTGACCGCCGAGGCCCAGGACATCTGGGTCAAGATCGGTGGCGCGCTGTCGGCCAACAAGAACGCGACCGGCTACCCCGATGACATCAGCAAGCGCTCCGCCGAGGCGCTCCTCAACGCGAAGATCTTCGTGTTCGACGCCTCGGACCTGATGCCGGCCGCCATGAACAGCGCGTTCTGGTCCGGCGTCGTGAAGTACGCCAGCGACCCCGGCCAGCTCGATTCGATCCTGGCCGAGCTTGATTCCGCCCAGGCGGACGCCTACGGCGGCTGACAGGGGGAACTCGACCGGACGGGCGTGCCATCCAGGGCACGCCCGTCCGGTCCGCACACCGGAGGGAGCGTCATGGATCCGCGGCTGGTCACGGCCGTCATCGTGGTCGTGGGTGTCCCGGCGGTGCTCGTCGGGTACATCTGGCTGACCGAGCTCGGGCTGCGCCTGTTTGGCCAGCGACTGCGGCCCCGCATCCGCCCGTGGCTGTGGCTCGCCCCCGCGCTCGCGTTCCTCGCCGTGTTCCTCGTCTACCCCACGATCGGGACCTTCGTGCGCAGCCTCCACAACAAGGCCGGCACCGAGTTCGTGGGCATCGAGAACTTCGCCTGGTTCTTCGGCAACGCCTCGTCGCTGATCGCGCTCCGGAACAGCCTCATCTGGCTGGTCGTGCTGACGGCGATCACGGTCGGCATCGGGCTGCTGATCGCGCTGCTCGTGGACCGGGTCCGCTATGAGACGGTGGCCAAGTCCGTGATCTTCGTGCCGCTGGCGATCAGCATGGTCGCTGCCAGCGTGATCTGGACGTTCATGTACGACTGGCGGACCCCACCCGAGCCCCAGGTCGGCACCCTGAACTCGGTCCTGGGATCGGCCGGGATCGCTCCCGTCGCGTGGGTGCAGCAGTCCGGCTGGGCGTTCAACACCATCCTGCTGGTCGTGGTCATGGCCTGGATGTGGACGGGATTCTGCATGGTGATCCTGTCCGCGGCCCTCAAGGGCATCAACCCGGAGCTGCTCGAGGCCGCCCGCGTTGACGGCGCGTCGGAGCGGCAGGTCTTCCGGGGGATCACGCTGCCGCTGCTGGCGCCGACGATCGCGGTCGTGACGACCACGATGATCATCACCGCCCTCAAGGCGTTCGACGTCGTGTTCGTGATGACCAGCGGCAACTACGACACCCAGGTCGTCGCCTACCAGATGATCAAGCAGCTGTACGACTTCGGGCAGCCGGGCCGCGCCAGCGCGATCGCGGTCATCCTGCTGCTCGCGATCATCCCGGTCATGGCGCTCAACATCCGCCGGTTCCGTGCCCAGGAGGCCATCCGATGACGACCGTCACGGCCGCGACCCAGGCCCGTGCCGAACGCGACCGCCTGCCCGGGTTCGTGCGGCGCCTGCCCCTCCACCTGTTCATCCTGTTCCTGATCGTGGTCTGGCTGGTGCCGACCATCGGCCTGCTGGTCAACTCCTTCCGCCCGCCCGAGGCGCTCACGCAGTCGGGCTGGTGGACCGCCTTCTTCAGCCCGTCCCAGTTCACGCTCGACAACTACGCCCACGTGCTCGCCCAGAGCAACATCAGCGAGGGGTTCGTCAACAGCCTGTTCATCTCCATCCCGGCCACCGTGATCCCGATCATGGTCGCCGCCTTCGCCGCCTACGCGTTCGCGTGGATGGAGTTCCCGGGCCGGAATCTCCTGTTCATCGCCGTGGTGGGCCTGCTGGTCGTGCCCCTCCAGTCCACCTTCATCCCGATCCTCCAGCTGTACGGCCCCAACGGCTTCGGCATCGCCGGCTCGTTCCTCGCGGTGTGGCTCGCCCACACGGGCTACGGCCTGCCGTTTGCGGTGTTCCTGCTGCGCAACTTCATGGGCGATCTGCCGCGCGAGGTGTTCGAGTCGGCGGCGATCGACGGGGCCAGCCCGGTCACCGCGTTCTTCCGGCTGGCGCTGCCGATGACGGTGCCCGCGATCGCGGCGCTGGCGATCTTCCAGTTCCTGTTCGTGTGGAACGACCTGCTCGTCGCGCTCATCTACCTCGGCGCCCAGAACCCGGACAACGCGCCGCTGACGATCGCGGTCTCGAACCTGGTCAGTTCGCTGGGCGGCGGCTGGCAGTACCTCGCCGCGGCCGCGTTCGTGACCATGGCGGTGCCGCTGGCCGTGTTCCTCGGCCTGCAGCGCTACTTCGTCCGCGGCATCGTCGGCGGGTCGGTCAAGGGGTGAGCCCCCGGGTGCCCGATCGATGACCGACGAGCGGCCGCTGTATCCGGTCGATGCCTGGCGCATCCGCGAGCTGACGTTCGACCCTGCCCTGGCGGCGCGCAACGAGACGATCTTCTCGCTCGCCAACGGGCACCTGGGCCTGCGTGGCAACCTCGAAGAGGAGTCCGGCAACGTCGCCCACGGCACGTACGTCAACGGCTTCTTCGAGGAGGTGCCGATCGCCTACGGGGAGGCCGCGTACGGGTTCGCGCGAAACCACCAGGTGCTGCTCAACCTGGTGGACGGCAAGCGGATCTCGCTCACCGTGGGGGGCGACCCGTTCAACGTGGAAACCGGGACGATCGAGGCCTGGGAGCGGTCGCTGGACCTGCGCACGGGCGTGCTCACGCGGACCGTCCGGTGGCGGTCGCCGGGCGGCGTCAGGGTGGAGATCGTGGCCCGCCGCCTCGTGTCGCTCGTGCGGGCGAGCATCGCCGCCATCGATTACGCCGTCACCGTCCTCGGTGGCGGACCGGCCCCGGTCCGGGTCGTGTCAGCGCTCAACGCCCAGGTCCGCAACCAGGCGGTCTCGGACGACCCGCGGGTCGGGGCGCACCTCCCGGACGGCGCGCTCCACACCGTCCACCGGGAGGCGTCCGGCACCTGGGGCGCCGTGGTCCAGCGGACGACCGCCACCCGCCTCGCGGCGGTCGCGGCCGCCGAGCACCGGCTGCGGGGGGAGGGGGCCGAGGGGGGAGCGGCGCGGACGTCCTCGGTGGCGACCGAGGAGGGCGTGGCGCTGTCCGTGGAGACCAGCCTCGGCAACGGCGCCATGCTCGGCCTGACCAAGCTGCTCGCCTACGGCTCTTCGCTCGACCACCCTGAGGACGCGCTGGTCGCTCGCGCGCGCGAAGCCGTGTCAGCCGTCCCCGACGGCGGCTTCGATGCGCTCGTCGAGGAGCAGCGGGATGTGCTGGACCGGTTCTGGGCCACCTCCGACGTGGAGATCGACGGTGACGGCGCCCTGCAGCAGGGGGTGCGCTTCAACCTGTTCAGCCTGTTCCAGTCGGCGGGGCGGGACGGGCGGACGAGCCTGGCCGCCAAGGGCCTGACCGGTGAAGGCTACGAGGGTCACTACTTCTGGGACACCGAGATCTTCGCGCTGCCGTTCTTCGTGTACACGCAGCCGGCCGTCGCGCGCGCCCTGCTCCGGTACCGGTGCGGGATCCTGGACAAGGCCCGGGCGCGCGCGGTCGAGCTGAGCCAGCGCGGGGCGCTCTATCCATGGCGGACGATCGGGGGCGAGGAGGCGTCGGCCTACTTCCCGGCCGGCACCGCGCAGTACCACATCAACGCCGACATCGCGTACGCGATCGCCAAGTACGTGGCTGCAACCGGCGACCGCTCGCTGCTGCGCGAGGGGGGCGCCGAGGTGGTGTTCGAGACCGCGCGGCTGTGGGCGGACCTGGGTGACTACATCCCGGCCCGCGACGGCGGATTCTGCATCAACGAGGTCACGGGCCCCGACGAGTACACGGCCCTGGTCAACAACAACGGGTACACGAACCTCATGGCCCGGGCCCACCTGCGGTACGCGGCCCGGCTGGCCGACGAGCTCGCCGCGGAGGCACCCGCGGACTGGGCGGCGCTGGCGGCGCGGATCGGGCTCGCGCAGGCCGAGATCGCCGAGTGGCGGCGGGCGGCGGACCTGATGCGCATCCCCCGCGACGCCACGCTGGGCATCCACTCGCAGGACGACTCGTTCCTGGACCGGGCGCCCTGGGACTTCGCCGGCACGCCGCCCGGCAACCACCCGCTGCTGCTCCACTACCACCCGCTGGTGATCTACCGCCACCAGGTCCTCAAGCAGTCCGACGTCGTGCTCGCCCAGGTGCTGCTGGGCAGCGAGTTCACGATGGCCGAGAAGAAGCGCAACTTCGACTACTACGACCCGCTGACGACCGGCGACTCGTCGCTCTCGCCGTGCATCCAGAGCGTGGCCGCGTCCGAGCTGGGCTACGGCGAGCAGGCCTACCGCTACTTCATGCAGACGGCCCGGATGGACCTCGACGACGTCAACCGCAACGTCGCTCACGGGGTGCACATCGCGGCGATGGCCGGGTCGTGGGTGTCGCTGGTGTACGGCTTCGGTGGCCTGCGCGACGATGACGGGACGATCGACTTCTCGCCGCGGCTGCCGGAGGCCTGGAACCGGCTGGCGTTCCGGCTCCTCGTGGGCGACGCGATGCTCCAGGTGTCGATCGCCCGGCACGTCGCCCGCTACGAGCTGCTCGCGGGCGGGCCGCTCGCGATCCGCCACTTCGGGCGGCCGATCACGGTCGCCGCGGGGACTCCGGTCGAGATCGGCCTCGACCCCCGCCTGGAGGCCGTGATCTTCGACCTCGACGGCGTCCTCACCGATACCGCGGAGCACCACTTCCGCGCCTGGCAACGGCTGGCGGCGGAGGTCTCGATCCCGTTCGACCGCGAGCTTAACGAGCGCCTCAAGGGCGTGAGCCGGATGGAGAGCCTCGAGATCATCCTCGACAACGCGGGCCAGACGGCGACGCTCGCCGAGAAGGTGCGCCTCGCCGACCGCAAGAACACCTACTTCCGCGAGCTGATCGACGCGATCACGCCGGCGGACCTGCTCCCCGGGATGGGGGACCTGCTGGCGGACCTGCGAGCTCGCGGCATCCAGACCGCGATCGCGTCGATGAGCCACAACGTGTGGGACGTCGTGCGCCGGCTGGGCATCGAGCCGCTGATCGATGTCATCGTCGACCCGGCGACGCTCGTCAAGGGCAAGCCGGACCCGGAGATCTTCCTGGTCGCCGCGGAGCGGCTCGGCGTCCGGTTCGTGGACTGTGTCGGGATCGAGGACGCCCGGGCGGGGATCGCCGCGATCAGGGCGGCGAGGATGGTCGCCGTGGGCGTGGGCACGGACCTGCCGGACGCTGCCTGGACCGTGACCGACACGCGCCGGATCACCGCGGACGCGCTGGCGACGCTGTTCGACCCCGCCGCCCCGCTGACCTCGCCGACGGAGGTGATGGCCCCCGGGGCCTGAGCGGCGGGCCTCGGGGGGATCGCGGGCCGTCAGCCGCCGGCCATCGCCGGCAGCAGCAGCAGGGTGTCCGTCGCGGCCAGCGGCGTGTCCAGGTCCTGGAGATGGCGGACGTCGGTCTCGTTCACGAACACGTTCACGAACCGGTTGATCGCGCCCTCGCCGTCGAGCAGGCGCGGGCCGAGGTCCGGGTACGAGGCGACCAGGGCCGTCAGCGCCTCGCGGACGGTGGCGCCGGGCACGTCGAGCAGCTTCTGGCCCCCGGCGGACGGGCGGAGGACGGGCGGGATCCGGACCTGGCTCATGCGGACAACCATCCTTCGAAGGCGCTGAAGCGGGCGGGGATGACGGGCGCGAGCCCGGGCCGGCCGGGCTCCGCGGGTCGGGTCTCGATGCCGAACCGTACCGCGTCGGGGGTCTTGAGCCCGTTGCCGGTCAGGAGCGCGACGACCTCGTCGCCGTCGCGGATCGTGCCCCGGCGGCGCGCCGCCTCGACCGCGGCGATCGTCACGCCGCCCGCGGTCTCGGTGTAGATGCCCTCGAGCGTGGCCGTCGCGCGGATGGCGGCCGCGGTCTGCTCGTCGGTCACGGCCTCGACCGAGCCCCCCGTCGCACGGGCGAGCTCCACGGTGTAGCGGCCGTCGGCGGGGTTGCCGATGGCGAGGGAGCGGACGATGGTGTCCGGCGTCCTGACGGGCTCGATGTCAGACCGTCCGGCCGCGAACGCCGATGCGACCGGCGCACA
>MGOE01000049.1:25117-26283 GCA_001797035.1 Chloroflexi bacterium RBG_16_72_14
CGACCCAGCCGAGCGCGACCAGCTCGTCGAACGCCTTGGCGAGCTTGGTCAGCATCGCCCCCGACGCCACCGGCGCCACGATGACGTCGGGCAGGCGCCAGCCCATGGCTTCCGCGATCTCGTAGGCGAGCGTCTTGCTGCCCTCCGCGTAGAACGGGCGCAGGTTGACGTTGACGAGGCCCCAGCCGAGCTCGTCGGCGACTTCGAGGCACAGGCGGTTGACGTCATCGTAGGTGCCGTCGACGGGGACGACCGTGGCGCCGTAGGCGAGCGCATGCTCGATCTTGGCGGGCTCGAGGTCGGCGGGGACGAAGACGTAGGCCGGCATGCCGACGGCGGCCGCGGCGGCCGCGGTGGCCCCGGCGAGGTTGCCGGTGCTCGCGCAGGCGAGGGCCTCGAGGCCGAACGACTGGGCGCGTGCCGCGGCGATCGCGACGGCCCGGTCCTTGAACGAGAGCGTCGGGTTGCGGGTGTCGTCCTTGATCCGCAGCCCGTCGACGCCGATGGCCGCGCCCAGGCGGTCCGCCCGCAGCAGCGGCGTGCTCCCGACGGCGAGTCCGCGCTCCGGGGCCTCGTCCAGCGGGAGGAGCTCGAGATAGCGCCAGATCCCGGCGGGCCGACGCGAGACCTCGTCGCGGCTCACGAGCCGCCCGATGAGGTCGAGGTCGTAAGCGACCTCCAGCGGCCCGAAACAGGCGGCGCAGACGTAGTTCGGCCCCAGCGCCTCGGGCGTGCCGCAGTTGCGACACCGCAGGCCGCGGATGCGGGTCGCATCCGCGGGTGCCGTGCCCGACGGCGAGGGCGGGATCTCGATGGCCATGACTTCCGGTCCTCCACGGGGGACGCGCCGGGGGACCGGATACGAGAAGACCCTTCCACGAGGAAGGGTCCCAGGGGGAATGCCCTATCTCGCAGGAGAACCTGCCCGGAATTGGCACCTTGCCGGCATCCCGCCGGTAGGTTGTCGTGGCTTCAACGGGCCGGTCCCTCCGCCACTCTTGATAGTGCTGTTCAGTTGTGGCGCGGATCGTACGCAGCGCGGCGCCGCGACGTCAACCGTTGTTCAGGGCAGGGTACGCATCCCAACGTCTGTGCTGGCTCGGTGGCCTGCCCGACGGGCACCCTGCCGGGGTGTTCGTGGCGTGGGATCGGGCGATCCACGCCAC
>MGOE01000049.1:26378-27607 GCA_001797035.1 Chloroflexi bacterium RBG_16_72_14
CGGTCGAGACGGCCGGCGGAGCGTCCCGGCTCGCCGATCGCCGGCGGAGTTCGCACGCCCGGACCATGCATGCCGCGGCCGGCGGCCCTGGTCACCTGGGAATGCATTCTCGTGCATCGATGCCATGATCAACATGCATTGGACGGCATCTACCATCACGCCATAGCCTCCCGTGCCATCGCGGGTCGGGCGGGCCGGGCTTCCCCGCGACCGATGGAAGGAACGGGTCCGATGTCCCTCGTCTCGATGCGCCAGCTCCTCGATCATGCCGCCGAGCACGGTTACGGCCTCCCGGCGTTCAACGTCAACAACCTCGAGCAGATCCACGCGGTGCTCGGCGCGGCCCGCCAGGTCGACAGCCCGGCGATCGTCGCGGCATCCGCCGGCGCGCGCTCCTACGCGGGCGAGCCGTTCCTCCGCCACCTGATGCTCGCTGCCGCCGAGGCCTACCCGGACGTGTCGTTGGCCGTCCACCAGGACCACGGCGCGACGCTGGGCACCTGCGTCCGCTCGATCCGCTCCGGGTTCACGAGCGTGATGATGGACGGCTCACTGCTCGAGGACGCGAAGACGCCGGCGACCTACGAGTACAACGCGGGCGTCACGGCCAGGGTCGTCGACCTCGCCCATGCCGTGGGCGTCACGGTCGAGGGCGAGATCGGCGTGCTGGGCTCGCTCGAGCGCCTCGGCGGGGAGCAGGAGGATGGGCACGGGGCCGAAGCGGTCGCCGACCGCGAACGCCTCCTCACCGACCCGGACGAGGCGGTCCGTTTCGTTAGCGACACCGGCGTGGACTGCCTCGCCATCGCGATCGGCACCAGCCACGGGGCGTACAAGTTCAGCCAGCGGCCGTCGGGCGAGGTGCTCGTCATGGACCTCGTCAAGGAGATCCACCGGCGCCTGCCGGACACGCACCTCGTCATGCACGGCTCCTCGTCCGTGCCCCAGGAGTGGATCGACGTCATCAACGAGTCCGGGGGCGAGATCCGCCCGACGTACGGCGTGCCCGTGGAGGAGATCCAGGAGGGCATCCGCCACGGCGTGCGCAAGGTGAACATCGACACCGACATCCGGCTCGCGATGACGGCCGCCGTCCGCCGGCACCTGGTCGGCAACCGCTCGGAGTTCGACCCCCGCACGTTCCTGCTCGAGGGGATCAAGGCCGCCCAGGGCCTGTGCGCGCAGCGCTACGAGCAGTTCGGCTCGGCCGGGCACGGCCACGAGATCGA
>MGOE01000049.1:27629-28941 GCA_001797035.1 Chloroflexi bacterium RBG_16_72_14
CGCTACGCGTCGGGCGAGCTCGATCCGCGACCCGCGGCCGCCGCCATCGCCTGACGCCGGAGAGGGCGACGCGCGCCACTCCGAGGGGTCAGTCCGTGGTGGTCGGGCGGCCCAGCCGGTCCTTCCAGCGTCCATCCTCGACGAAGCGCAGGAACGCCTCCTCGACGGGGCCCAGCCGCCGGTCGCGCGGGTAGAACAGGTGCCACTGCCGCCGGAGCGGGAACCCCTCGACCGGCAGCTCGACGAGGTTGCCCAGCTCGAGCTCCAGCGACGTCGCGTAGCGTGACAGGATCGACACCCCGAGGTCGCGGGCGACCGCGCGCTTGATCGCGCCGTTGCTCGCGAGCTCCATCAGCGGGCTGTACGAGACGCCGGCCTCCTGGAGCGCCTCCTCCGTCGTCTCGCGGGTCCCGGACCCGGGCTCGCGGATGATGAACGGCTCCCGGGCCAGCTCCGCGAGGGTCACGCGCCTGCGGCCCGCCAGGTGGTGTCGCGGCGACGCGATGGCGATCAGCTCGTTGCCCAGGAACGGCCTGGCGATGAGCGGGACCGAGGTGTCCAGCCACAGCCGGCCACTGACGATGAAGTCCACGTCGTTGGCGACCAGGCGGTCGTACAGGCCGCGCCGGTTGTCGACCCCGAGGCTGAGCTCCACGTCCGGGTGCTCCTGGCGGAAGTCGCCGAGCAGGTCCGGCAGGACGTAGATCGCGACCGTGGTGTCGCCGGCGATGCGGATCCGGCCCCGGCGCAGCCCGCGGAACTCGTCGAGCACGGTGCCGGCGGCCTCGAAGTCGGCCACGATCCGCTGCGCGTGGACGTACAGCAGGTTGCCGGCCTGGGTGAGCTGCACCCGACGGCCGATGATCTCGATGACCGGCATGCCCACCGCGGTCGAGAGGGCCTTGAGCTGGTGCGAGATGGCGGGCTGGCTCAAGCCGAGTGCATCCGCGGCGCGCGAGAAGCCGCCGTTCTCGACGACCGCGATCAGCAGGCGCAGCTGGTGGATGGAGACCAGCTCCGCGAACCGTGGACCGAGCAGCGTGCCGTTGCCGAGCGGCGTGCCGTTGCCGGCGGGTGGTTCGCTCATTCGCGAATCGTATCACTCACATCAACAACATGCATTGGACTTCATCCTTCGGGCAAGGCTACGCTCGGCCGGCCCCGCCAGGGACGGGGGTGCCGACCGAGACGAATCGCGGCAGGCCGGAGACACCAGGAGGCTCGAAACACACGATGCGGGACGACGCCCACGCGACCGGCCTCCGGGCGGCCGCGGTCATGGACCCCGACGGCGCCGCGGGCGCCGCCAACG
>MGOE01000049.1:28949-34551 GCA_001797035.1 Chloroflexi bacterium RBG_16_72_14
CGCGCCGTCTCGCCATCGTGCCCTCGATGCTCGACGTGGACCTGGGCCGACTGGGCGCCGAGCTGGACTCGCTCGTCGAGGCGGGTGCCGACCGCGTGCAGTGGGACGTGATGGACGGCCGCTTCGTCCCGCGGCTGACCCACGGCCCGGACCTGCTGCGCAGCGTGCGCGGACGGACGACGATCCCGTTCGAGGCCCACCTGATGATCGAGCGGCCCGAGCGCCACTGGGCCGCGTTCGCGGACGCCGGTGCGGACGTCGTCATCGTCCACGCGGAGACCACCGTCCACCTCCACCGTCTCCTGGGTGAGATCCGCGCCTCGGGAGCGAAGGCGGGCGTTGCCCTCAACCCGTCCACGCCCGTGGATGCGATCCGCCATGTCGTGGACCTCGTGGACCTGGCCCTGGTGATGACGGTCAACCCCGGCTGGGGCGGACAGCTGTTCATCGCCACCATGCTGGCCAAGGTCCGCGAGATCCGCGACCTGCTCGACGCGGCCGGGTCGCCGGCGGAGGTCGAGGTGGACGGCGGCGTCTCGGCCGCCGTCGCGGGCGAGGTCGTCGCGCACGGCGCGAACGTGCTCGTGGCTGGCTCGGCCGTCCATCGCCACCCGGGCGGTCGGGCGGCCGCCATCGACGAGATCCGCTCGGCCGCGAGGGCCGCCATCGCCCGTCCCGCGCCCGCGCCCGGCGCCTGACCACCCCAGGACCACCGACGCACCCGGCCACCGAATCCCGACGAGGAGCCCTGACCCATGGAACCGACCAACACCGGCGCGCCGCTCGAGGGCGCCGAGCGCTACCGGGCGGGCGTCCTGCGGTACGCCCAGATGGGGTACTGGAACCCGGACTACGAGCCGCAGGACACCGATGTCCTCGCCGTGTTCCGGATCACCCCCCAGGACGGCGTGGATCCCGTCGAGGCCGCGGCCGCCGTCGCCGGTGAGTCGTCCACCGCCACCTGGACGGTGGTCTGGACCGACCGTCTCACCGCCGCCGACACCTATCGCGCCAAGGCCTACCGCGTGGACCCGGTCCCGGGCACGCCCGGCCAGTTCTTCGCGTACATCGCGTACGACCTCGACCTGTTCGAGCCCGGGTCCATCGCCAACCTGTCGGCCTCGGTCATCGGCAACGTGTTCGGGTTCAAGCCGCTCAAGGCGCTGCGCCTCGAGGACATGCGCCTGCCCGTGGCGTACGTGAAGACCTTCGACGGGCCGCCCACCGGGATCATCGTGGAGCGGGAGCGCCTGGACAAGTTCGGCCGGCCGCTGCTCGGCGCGACGATCAAGCCCAAGCTCGGGCTGTCCGGCCGGAACTATGGCCGCGTCATGTACGAGGCCCTGAAGGGTGGTCTCGACTTCACCAAGGACGACGAGAACATCAACTCCCAGCCGTTCATGCACTGGCGCGACCGGTTCCTGTTCGGCATCGAGGCCGTCAACCGCGCCCAGGCCGCGACCGGCGAGGTGAAGGGCCACTACTTCAACGTGACCGCGGGCACGATGGAGGACATGTACGAGCGCGCCGAGTTCGCGAAGGAGCTCGGCAGCATCGTCGTCATGATCGACCTCGTGATCGGGTACACGGCGATCCAGTCGATGTCGAAGTGGGCGCGGCGGAACGACATGCTGCTCCACCTCCACCGGGCCGGGCACTCCACGTACACCCGCCAGAAGAGCCACGGGATGTCGTTCCGTGTCGTGTCCAAGTGGATGCGCCTCGCCGGCGTGGACCACATCCACGCGGGAACCGTGGTCGGCAAGCTCGAGGGCGACCCGAACTCGGTCCAGGGCTTCTACAACGTCCTGCGCGAGGAGCACAACGACGTCGACCTGGCGCGTGGCCTGTTCTTCGAGCAGGACTGGGGCGGCCTGCGCAAGGTGATGCCCGTGGCGTCGGGCGGGATCCACGCCGGGCAGATGCACCAGCTGCTGGGCTACCTCGGCGACGACACGATCCTCCAGTTCGGGGGCGGCACGATCGGCCACCCGATGGGGATCGCCGCGGGCGCGACGGCCAACCGCGTCGCCCTGGAAGCGATGGTCCTCGCGCGCAACGAGGGCCGCGACATCTGGACCGAGGGGCCGCAGATCCTCGCCGACGCCGCGCGCGACTGCCTGCCGCTGCGGGCGGCGCTCGACACCTGGGGCGAGGTCACCTTCGACTACGCGAGCACCGACACCCCCGACTTCGTCCCCACGCCGACGTCGGCATAGGCGCCGAGGAGACCCACGATGCGACTCACACAGGGCACCTTCTCGTTCCTTCCGGACCTGACCGACGACCAGATCCGGGCCCAGGTGGAGCACTGCCTGGCGCAGGGCTGGGCGATCTCCCTCGAGCACACCGATGACCCGCACCCGCGCAACACGTACTGGGAGATGTACGGACCGCCGATGTTCGACCTGCGCGACGCCGCGGGCGTGATGACCGACGTCGCCGCGGCCCGCTCCAGGTTCCCGGACCGGTACCTCAAGCTCAACGCGTTCGACTCCTCGCATGGCGTGGAGTCCATCCGCCTCTCGTTCATCATCAACCGGCCGCGCCATGAGCCCGGTATGGCCCTGGTCCGCCAGGAGGCGGCCGGGCGCGCGATCCGCTATACGACCCGGACGTACGCCACCGACCGCCCCGAGGGCGAGCGATACACGTGATCCCGACGATGACCCTGCCCGATCAGCCGGCCCTGGACCTCGACGCGGCGCTCGCCGCGACGGGGATCGAGGCGATGCTCGCGACGCTCGACGAGGAGCTGGTGGGCCTCGTGCCGGTGAAGACACGCATCCGCGAGATCGCCGCGCTGCTGCTCGTTGAGAAGCTCCGGCGCGATGTCGGGCTGACCGCCGGCGCGCCGTCGCTGCACATGAGCTTCACGGGCAACCCGGGCACCGGCAAGACGACCGTCGCCTTCCGCATGGCCCAGATCCTCCACGGGCTCGGCTACTCGCGGAAGGGCCACCTCGTCGCCGTCACGCGCGACGACCTCGTGGGACAGTACATCGGGCACACGGCGCCGAAGACGAAGGAGGTGCTCAAGCGCGCGATGGGGGGCGTGCTGTTCATCGACGAGGCCTACTTCCTGTACCGCCCCGAGAACGAGCGCGACTACGGCCAGGAGGCGATCGAGATCCTGCTCCAGGTCATGGAGAACCAGCGCGAGGACCTCGTGGTCATCCTGGCCGGGTACGGCGACCGGATGGCGCGGTTCTTCGAGAGCAACCCCGGCATGAGCTCGCGCGTCGCCCACCACATCGACTTCCCGGACTACACGCCCGACGAGCTGCACGCAATCGCGCTGCTGATGCTCGGCCGGCTCGACTACCGCCTCTCGCCGGACGGCGACACCGCGCTCGTGGAGTACATCGCCCGCCGCCGGGAGCGGCCCAGCTTCGCCAACGCGCGGTCGATCCGCAACGCGCTCGACCGTGCCCGGCTGCGCCAGGCGAACCGCCTGTACCGGCAGCGTGGCGTGCCGCTCACGCGGGACGCGCTCATGACGATCGAGGCGGCGGACATCCGGGCCAGCCGCGTGTTCGACGAGCCCGGCGGGGGCGAGGAGGAGACGGGATGACGGCCCGAACGACCCGGAGCGCCGCCGGACCCGCCGGCACCGCCGCGCGGGAGCCCCAGCTCCAGCAGACGCTGACCGAGTTCCTGATCGACGAGCAGCGCAAGGTCCCCAACGCGACCGGCAGCTACACCGCGCTCGTCAACGACATCCGCCTCGCCTGCAAGCGGATCGCGAACATCGTGGGCAAGGGCCAGCTCGTCGACATCCACGGCAAGGCCGGCTCCGTCAACGTGCAGGGCGAGGCCCAGGCCAAGCTCGACATCGTGGCCGACGAGATCTTCCACCGCACGCACCTGCGCGGCGGGACCGTGGCCGCGATGCTGTCCGAGGAGCACGAGCACGTCCGTCCGGTCCCGCCCGAGTACCCCCGCGGCCGCTATCTCATCGCCTTCGACCCGCTCGACGGCTCGTCCAACATCGACATCAACGTCTCGGTCGGGTCGATCTTCTCCGTGCTCCTGGACCCCGACCCGGCCGCCGAGATCGGGCCCGAGGCGTTCCTCCAGCCGGGCTCGCGACAGGTGTGCGCCGGCTACGCGATCTACGGCCCCACGACGATGCTGGTGATGACCCTGGGCCACGGCGTGCACGGGTTCACGCTCGACCGCGAGATCGGCGAGTTCATCCTGACCCACCGCGACATGCGGATCCCCGAGGAGGCCAGCGAGTTCGCCATCAACGCCTCCAACTCGCGCCACTGGGAGCCGGCCGTGTCCCGCTACGTGGACGAGTGCCTGGCCGGGGCCAGCGGGCCGCGCGGCCGCGACTTCAACATGCGCTGGGTGGCGTCGCTGGTCGCGGAGGCACACCGGATCCTGCTCCGGGGGGGCGTGTTCCTGTACCCGCGCGACGAGCGGGCCTCCGCGCGCAAGGGAAAGCTGCGCCTCCTGTACGAGGCGAACCCGATCGGCTTCCTGATCGAGCAGGCGGGCGGCCGGGCCAGCACCGGAGACTCGCCGATCCTCGACGTCCAGCCCCAGGGCATCCACCAGCGGACCGCGTTCGTGTTCGGCTCGCGGGCCGAGGTGGAGCGGATCGAGGCGTACCACCGCGACCACAACGCCAAGCGCTACGACGCGCCCCTGTTCGGCGCCCGTGGCCTGTTCCGAACCACCGCAGGCAGGTGACCCGCCCATGTCCAGGCTGCATCCGATCATCGCGGTGACCGGCTCCTCCGGCGCCGGGACCACGTCCGTCTCGCGCACCTTCCAGCAGATCTTCCGGCGCGAGGACATCCATGCCGCCTTCGTCGAGGGCGACGCGTTCCATCGCTATGACCGCACGCAGATGGCGGCCCGGATGGCGGAGGAGGCGGCGGCGGGCAATCACTCGTTCAGCCACTTCGGCCCGGAGGCCAACCTGTTCGAAGACCTCGAGTCGCTGTTCCGCGACTACGGCGAGGCCGGCAGCGGGCGGTACCGCAGGTACCTCCACGACGACGCGGAGGCCGCGCCCTACGGCCAGCCGCCCGGCACGTTCACGCCCTGGGAGGACGTCCCGGCGGACACGGACCTGCTGTTCTACGAGGGCCTGCACGGGGCCGTGGCCACCGACACGGTCGACGTCGCCCGGCACCCGGACCTGCTGATCGGCGTGGTGCCGGTCATCAACCTCGAGTGGATCCAGAAGCTCCACCGCGACAAGGCGACGCGCGGCTACTCCACGGAGGCCGTCACGGACACGATCCTGCGGCGGATGCCGGACTACCTCAACTTCATCTGCCCGCAGTTCTCCCGGACGCACATCAACTTCCAGCGCGTGCCGGTCGTGGACACGTCCAACCCGTTCATCACCCGGTTCATTCCCACGCCCGACGAGAGCTTCCTCGTCATCCGGTTCCGCAACCCGCGGGACATCGACTTCCCGTACCTGCTCTCGATGATCCACGACTCGTTCATGTCACGGGCGAACACGCTGGTGTGCCCGGGCGGGAAGATGGACATCGCGATGCAGCTGGTCTTCACGCCGATGGTCTGGCGGCTGATCGAGCAACGCCGGCAGGCGCACGCGCGCCTGTAGGGCCCCGGG
>MGOE01000050.1:0-518 GCA_001797035.1 Chloroflexi bacterium RBG_16_72_14
CGTACCCGATCGCCGTCACGCGCCAGCGTTCCGCGCGCCACGGCGGCGTCCAGCACGGCCCGGGCCACCTCGTCCGCGGCGGACCGGCCGATCGTCACCAGGCGGCGCGCGGCGAGGGCGAGCTCCCCACGCAGGGCCGGGACCGCCAGTCCGGGCGACGTTGGGTCGGCCGCGTGGTGCGACGCGACGAGCTCCGTCGCCCGCGCGCGCAGCGCCGCCTCCACGTCCGGTGCCAGCGCCCAGCCGTCGACGAGCCGGACGGCGCCGTGGAGATCGAGCCGCGCCAGTGCTGAGCCGATCGGCGCCGCCGCCAGCGACTCCGCTCGTTCCGGCGTCAGGCGCCGCCGCGACACGCCACGCGGTGGCGACGGATCGAGGATCACGCCCCCACCCGCGGTGGACCCGGGCGACGGCCGGCGGAGTGCGAACCGGTCGCCCGGTGCGGCGACCACGGCCGCGTCGAGCCGCAGCAGCGCCACGGACGCGCCGTCCGCCAGCTCGATCGCCTCCCGCGGCCC
>MGOE01000050.1:611-1524 GCA_001797035.1 Chloroflexi bacterium RBG_16_72_14
GCCGGGGCGCGACGGGTCCAGCGCCGCGGCCGGACGGATCGCGACCAGCACCCGCGAGGTGGCCACGACCGCCGGATCCGTGGTCAGCGCCTGGCCCCGGCGCAGCGCGCCGGCCTCGACCCCGCCGAGCAGCAGCGCCGTCCGCCCGCCCCGGGCAGCCTCGACCGTCGCCCCGCGGACCTGGACCTCTCGCACCCGGACCTCGACGCCCTCTGGCAGCAGGCGCATCGACATCCCCGGCACCACCCCTCCGCCCCGCAGGCTGCCGGTCACGACCGTCCCGCGCCCCCGGACGGCGAACACCCGGTCGATCGCCAGCCGCGGCCCGCCCTCCGACGGCAGCGCGGGCGCCACGCGCGCTGCCAGCCCGCCCAGCGCCCTACGCACCGCATCGACCCCCACGCCGGTCACCGCCGACGCCACGAGGACGGGCGCCCCGGCCAGCGTCGTCCGCTCCAGCAGGTCGTGCACCGCGGTCACCACCAGGGCCAGCCGATCGGGGTCCGGCGCGAGGTCGGCCTTCGTCACCACCGCGAGCCCGTCCCGGATGCCGAGCGCGTCCAGCAGCTCGAGGTGCTCGAACGTCTGGGCGTTGGGGCCGTCGTCCGCCGCGATGACCACCATCGCGGCATCGATCTCGCCCGCGCCCACGAGCATGTTCCCCACCAGCCGGTCGTGCCCCGGCACGTCCACGAAGTCCACGACGGACCCGTCCGCGAGCGCGAGGTGCGCATACCCCACGTCGATCGTGATCCCTCGCCGGCGCTCCTCGGGGAGACGGTCGGCGTCGATGCCCGTGAGCGTGCGCAGGAGCGCGGTCTTGCCGTGGTCGATATGCCCCGCGGTGCCGACGACGACGCTGGGCTTGGGCGACCGGGCGGCGAGAGGCGCGCTCATCGTCCGGGCGGCGGCA
>MGOE01000050.1:1618-1954 GCA_001797035.1 Chloroflexi bacterium RBG_16_72_14
GCCCGCGGCGCAGTGCGGCGGCCGCGCGGGCCGCCGACGCCCCCGGCACGGAGACGCCGAATGACAGCAGCACCTGGCCGGGCAGCGAGCCGCCCCCGACCGGCGACTCCAGCGCGACGACATCGATGTCGTTGCGACCGGAGGTGTCCCGGGCCAGCCCCCGGATCCACTCCGCGCGCCGCCGGAACTCGTCCGGCTCGCGGGCGATCAGCTGCCATACGGGGATGTCCAGCGCGGCGCGGCCGGCCCGGTAGATCGCGAGCGTCGCGGCGACCCCGGCCAGGATCGCCTTGTCGGCGCGGGTCGCGCGCGCCAGCGGGTCACGCCGGAGCCGCG
>MGOE01000050.1:1969-14856 GCA_001797035.1 Chloroflexi bacterium RBG_16_72_14
CGCGCCCGACGATCAACCCCGCCTGCGGCCCGCCGACGAGCTTGTCGCCGCTGAACAGCACGACGTCCGCGCCGGCGGCGAGCCGCTCACTCGGCGTGGGCTCGTGGGCGAGCCCGAACGTGGCGGTGTCGAGCAGGGCGCCGGAGCCGAGGTCGTCGATCACGATGGCGCCGTGCCGGTGGGCGATCGCCGCGACCTCGGCGAGATCCGCGGCCTCGGTGAAGCCGGACATCGCGAAGTTGGACGGGTGGACGCGGAGGACGGTCCGGGCGCGACCGTCGGCCAGGGGCGCCTCGAAGTCCTCGGCCCGGGTGCGGTTCGTGGTCCCCACCTCGATCAGCCGGACGCCGGCACGGCTCACGACGTCCGGGATCCGCACCCCGCCGCCGATCTCCACCAGCTCGCCGCGCGACACCACGACCGAGCCGCGGCGGCCGGCCAGGCCCACGGCGAGCAGCAGGGCCGCCGCGTTGTTGTTGACGACCAGGGCGTCCTCGGCGCCGGTCAGCGCGACGAGGTGGTCCTCCGCGGCCCGGAACCGGGTGCCCCGCCGGCCCGAGCCCTCGTCCAGCTCGAGGTAGCCGTAGTCGCGCGCGGCGAGCGCGGCGGCGACGCGGGCGGCCCTCGGCCACGGCGCCCGCCCGAGGTTCGTGTGCAGGATCACGCCCGTCGCGTTGATCACGCGGGCCGGGATCGTGAGGGCCGGGTCCCCGAGCGCCGCCAGGCGCGCCAGCACGGCATCGGCCAGCCCGTCCTCCGGCGTCGGGGGCGCGCCGGCGGCCAGGCGCCACCGCTCCTCGCCGATGACCGCCCGCGCGAGCTCGGTGAGTGCCGCGGGCTCCGAGATGTCCGGCTCCGCGGCACGCACGATCGCGAGGATCCGCTCGACGCTCGGGGGGCGGGACGGAGACGCCCTCATCGCACCGGTCCCGGCGGCCGGCGGGCCACGATGTCGAACAGGTGCCAGTGCTTCGGCCCCCGGAACGAGCCCGCGTCCTCCTCGTGCTCGTCGAGGTCGACGATCTCCAGGCCGTCCAGCAGGCGCTCCACCGCCACCCGGTCCAGGAACGCCAGGTCGGGCTCGCCGGCGTGGTCATCGCGGTCGCCGAACAGGTTGACGACGATCAGGCCCCCCGGCGCGAGGGCGGCGGCGACCCGCGCCCAGAGCACCGCGAGCCGCTCCGGCCCGAGGTAGGGCAGGCTGAAGCCCGAATACACGAGGTCGGCCGCGGGCAGGTCCACCGTCTCCGCGGAGGCGACGGCGATCTCGAGCCGGGGCCGGTCCGCCGCCGGGACACGCGCCACGAGGGCGTCGGCCGCGGCCTGCTGGGCGTCGATCGCGAGCACGCGCCAGCCGGCGGTCTCGGTCCCGTCGCCGAACCCCACCTCGACGGCACGGCCGGGCTCACGGCCCGTCACCGCCCACGCCGCCAGCGCCCGATCGAACAGGGCACGCGGCGCCCGACCCGCCGTGTAGCGGTAGTAGGCGGCCCAGTCGACCTCCTCGTCGACCACTTCATCGACCGGCCCGTCGCGGGCCTCGCCAGGCATGTCGGCCTCGTCGGGCTGCGCGTCCATGTGGCCATGCTAGGGCGCGGCGCGGTGGTGCGTCCGGGGGTGCGCTTCGCGGGGGCCCCCGCGGCTACGATTCCGCCGGGGATTGATGGCAGGAGGAGTCGCACGATGCAGTCGGGCGCGGCACCGGACGTGGTCGTGGTGGGCGGCGGGATCACCGGCACGGCGACGGCGGCGTTCCTCGCCGGGGCCGGGGCGCGCGTCGTGCTCGTCGAGCGCGAGGGGCTGGCGTCGGGGGCGTCGGGCGCCAACTCGGGCGTCGTGCAGCACCCATTCGATCCCGTGCTGGCCGCGCTCTACCGTGAGACCGTGGCGCTGTACCGCGACCTGGCCGCGGTCTCCAACGCGTTCGCGATCGGCCACCGACCGGCCGGGCTGCTCTACGTCTCGACCTCCGAGGCCGCCGCCCGACGCCAGGCTGCGCTGATCGACGGGTCCTTCCCGGAGCTGGGCGCGGAGGTCGTCGGGGGCGACGCGCTGCGGCGGCTGGAGCCGGCGGCGGGCGAGGACCTGTGGGCGTGCCGGGTCGATATCGGCTACCCGGTGATGCCCGGCGCGTCCGCGTACGCGTACGCCACGCTCGCGGAGGCGCGCGGGGCGGTGATCCGGTCCGGCCGGGCGGCCACGCTGGAGACCCGGGGCGACGCGGTGGTCGGTGTGCGCGTGGCCGGCCAGCTGATCCCGGCGGGGGCGGTCGTGGCGGCGGCCGGGCCCTGGACGCCGGCGCTGCTCGATCCCTCCGGCCGCTGGGCGCCGATCGCCGCCCGCTGGGGCGTGGTCGTCGAGGCCGAGCTGGCGGAGCCGCCGCGGCACGTGCTCGAGGAGGCAGGGATCGAGGCGGTCCTCGACGCCGGTGGCGCGGATGGCGGCCTCGACCCGGCCGTGGGGCCCGACTTCGACGAGGTCGAGTTCAGCCTCGTCCCGCTGCCCGGCGCGTCGGCGGTGGGTTCCACCTTCCTCCCGTTCGAGCCCCGGCCCGACGCCTGGATGGAGCGCATCCTCGTGCGCGCCGCGCTCTTCGTCCCGAGCGTCGCCGACGCCCCGATCCGCGGTGTCCGCGCCTGCGCCCGGCCCCAGAGCGCGGACGGGCGGCCGCTCATCGGGATCGTTCCGGGCACGCGGAATCTGTTCGTGTGCTCCGGTCACGGGCCGTGGGGGATCTCCACCGGTCCGGCCTCCGCGCGCCTGGTCGCGGACCTGGTCCTGGGCCGCGCGCCGTCGATCCCCGCCGAGCTGGATCCCGCCCGCTTCGGCGCGCTGTGAGCCGGGGCCCCCTCGTGAACGATTCACCGGCCCGTGACGTCGTAGCCGTCAGGGAGGAACGGGTGCGAGGGTCGGGATGGATGTCATGGCGATGTCAGCGGCAGACGTGGCGAGGCTGATCGGCGCCCAGGCTCGCGCCGAGGCCCGCGCCGACGCCTTCCGCCGGCTCCTCGACGCGGACCTCCTCCGCTACTACGCGATTGCGGGTGCGATGCTGGGCGACGCCGAGGACCGCTCCCGCGAGCGAAGGTAGCGCCCGGCGAGCCGTGCCGGCCACCGCAGATTCCGGATCAACCGAACAGGAACCGCCTCGATCCGCGTCTCCGACCCGACGGACCTGGGAAATCACCGGTCGAGCGCCTGCTCCAACGCTCGCAGCCCGCACGAGCGCCGGCTCGGGGCCCTCGTCGGGGCGCTGCCGGCGCGCGCGCGGATCCGAAATGCCCGGCCGGGCGAGCCGCCGTTCGGATCATCCGAAAAACTCGTCCCCTGGCCTCCCGGCGGAGGCCGATAGCGTGCCCGTGGTGAGTCACACCTTCGCCCGGTCGCGTGACCGCTTGACCATCGCAGCTGCGCATCGGGATCGACACGAAGCCGGTTGCGGGCCGGCGGCGCCTACGGCTCGGGGGTCCAGGTCGCTACGGCCGCGACCACGGCGAATGCGTTGAGGGCGCCGTGCGTGCGGACCATCGCGTCGAGGTCCAGGAAGCCGACCCCCGCCAGGATGGCGATGGACCAGCCGATGCCCAGCGGCATCCCGGCGAGCAGGGCGATCCCCGCGGCCCGTCGGGCCCGGCGTGTCACCGGAGGGCCTCCTGCCGCCAACAGGGCGAGCGCCACGCCGATGCCTGAGGAGCCGACGAGGGCCGCGCCCATGGCCCCCACCGCGGTGCTCGGCAGCACGAAGCCCAGCGCGGTGACCGGGATCCCGGCCACGAGGCCGATGACGGCCACCACGACGGTTGGCCGGGTCATCGCGAGCAGCGCGGCGATCGCCACGAGCCCGGTGCCGGCGAGATGGAAGTGCGTCGCGGTGAGCAGCACGATCACGGGCGGGAACGGCGCCGGCAGTCCGAGCCGGTCGATGACCACGGACCCGGCGCCAACCACCCAGAATCCGAGCGCCGCGTCGACGCCCAGCTCGGGCACCGCGCGGAAGATTCGCCCCTGACGAAGCCGTGCCAGCGCGTCGGCGAGACCGCCAGCCCCGGCCACGGCCGACAGGGCGAGCCACGGCACCGCGAGCGCCACGGCCGCGGGACCCGCCGGGAGCCAGAACGCGATGACCAGCGGCGCCGCCGCGGCCAGCACCGCCCATGGACCCGCCCGGTCGATCCAGCGGCGTCGCGGCAGCACCACGAGCAGCCGCGGGATGACGACCAGCGGCGCGACCAGCATGATCCGCGCGGGCAGCGGCGCCGGGAGCGCCACCAGGGCGGCCGCCCACGCCGCGAAGCCGGCGACGACCGCCGCGGTTGCCGAAGGTCCGCCGAGGGATGCGCGCGCCACCTGGGCGTTCACGGCGGCGCGCCGGGTGCCGGGGCCTCCACCGCGCACGCCGCCAGTCCCAGCCGCCGGCTGATCCGATGGCGGTTCCGGGCCACCACCCGATAGCCCGCCTCCAGGCACGTCCGGACGACGGGGAGACGGCCGAGCAGTCCGAGCGGCCGCGCGATCGGGATCTCCCTCGCGATCGCGGCGACGGCGGCACCCCCGCGTGCCCACCGCCCGTTCGCATCGCGGACGTGGAGTGCCGCCCGGAGCGCGTCGATCCCAGGCTCGCCTTCGAGCCCGGTCCACGAGTCCAGCGGGCGCAGGACAAGCCGTCCACGCCGGTCCAGGCGCCGGAGCACCCGTGCGGTGTGGGTGCAGATGCCGCAGTCGCCGTCGAACAGCACCACCATCGGCCCGTTCATCGTGCGGCGCACCAGCGCAGGTCGCGACGCCCGAAGCCCGCGGGCTCGGGGAGCCCGGCCCGGATCGACACCGCGGAGAACGGCGTGGCCGGGGCGAGGTCGGCGGGTGGAGGCTCGGCCGCCGGGGCCGCCTCCACCACCCCCTCGGCGAGGATGCGGACCTGGGCGATCGAGACCAGAGGCACCCGCATCAGGCTCTCGAACGCCGACGCCAGCAGCAGGTGCGCCGCGACGGGCAGCCGGACGTAGGTGGGGCGCCGGCCGATCACCTCGCCGACGCAGCGCACCGCGTCCCCGAGCGGGAGCTGGTCCGGACCGAGCACCTCGATCGTCCGGTCGCGCAACCGCGGCTCCCCGGTGGCCGCGGCCGCCAGCAGGCGCGCGACGTCGTCCACCGCCACGGGCCGCACCGGTCGCTCGCGCATCCCGACCAGGCCGAACACCGGGAAGGTGCGGAGCGCCCGGCTGAGGTGGTCGAGCATGTGGTCGCCGCGCCCGTAGATGACCCCGGCCTTGAGGACGGTGAACGGGATTCCGCTCTCGCGGACGATGACCTCCGCCGCCCACTTCGATCGGTGGTAGTGGCTCGGCCCGTCGGGGCGGGCGCGCAGGAAGCTCAGCATGACGACGTGCTGCACGCCTGTCTCCTTCGCAGCGGCGACGGCGGCTGCGGTCCCCCGGATGTGGACGGCGTCGTAGGTCTGGCTGCCGATCTCGCGATTGATGCCGGCGCACAGGACCAGCGCGGCGCAGCCCTCCAGCGCCCGGGCGAGCGCCGCGGGATCGGGCGAGGCGAGGTCGGTGCCCGTCCGCCGGGACAGAATGACGACCCGGTGGCCCGCAGCGCGCAGCAGGTCCGCGACCCGGTTGCCCACGAACCCGGTGCCGCCCACGATGGCGATGGTCAGGCTGGCCGGCTGCATGGCTGATCCTCGTGCTACTTCTAGGTAGCAAGTATCTCAGCCGGGCACGCGGACGTCAACCATCCGGGTGTTGTGGCGGGAGCGCATGGGAGTCGAACCCACCGCGCGACGCCGGGCGCCGCGCCACCGGTGTTGAAGACCGGGGGACCCACCGGGACCCCTCCGCTCCCACGAGCGATGGTAGCGCCCGGCGAGCCGTAGCCGGTACGGGCCCACCCGGCGCTCGGTGCCTGGTGGCCGCCGGCGACCGCGGATTTCGGATCAACCGAACAGGAAGGGTCTCGAACCGGGTCTCCGGGCCGGTGGAGGCGCTGGTCGGCCGGTCCGGCGCCGGATCCCACGCTCGTCCCCGCACGGGCGCGGGGCCCAGGTACCCGTGGGGACCCTGCCCGCGCAGATGTCGTGGGCTCGAACCGCCGCGCCGGGCTGGGCTGTTCGGATCATCCGAAAATCGGGGGGTTGGCCGGAGTCCTGCATGACGGCGGCGGCCCGAGGCGTCCGGCGGTGATCCGGCGGGCCTGCGTCGCGCCCCTGGTCCCCGCCCAGCGACCCGCCCCGGGCCGGCCGCCTATGATCCGGCGTATGACCGTGCGCCCCGATGTCCCGCCGATCCGCCTCACCGAGCTCACGGAATGCGGCGGCTGTGCCGCGAAGCTCGGCGCGGACCTGCTGGCGGAGGCACTGGCCGGGCTCGGGGCGGGCGAGGCGGCGGACCCCGCGCTGATCGCCGGCCTCGACCCGCCCGACGACGCCGCGGCGTACCGGATCTCGGACGACCTCGCGATCCTCGGCACGCTCGACTTCTTCCCGCCGCTCGTGGACGACCCGACCGAGTACGGCGAGATCGCCGCCGCCAACGCGCTGTCCGACGTGTTCGCGATGGGCGGCCGGGTCCTGTTCGCGCTCTCGATCGCCGCCTTCCCCGAGGACTTCCCGAAGGCGGCGCTCGCCGCGGTGCTCGAGGCGGCGGCCGCGAAGGTCCGCGAGGCCGGCGGGATGCTCGCGGGCGGCCACACGATCCGGGACCCGGAGCCCACGTACGGGCTGGCGGTGATCGGGGCCGCACACCCCGACCGGCTGCTGCGCAAGGGCGGTGCGGCACCCGGCGACACGCTGCTGCTGACGAAGCGCCTGGGCACCGGGCTGCTGGTCAGCGGCCGCCGCCAGGGCCTGACCGGTGACGCGGACCTGGCAGCCGCCGTCGACCAGATGCGGACGCTCAACCGCGCCGCGTCCGAGATGCTGGTGCGGCACGGCATCCGCGCCGCGACCGACGTGACGGGTTTCGGGCTGCTGGGTCACGGGCTCGAGATGGCGAGGGCGTCGGGGGCGAGGCTCGCGTTCTGGGCCGCCGCGCTTCCCGCCCTGGACGGCGCACTTGACCTCGCCCGGGCCGGCATCGAGACCGGGGGCGCCGAGCACAACCGCCGGTTCACGGCACCCGCGCTCGCGGTCGGCAGCGGTGTCGCGCCGGAGCACGTCGCGCTCGCCCACGACCCGCAGACCTCCGGCGGGCTGCTGGCGGCGATCCCGCGCGAGCGGATCGGTGCCCTGGAGGCGGACCTCGCTGCGGCCGGCGTGGAGGCCTGGCGCGTCGGTATGGTCGAGGCGGGCGAGGCGGCGGTCGCCCTTCGCTGCCCCCCTCCGCAGCTTGGCGACGCCGAAGGGGTGACGCGCCGCCGTGGGGCGCGGCCCGCTGGCTCACTCGGTCGCGGTGCTCGCGTGGCTGGTGGGGGTCGGGATGCTCGCGGGGCTCGTCGGGCTCACGGAGCGTCGCCGCGCGGTCAGCAGGGCGGCCAGCGAGACGCCGCCGGCGAGGGCCGCGAGCCCGATCGCCAGCACCACGGCCGGCATCAGACCGGTGTCCGCGGACGCGAGCGTCGCAGCGTCCGGCGCGGCCCCCGCGGGCGCCGCCTCGCCGAGTGGCGCGGCCGCGGCCGCGTCCGGGTCGCCCACCACGATCGCGCCGACCATGCCCGGGTGGAGCGGGCAGCTGAACGGGTAGATGCCGGCCCGATCGAACGTCTGCCGCAGCTCCTCGCCCTGCCGCAGCTCTCGCTGGCTCCCCCACGACTGCCGCTCGCCGGTGACGACGTGGAACATCGCGGAGGTGTTGAGGAACCGGACCTCGGTGCCGACGTCGACCCTGGCGACCGTGGGCTCGAAGGTGCACACGTCCATCCGGACGACGGACGTCTCGCCCTCGTTGTGGACGGCGCCGTTCTCTCCGTGGCAGCCACCGCCCGCCGACACCGTGGCGGTCGGCATGAGGATCAGCGAGGCCAGGACGAGCGAGGCGGGCAGCGCGGACGCCGCGGCCAGGCGAAGGATGCGGGTGAGCATGGGACGCGCCTCCGATGTTGGTGACGCGCCTTCTACACCGCTCGCGGCCGACCGGTTCCCGGTCGGCCGTCAGTCGTGCAGGTCGCGGTCCGCCTCGGCCAGGATCCGGTCCAGCTCCTCCATCACCGCGTCCGGCAGCGGATCGACCATCGGTGCGTCCAGGATCTCACGGACCCGCTCCCGGGCCCGCCCGTACATCGATGGCCGTCCGCGCTCCTGCCACGCCTCGAGGGCGACCCGCCCGATCAGCGACGGCTCGTAGAACTCGCCGCTCCGGGCCGCGTCGCGCGTGGCCGGCATGGCCAGGAAGTTGCCGCCCGGGCCCACCTCCGCGACGTCCTCGAACAGCTCCGCGCCCGCGCGCCCGTCCACCCCGGCGACCAGCCGCTCGCACAGGTGGGCGAGCTCGTTGTCCACCAGGATCTGCTCCAGCACCAGCGTCTGGTCGCCGTCGATCTCGCCCAGGCCGACGATGATGTCCGCACCCGCGGAGGCCGGCGGCAGCGACGTGATCAGCTTCTCGATCACGGCCTCGGGCCCCGGCTCGTGGGCGTCGGAGGTACAGCCCGCCGCGGTGGCCGGCAGGCCGTAGAACCGGCCCATGGTGGTCAGGGCGCCGGACTGGATGCCCATCTCCGGCGTCCCCCCGAGATAGGCGCCGCTGCGGAAGTCCATCGACCCGACCGCGCTGCTGTAGACCACCGGGCGCCCCGGGTGGGCGACCTGGAACACGACGATCGCGGACAGCGCCTCGGCGTTCGCGAGGGCGATGTTCGCCAGCAGGCCGGCGGGTCCCGTCGTGCCCGGGATCGGCATCGGCATGATCATCACCGGCAGGTCGAGGTCGCCGAGGTCCAGGTACGCGTCGAGCATCGGGCCGTCGTGGACCAGCGGCGCCACCGGGCAGTAGATGAGCGACGCCTCGTGCCGGGCGCGTACGGCAGCCTCGGAGCCGGCGATCGCGACCAGCGCGGCGGCGAGGTATGGCGCCTGGTCGCGGCGGTGCAGCTCGTGCTGGCCGTGCTTGGAGCAGGCCTTCAGCATCCCCACGAACTCGTGGAGCGCCCGCGACGGCGCCGGCGCGTCGGACGCGGCGACCGGGGCCCAGGCCATGACGCCCATGTCGGCTGCCTGGAACACGCGGAGGCCCTCCTCCACGTCCCGCCGCGTCCCGTACCGGCGCTCGCCGGTCTCGAAGTCGCGTACGAACGCCGCCGTGCCGTCGATCGCGTACCGCGAGACCGGCGACGGGACCGGGTAGTCATACGCCGGGTTGCGGGCCCCGAGCGCGAATCCGCGTGGCGCGCTGGCGAGCGCGGCGTCGACGAGACCGGCGGGGATGCGCGCGATCCCCGACTCCAGGTCCACCTCCGCCCCGGCCCCGGCGAGGAGCGGCAGCGCTCGTTCGCCGTGGAACCGGACGCCGACCTCGGCCAGGATGCGCTGCGACGTCTCGTGGACGCGCGCCTGCTCAGCCTCGTCCAGGAACCGGGCCTCGTACCGCATCGTTCACCTCATCCCATTGCCGGACGCAGGCGTCGCCGCACGCGCCCGCCGCTCCAGCCTCGCCAGCTCCGTCGCCACCTCGTCCGGGAACGGGATCGGTTGGTGGCCCGCGATGGCCGCCAGCGCCACCTCGCGGGCCTGGTCCAGGATGTCCGGCCTGCCGGCGGCCTCGAACCGGTCGAAGGCGCCGTGCCAGCCCAGGCCGGGCAGGAAGAACTCGCCGCCGCGGACGGCGTCGCGGGTTGCCTCGCGGGCGAGGAAGTCCCCCGCCGTTCCGACCTCGTCCACGGCCGCCACCACGTCGGCCTCCCCGATCCCGGGGCGGATCCCGGCGCGCAGCTGTCGGCAGGCGCGGTACACCTCGACGTCGATGACCATCTGCTCGAGACACAACGTGGACGCGCCGCCCAGCGAGCCCGGCCCGATCAGGATGTCCGGCCACGACAGCGCCGGCAGGAGCCAGTTGAGGGTCCGCTCGGCGGCCGCCTGGATCCCGGGCACGAAGGCGTCGGTGCCGCCGTTGGATGCCGTGACCGGCAGCCCGTAGGACCGCCCCATCTCCGTGGTCGCGGCCCCGAGCAGGGCGTGCTCGGGGCTGCCGCCGCCCCAGCGCCCCGTGCGGGGCTCCATGGCCGCCAGCGCCGGCGCGTAGATCACCGGCGTCCCGGGCGCCGCCGCCTGGACGAGGCAGATCGTGCCGAGCACCTCGGCGTTGCCGGTCACCACGGTGGACTGCAACCCCGTCGGCGCCGAGCTGCCCATCATCGGCATGGGCATGATCGCGATCGGGATGTCCCAGCCGGCGGTGGCGAGGCAGGCGTCCGTGTGCTCCGCCTCCATCGCCAGCGGCGAGACCGGGCAGTAGAGGACCGAGTACGGGTGGTCGCGGCGCACCGCCTCACGACTGCCGAAGACCACCGCCAGCAGCTCCAGCAGCCAGGCGGCCTCGGCCGCCGATCCGGGCGCGTCCTGGACGTGCTTCGAGAACAGCTCGAAGGTGGCCGCCCAGTGCGCGACCAGCGGCCCCGGCCCGGGATCCATGCCGCCGGCCGTGACCATCTGCCAGTAGGCGCCCACCTCGTCCAGCGAGTCGACGAGCCTGGTCGCCGCGATCCAGTCCTCGCGCGTCGACGCGCGCCGCACGCCGGTCACCGGGTCGTAGACCATGGTCGCCTCGCCGTCCGGGATCAGGGTGCACTCACCCGCGTTCATCGGCAACGAGAAGCCGGGTCGCCGCCCGCCCAGCGAGAACGACCGTGGCGCGGCGGCCAGCGACGCCTCCACGAGGGCGCGCGGGAAGCGGACCCGGCGTTCCGGCTCGTCCACCTCCGCCCCGGCCGCGCGCAGGATTCCGCGGGCCTGCGCCGAGTCGACGCGCATCCCGGTCCGGGCGAGCACCGCCAGCGATTGCTCGTGGACGTCCCCGACCTGGCCGTCGGTGAGGACGCGCAGCAGGGTCGCCACGGCCCGGCCCTACCCGAGCTCGCGGCCGGCCGCGGCGAGGATCCTAGCCAACTCGTCGCGCACGACGTCCGGCAGCGGCTCGGGATGGTGGTCGGCGCGGATCCGGGCCGCCCGCTCGCGGGCCACCTCCACCGGGTCGCGATACCGGCCCTGGCCAACGAGCTCGTGCGTGAGGCCCCGCTTGAGCGCCGTGCGCATGAACGTCCGGGTGTGCTCCTCGGCCAGGAAGTGGCCGCCCGGGCCCACGGCGGCGATCACGTCGAGGGCGAGCGTCTCGTCGTCCACGCGCTCCGCGAGCAGCGCGTGGCGCGCCCGCTGGTAGAGGTCGTCGTCGAGCAGGATCGCCTCCGGGTAGAGCAGCGTGTAGGTGCGGTCGAGGCCCATGCCCGTGACGATCTCGGCGCCCGACATCGCGCCCAGGACGGGGTCGATCGCGACCTCCGCGGCCGACTGCCACGTGCCGGGAGCCGCCGAATCGGTGCCGAAGCAGCCGGCCAGCGAGGGCAGGCCCCAGTGATGAGCGATCTCCACCGGCGCGTAGCGTGCCCGGCCGTCGATCGAGTAGCCCACGTACGTCCCCGTCCGCGGGTCCGCCCACGCCTTGAGGATCGAGTGGAACACGGGCGTCCCCGGGTAGGCGAGCTGGAGCAGCACGATCCCGGAGATCGCCTCCGCGTCGCCCATCGCGAGCGCGCCGGCCGAGGTGGCCGGCGCCGTCGTGCCCAGGGTCGGCATCGACATGAAGCCGACCGGGATGCCGGCCTCGGCCAGCACCAGGGCCGCCTCCAGGCCGGCGTGGTCCTGGGCGAGGGGCGCGATCGAGCACACGAGGTTGGACAGCACCGGCCGCTCGCGCAGCGCCTCGCGGCTGCCGGCGAGGACGGTCGCCATCTCCACTGCGTACCGGGCCATGGCCCCGCCCTGGACCATCGACTGGACGTGCTTGACCGTGTTGTTGACCGCGGCATCGATCTCGTGGAGCTGCGAGGTCTGGCCGAAGTCCTGGGCGCTCACGGTGGGCCACATGAACCCGATCGACGGCAGGGCGTCCGCGATACGCGCCATGCGCGCGACGTCCTCCTTGCGCGACGGGCGCTCGAGGCCGGTGTCGGGGTCGATCGCGGCCACGCCGCAGCCGTCGGTGGTGAAGTACGACGTGCCCTCCCGGAGGGCAAGGTCGAAGGCGGGATTGCGGGCCGCCATCGTGAACGTCCGCGGGGCGAGCCCGACGGCCCGCCGGACGAGATCCCGGGGGAACCGCACGACCTGGGTCGCCGTGTCGACGGCGCAGCCGTGGTCGCCGAGGATCTCGAGCGACTGCGCGTTCGGGAACCTGACCCCCACGGTCTCGAGGATGTGCAGCGACGCGTCCTGGAGGCGGTCGAGCTGCTCGTCGTCGAGGAACCGGACGCGCCGTGTCGAGACGATCGGCTCGAGCGGCGGCGTGGGGCTGAAGGTCGGCGCGGCGACGGTGCCGCCGGTGGTGTCGCTGGTCTCGTGCATCGCGTCACGCTCCTTGGCCATGACCGGCCACCGGACAGCCTCGGTCATGCATCGCCCCCATCGACCACGCGGGCCGGCGCCGCCGGAGTGTCCCGTTGGTCGGCCCACCGGAAATCTCACTGCCTCCCGATCCGCCTGCAAGGGCCGTTCGGGCCGGGGGCCGGCGCCGGGGACCGGCGCCGAGCCCCGGGTCGGTCAGCCCTCCCGGGACAGCACCACGACGCTGTACGGCCCGACCGCCACCAGGCCGCTCTGGCCACAGCCGTCGAGGGGCTTGCCGTCCGCGTCCAGGTCGAGGGCGTCATGCCCGCCGAAGTCCGGTGCGTACACCGGCGAGTCGGAGTTGAACCGGACGTTCCAGCGGCCCGGCGCCGGCAGCCCGATCCGCAGGTCG
>MGOE01000050.1:14902-15011 GCA_001797035.1 Chloroflexi bacterium RBG_16_72_14
GGGGGCCGCCGTCCATCCAGCGGTGGAACGCGAGGACCTTCGATGCCTGGTCGGCCCGCAGGATCGCGACGTTGGAGCCCCGCAGGCCCCGCGTCGCCCCGTCGCGGGC
>MGOE01000050.1:15036-18272 GCA_001797035.1 Chloroflexi bacterium RBG_16_72_14
TGCAGGCGGAGGATCCCCCGGTAGGCGCTCTCCTTCGCCCAGTCGAGGCCGACGGTGTCGTCGAACCAGCCATCCTCGAGCAGCTCCTGGCCCATGAACAGCATCGGGATGCCAGGGGCGGTGAGCACGATGGCCGAGCCCAGGTTGGCCCGCTTCTTCGCCCACCACGAGTCGGCGTCGCCGGGGTGGATCGCCTCGGGCACGCGGACCCGGCCGTTCGCGACGTCGTCGTGCGATTCCGTGTAGATCACCCGGCTCAGGGCGGGACCCCGGCCCCGGCCCCGGATCGCCTCAACGACGGCGCCCAGGTCCCGGTTCGCGTCGTCGTGCGCCTCCAGCGCAGGTCGGACGCGCCGGATGAACCCGGCGTCCCACTGGGCGCCGAAGCCGGCCCCGCCGTCTGCCGTGGGTGCCACCAGCGCGGGGTCGTCCTGGAGGTCCTCCGCGATCGTGAGCTTCCACGGGTGACGCGCCCGGACCTCGTCGTTGATCCAGGCCAGCAGCGACCAGCCGTCCCCCAACGCCGTCCCGGCGTTGTCGGGGTTGCCGTCCACGCTGCGCACGTAGAGCGTGGAGTCGAAGCGGAGCCCGTCGCAGCGGAACTCCTCCAGCCAGGTGAGCGCGCTGTCGCGCAGGAACGTGCGCACCTCGCCGCGACCGAAATCGGGCCGGGTGGCACCCCAGGGCGTCACGGCCCGGTGGTCGTTGTAGACGTAGATCCCGCCTCCGTCGCGCTCGGCCCAGCCGTCGAAGCGCCACAGGTCGAGGTCGGACGGGCCGAGGTGGTTGAACACCACGTCCACGATCACCGCGATGCCGTGAGCGTGGGCGTCGCAGATGAAGCGCTTGAACGCGTCCGGTCCGCCGTACCCGGACTCGATCGCGAACAGGTGCGACGGGTTGTAGCCCCACGAGATGTCGCCCGCGAACTCGAACGGGGGCATGACCTGGACCGCCGACACGCCGAGCTCGCGCAGGTACGCCAGGCGGCGGCGCGCCGCGTCGAAGGTGCCGCGCCGGTCCTCGGTCGCCGCGAAGGTCCCGACGTGGAGCTCGTAGATGACGAGGTCGTCCCACGACGGCGCCTGGAACGTGTCGCCGCCCCAGTCGAAGGCGTCGGGGTCGTAGACGATGCCGTTCCCCACCGAGCTCGTGACGTGGCGGGCATACGGGTCGATGCGCGACAGGTCGCCGTGCGGCGTCCGGATCGTGAACTTGTACTCGGTGCCGGGCACCACGCCCTCGACGTCGGCGGACCACGTGCCGGTGGTGCCATCGCCGTCGCGTGCCAGCGCCGTGCGGTCCGCGGCCCACCCGTCGAAGGTGCCGGTGACGAACACGGCCTCCGCGTGGGGCGCCCAGACGCGGAACGTGGTCCCGCCGCGGTCCCGGGTTCCGTCGCGGTACGGGATCGCGCCCATGCCGGGGCGCGGGGAGGGCGCGGCGCTGGTCACGTGATCCAGCGTACCGCCTGCGCCCGTCGCGACGCCCGTCGCGACGACCTCGACACCCACCGGTACACTCGCGGGGTCGGAGCCTCCACCACGAGGTACGCGAGTGCCGAAGGAGTACGTCCGCCTGACCACGCCGCTCGTGCGCGACGGCGACCGATCGACCGGGGTCCTGCGTCCCGCTTCCTGGGACGAGGCACTGGAGCGAACGGTCGCCGGGCTCCGGGCGGCGGGCGAGCGGCACGGCTCCGGGACGTACGGAATCTTCAGCTGCAGCAAGTCGACCAACGAGGTCAACTTCGCCGCCCAGAAGCTAGCCCGCACGGTCCTGGGCAGCAACAACATCGACAGCTGCAACCGCACCTGACACGCCCCCTCTGTCGCCGGTCTGGCGACCGTGTTCGGCGCTGGCGGCGGGACCAGCTCATACCGTGAGGCCGAGGAGACGGACGTCGTCCTCCTGTGGGGCAGCAACGCCCGGGAGACACACCCGATCTTCTTCCACCACCTCCTTCGGGGGGTGCGCCGCGGCGCGCGCCTGATCGCCGTGGACCCGCGGCGCACGTCCAGCGCGCAGTGGGCGGACCTGTGGCTGGGCCTCGACGTGGGCTCGGACATCGCGGTCGCCAACGCGATGGGACGCGAGATCATCGCGGCCGGCCTCGCGAACGACGAGTTCATCGCCCGGGCGACGTCCGGGTTCGAGGCCTACCGCGCGGGCGTGGAGCCGTACACGCTCGAGTACGCCGAGCGCGAGTCCGGTGTCCCCGCGGCGGCCATCCGCGAGGCCGCCCATGCGTACGCGAAGGCGGACCGGGCGATGATCTGCTGGACGCTGGGCATCACCGAGCACCACAACGCCGTGGACAACGTGCTGTCGCTGATCTCGCTGGCCCTGCTCACGGGACACGTGGGGCGGTTCGGTAGCGGCATCAACCCGCTCCGGGGCCAGAACAACGTCCAGGGCGGTGGCGACATGGGCGCGCTCCCGGACCGCCTGCCCGGCTTCCAGCACGTGGAGCAGGACGCGCTCCGCGCGCCGTTCGAGGCGGCCTGGGGCGTTCGCGTGCCGCCGAAGCGGGGCCTGCACCTGTCGGGCATGTTCGACGCCATGGAGTGGGGCGAGCTCACCGCGCTGTACGTGATCGGCGAGAACCCGATGCAGTCCGAGGCGGACCGCCATCGCACGGAGCGGCTGCTGCGCGGCCTCGAGTTCATCGTGGTACAGGACATCTTCCTCACGGCGACCGCGGAGGTCGCGGATGTCGTGCTGCCGGCCGCCGCGGCGTGGGCCGAGAGCGAGGGCACCGTCACCAACTCCGAGCGGCGCGTCCAGCGGGTGCGGCGCGCCCTCGCGCCACCGGGCCAGGCGCGCGACGACCTGGCGATCATCTTCGACATCGCCCGCGGCCTCGGGCACGACTGGGGCGAGCCGCTCGCGGAGACGGTCTGGGACGAGGTGCGCCGCCTCTCCCCGGTGCATCGGGGCATGAGCTACGCGCGGCTGGAGGCGGAGGGCGGGCTCCAGTGGCCGTGCTACGACGAGACGCACCCGGGCGAGCTGTTCCTGCACTCCCGGCTGTGGGAGGACCCGGTGCCGGGCAACCGGGCGCCATTCGTGCCGGTGGAGCACGACCCGCCGGTGGACCGCCTGTCGGACGACTTCCCGATCCGGCTCACGACCGGCCGCCACCTCGACTCGTACAACACCGGCGTCCAGACGGGCGGGTATGCGTACCCGCGGCGTCGCGGCGAGACGCTGGACCTCTCGCCCGAGGACGTGGC
>MGOE01000050.1:18299-18509 GCA_001797035.1 Chloroflexi bacterium RBG_16_72_14
GGTGCGCGTGGTGTCGCGGCGGGGTGCGGTGGAGGCGCCGGTCCGTGCCGATCCGGGGTTGCGGCCCGGCCTCGCGTTCATGACCCTCCACTTCCAGGACGACGTGGTGGTCAACAACCTCACGATCGACGCCACCGACCCCAAGTCCGGCACGGCCGAGTTCAAGGCGACCGCGATCCGGGTGGAGAAGCTGGGCAGCGCGGTGGCCGC
>MGOE01000050.1:18657-18915 GCA_001797035.1 Chloroflexi bacterium RBG_16_72_14
ACGAGCGGTCCGCCCGGCAGGTCGTCGCCGCGCTCGCAAACACGGGCGGCACGGTGCAGCTCAGCCCCGACCTGCTGGGGCGCCGCTGGAACGTGCGGGTGACGATCCCGATGGTCATCACGCTCGAGCGGATGGTCGCGCTCCGGGAGCAGCTCGATGCCTTGGCCGGCGAGCGCCGCGGACGGTACGCGGGCTGGGGCACGAGCGGGCGCCAACCCTGACGCGGGCGGGCGGGCCCCGGGCCTGACCCGGGCGGGC
>MGOE01000050.1:18987-19303 GCA_001797035.1 Chloroflexi bacterium RBG_16_72_14
ACGCGGCAATCCGAGCGGGACACCGTACCCAGCGGCGTCCTTCCCGCCGTCGACGTGCACGGTCGCGCGCCCGGGATGGGCTAACGGAGCGCTCCCGGCACCGGTAAGCGGCGGTGAAGCGCCGTCCTGTTCACTCCATCCGAAATGTCGCCTCGTCGTCGCCTCGATCCGATCTCGCCGGCCGCCCAGGCCGCACTCCGGCGGATGGCCGTGGAGGCGGGCCGGCGCGTTCGCGACGAACGGATGCGCCGTCGTTGGACGCTCCGCGACCTGGCGGAACGATCAGGCGTCGCGCCCCCGACGCTCCACGCCATCG
>MGOE01000050.1:19346-21311 GCA_001797035.1 Chloroflexi bacterium RBG_16_72_14
CACTCGGGCTCCGGCCCTCGTTCGCGTTCGAGGATGCCCGCGGGCGCGGACCGGCCGCGGGGCGCGACCGGAACGAGGCCGAGGACTTCGTCCACGCGGCGATGGGCGAATCCGAGGCCCGAGCCCTGGCGCGGCCCGGCCGCACGATCGCCATCGACGAGCCCTACCAGCACTACCAGTTCGCGGGTCGGGCGGACGTGCTCGCCTGGGATCACGAGAACCTGCTCCACATCGAGAACCGGACCCGCTTCCCGAACATCCAGGAGGCGGCCGGCGCCTGGAACGCGAAGCGCCTGTACCTTGCCCGGGCGCTCGCCGAGCGGCTGGACCTCGGTCCGCGCGGCTGGCGGAGCGTGAGCCACGTCATGGCCGGCCTGTGGTCGTCCGAGGTCCTGCACGTGCTTCGCCTGCGCCGGGCGACGTTCGCGGCGCTGTGCCCGGATCCTCCGGACGCGTTCCACGCATGGCTCGCCGGCGACGAGCCGCCGGAGGGCGTCACGAGCTCGCTGGTTGTGCTCGACCCCCTCGCCCCGTTCGGATCCCGCCGCCGGGCGATCTCGACCGTGGGCCACGAAGGTCCGGACCCGCGCCACCGGGGCTACGCGGAGGCCGCCGAGGCGCTTCGCCGGGCACGGTGAGGCTGCCGAAAGCCCGGACGCCTGTGGCGCACGACGAGCGCCGTCAGCAGCAGGGCGACCAGGCTCCCGGCGACCAGCAGCAGCGCCTCCCGCGCCTCGACGAACCGACAGCGCGAGCCCTGGACGATGAGCTGCGCCTGGTCCTCGCCCTTGCGCTGCGCGGCCGTCTCGGCCGCCGGTCGCCTCGGGAATCGGGCTTGACTTCCGGGTCGCCGGTGGGACGATGCGCGGACCCTTGAGCCGCCGCGCCGGCGGGGCCGGGGTGTTGGAGGGTCGGCGATGCCGCACTACCTGTTCCGCGCGTCCTACAGCGTGCAGGGCATCCAGGGAGTCATGAAAGAGGGTGCCGCCAGCCGCGTGAAGGCGGTCGAGGCGCTCGCGGCGAGCGTCGGCGGCAAGATCCTGTGCGCCTACTGGGCGTTCGGTGACGACGACTTCGTGACGATCGCCGAGCTGCCCGACAACGCGGCGGCGATGGCGATCGCCGGGACCGTCGGGGCGAGCGGGGCCGCCCGGGTCACGACGACCGTGCTGCTCACGGCCGCCGAGGCGGACCAGGCAATCGGCCGCAGCGTGAGCTACCGGCCACCGGGCGCCTGATCGCGGAGCGACCGGCGGGCGGCGGAGGGGCGCCCACCCGGGCCCCGGCTCCGGCTGGTGGGGACGCGGAGGGGCGGCGTCAGCGTGGCCGGGTGACGAACACGCCCCAGCCGAGGTAGCGGCGGCCCCAGCGGAGGTACGCCCGCCGGTTCGTGTCCAGGAACTCGCGCATCGCGTCGTGGTCCGGGTCGCCGGGGTTGGCGGCCAGCCAGGCCGCGATCGTCCGCCACCGCGAGGCCTCGTAGCGATCCCAGCTGTCGCCGTCCGCGAGGACCATCTCGACCAGCTCGAGGTCCGACGCCTCGAAGCGCTCGAGGGTCCCGTCGAGCGACGCGTAGTCGTCGGGGGCGAAGCCGTAGGCGTCGAGCGCCTCGTCGGGCGGCGGCTCGATCCAATACGGCTCCCCGACCAGGACCAGGCCCCCGGACGGGATCGCAGGCCGGAGCAGGCCCAGCGTGCCGATGAGGCCGCCGCCGATCCAGGTGGCGCCGATGCAGGCGGCGATGTCGAAGGCACCCGGCTCCGGCTGGTACGTGCCGGCATCACCCTGGAGGAACGTGAGGCGGTCGCTCACGCGGAGCTCGGCCGCGCGCGCGACGGCGGCGCCCAGGAACACCGGGCTCAGATCGACGCCCACCCCGCCTGACCCGAACCACGCGGCCCAGCGACACAGCAGCTCGCCCTTGCCGCAGGCGAGGTCCAGCACCCGCGTGCCGGGCCCAACGGC
>MGOE01000050.1:21377-21615 GCA_001797035.1 Chloroflexi bacterium RBG_16_72_14
TCTCGTGGTGGCGCAGCGACATGACCCGCCCATTGTCCCGCGGACGCCCGGTGGCTGCCGGACGCGACACCAGCGTCTACACTCGGCGGCCATGGACCTGCACGTCGTCGGCCCTGCCGCGACGCCCGAGGAGCGGGCGGCGATCGACGGCGTCCTCGACCCCGAGATCGGCCCTGCGCGCAGCGGTTGGGACGGCGGCGAGCGGGACGTGGACGCGGATGGGCACGTGGCGCACGGC
>MGOE01000050.1:21679-25621 GCA_001797035.1 Chloroflexi bacterium RBG_16_72_14
GCTGGGTGAGCCGCGGGGCGCTGCACCACGTCGCGCTCCGGTTGTCCGTGCCGCCCGCCGAGGCGTACGGGGTGGCCTCGTTCTACGCGCTGCTGCCGACGACGCCCCGGCCCCCGATCGTCGCCCACGTGTGCGACGACATCGCCTGCCGGCTCGCCGGCGCGGAGGACCTCATCGCCGACCTCGAGCGGCTGGCCGGGCCGGTCGGCACGCCGATCAACGGGGGTCGGTCGACCTGGCTGCGCAGCCCGTGCCTCGGGCGCTGCGAGCGCGCCCCGGCGGCCCTCCTGTCCGTCGCCGGGGAGCGGCCCGAGGTCGTGTCCGCCGCCCCGATCGACGCCGCCGGCGTCATGGCCTTCCTGGACATCGCCAGGGCTGACATCCACGTGGCGCCCGAGTCCCACCCATCCGCACCGGGCGACGTCCGCCTGGCCCACCTGCGACGCTCGATCCCCCAGGCGGGGGCCGAGGGCCTCCGGCTGCTCCGCCGGGTCGGCCGGGTCGATCCCACGTCGCTGGCGGACTACCGGGCGTCGGGCGGGTACGAGGCGCTGTGGCGCGCGCTGCGGCAGGGCCGCGAGTGGCTGATCGGCGAGGTGACGGCGTCGGGCCTGGTCGGGCGCGGCGGCGCCGCGTTCCCGACCGGTCGCAAGTGGGCGGCGGTCGCCGCGCAGGCCGCCCAGCCCCACCTCGTGGTCGTCAACGCCGACGAGTCCGAGCCCGGCACGTTCAAGGACCGCGCCCTGATCGAGGAAGACCCGTTCGCCGTCATCGAGGCGATGACCATCGAGGCGTTCGCGGTCGGCGCCTCGCGCGGGTACCTCTACCTGCGGGCCGAGTACCCGCTGTGCGAGGCGCGGCTGGCCAACGCGATCACCCAGGCCCGCGTGGCCGGGCTCCTGGGCCCGGACATCCTGGGCTCCGGCTTCTCGTTCGACCTCGTGGTCCGGCGCGGCGCCGGCGCCTACATCTGCGGCGAGGAGACCGCGCTGTTCGAGTCGATCGAGGGCCACCGCCCGGAGCCCCGCAACAAGCCCCCGTTCCCGGTGGAGGTCGGCCTGTTCGGCACGCCGACGGCGATCAACAACATCGAGACCCTGGCCAACATCCCGCTGATCGTGAGCGACGGCGCGGAGGCCTGGCGGGCGCTGGGGACGACCGGTTCGCCCGGGCCCAAGCTGTTCTGCGTGTCGGGCAACGTGGCCCGGCCGGGCGTGTACGAGGTCCGCTTCGGGGCGACGCTGGGCGGGCTCATCGAGCTCGCGGGTGGCGTGCCCGGCGGGCGGGCGATCCGGGCCGTGCTGCTCGGCGGCGCGGCGGGCGTGTTCGTGGGGCCGGACGCGCTGGCGATGCCGCTGACGTTCGAGGACACGCGGGCGGCCGGGGCCTCGCTCGGCTCCGGGGTGGTGATGGTGTTCGACGAGGCCGCGGACCTGCCGGGCGCGCTGCGCCGGATCGCTGCCTTCTTCCGCGACGAGTCGTGCGGCCAGTGCGTCCCCTGCCGGGTGGGCACCGTGCGCCAGGAGGAGCTGCTGGAGCGGCTGATCGAGGGGCATCCGGTCGGGTCGGTCGAGCAGGAGCTGGCACTCTACGCGGACCTCGGGCGGGCGATGCGCGACGCCTCGATCTGCGGCCTCGGTCAGACGGCGACCTCTGCGATCGAGAGCGCGCTCCGGTCCGGGCTCGTCCGCTTCGACGCCGCAGCCGCCGGAGCCGGCGCGTGACCGCGCCCGACATCGGCCACATCTTCGTCGAGCCCCCCGCGCGGGCGACCCGCGTGCCGGAGCCCCCGCCCGCCCCGGAGGTTCCCGGCGTGGAGGTCGTCATCGACGGTGCGACCGTCACCGTCCCTGCCGGCTCCACGATCCTCGAGGCTGCGCGGTCCGTGGGCATCGACACCCCGACGCTGTGCTACCTCGAGAGCCTCACCCCGGTCAACGTGTGCCGGGTGTGCGTCGTGGAGGTCACCGGGTCCCGCGTCCTGGTCCCCGCCTGCTCGCGCAAGGTGGAGCCCGGCATGGAGGTCCAGACCGACAGCGAGCGGGTGCGCCACTCGCGGCGGATGGTGCTGGAGCTGCTGGGCTCGTCCGTGGACCTGTCGCTGGCCGGGCCGGTGGAGCCGGACGGGGACCTCGCGCGGTACGCCGCCCGCTACGGCGCCGATGCCTCGCGGTTCGGCGCGACCCACGCCCGGACCGTCGCCCAGCCGGTCAAGGTGGACAACGACCTCTACGTCCGCGACTACTCGCGCTGCATCCTGTGCTACAAGTGCGTCGAGGCGTGCGGCGAGGACGCGCAGAACACGTTCGCCATCTCGGTTGCCGGCCGCGGCTTCGGGGCCGGGATCTCCACCGAGTTCGAGGTGCCCCTCCCCGAGTCCGCCTGCGTCTACTGCGGCAACTGCATCGGGGTCTGCCCGACGGGCGCGCTGATGTTCCGCTCGGAGCACGAGATGCGTGTCGCCGGCACGTGGGACCCGGCCGCGCAAGTCGCCACCGACACCATCTGCCCGTACTGCGGCGTCGGCTGCACGCTGACGCTCCACGTCCAGGACAACTCGATCGTGACGGTGAGCTCGCCGATCGAATCCTCGATCACCCACGGCCACCTGTGCGTGAAGGGCCGCTTCGGGTTCGAGTTCGTGCAGCTGCGCCCGAAGGGCGATGCGGAGGGATGGCCCCGGGCGTGATGGGCCGCCCGGGCGCCGTGCTCCTCGCGCTCGTCGCCGCGGCCGCGATCGTCGTGGTGGCCGTGGACGCCATCGTCCGCCCGCAGGCCGGCCCGTTCGCGCTGGCGGCGGTGATGGAGCCGTACATCCTCGTGACTGGCGCGATCGCGGGCCTCGCCGCGGCGATCTCCTCGCTGGGGACCGGCCGGGCCGGGGGCTCGATCCGGCTGCTGGCGGTCGTCGTGCTCGTGATCGCGATCCTGCGGCTGGGCGGCGAGTGGTGGTCCCCGGAGGCAGAGGCACCGTTCCGCGGCGAGGGCGCCGCGGCCGACGAGACGCTCCGCGTGCTGTCGTGGAACCTCGAGCTGGGCTCGAAGGCGGCTGCCGACAGCGTGGCGGGGATCGCGGAGCGAGAGGTGGACCTGGTCGCACTCCAGGAGCTGACCCCGGAGGTCGCGGCGGCGATCGAGGCGGACCCGGCGCTGGGGGCCCGGTTCCCGTACCGGATCCTGGAGCCTCGGGATGGCGTCGCGGGGATGGGGCTGCTGAGCCGGCACCCGCTGGTGATCGGGTCCTACTCCACCGGACCGGTGGTGCTGCAGGCGGGGCTGCTGCTGCCCGACGGGCGACGCCTCGAGCTGTTCGACGTGCATCCCTACCCGCCGTCGTTCTCGCGGATCGCGATCGTGCCGGTGGGCCTCGAGACGCGGCGCCGGGACCAGGACCTGGAGAGGATCCGCCGGATGGTGGACGAGCTGGCGGACGCATCGAGCGCGATCGTCATCGGCGACCTCAACGCGACGCCGTTCGAGGCCGGGTTCGCGATCCTCGCCGATGGCCTGCGCGACGCTCACGCCGAGGCGGGCACCGGGCCGGGCTTCACCTGGCGCCCGAGCTCGCTGGAGGTGCTCCGCATGGGCCTCCTGCGCATGGACGTGGTCCTGTCCGGGCAGGGGCTCCGGCCGGCCGCCGCGGGCGAGGAGTGCTCGATCGCCGGTGACCATTGCCGGCTGTACGTCGATCTCGATGTGTCCGGTCGGACCACTGCTCCCGGGGGCTGATTGCCGGCCCGGCGACGTCCGCTGGGCGAGGATCGGGCCAGACGTGACGGAAGTGAGCCGTTGACCTGGAGTCCATGAGTTCGCGAATGGAGGCCCCGACTGAGCCTGATTCGGACGCCGTTGCGTCGTTTCGTGGACTGGCAGTCAACATGCGGCTGCATGCGGCCCGGCGACGGCGCCTGATTCGCGCTCTCATTGACTCACAGTCCACGG
>MGOE01000050.1:25682-28369 GCA_001797035.1 Chloroflexi bacterium RBG_16_72_14
CCGGCCGCCGCATCCTCATGCTCCGGACGCCGGGGGGTTGCGTCCGCGCACCGTCGGCGCACGGTCCCGTGACCCGTCCCGCACCTGCGGTCCGGACGGCCCCAACCGGCAGGGGCCACACGGCCCTTCGCCGGCGTCTATATCGAACGGCACAGTCGGGGCATGAGCGATCCCCAGGGAGCTCGCGACCTCGGCCGCCTGAAGTGGGCGACGATCGTGCTGCCGGTCGTGTTCGTCTGGGTGTTCGAGCTGGTCCGGTTCCTGTTCCTCGATCCGCAGCTCACCGGCGACAACGGCCACGTCCTGTCGGCGATGATCATGGGCGTCGCCATCGTGGCGTTTGCGACGATCGTGTCCCTCTATCTCGACAGGACCCAGAAGCAGCTCGTCGCGCAGAACAAGGACCTCACGGTCACCCACGCGGTCAGCTCGGCGGTCCGCGGCGGTGCGACGCTGCCGGACCTCCTGGAGCAGGCGCTCGATCGCGTCGTCACCCAGACCGGGGCGCTCGCGGGAATCGTCACGATCCGCACGACCGGCGGGGAGCCGCTCACGATCCGCCGCCCGGCGACGCTCGCGCCCGGGCTGGGCTGGCTGGCGCCGATCCTGGACGAGCATCCCGATCCGGCCCTCGACGGGCCCCGCTACGCGGCCCGGACCGGCGTCGACACCGGCGTCCTGGACCTGCCGCTGGTTCGCGGCAGCGGGCGCATCGGCCACCTCCGCCTCGCCTTCCATCCGCCCGTCGAGCCCGACGTCTCGCGGGCCGCGCTGGTCGACATCGCGGGCGAGATCGCGGGCGCTGCCCAGCTCGGCCTGACGGTCGCCGATCTTCACCGCCGCGAGCGCGAGAAGGCAGCCCTGTACGAGGTCGCCCTCCAGCTCACCGGCCGGGCCGAGCTGCACGAGATGCTGGAGCGGATCACCGGCCACGCGCGCGAGCTGCTGGGCGCCGAGCGTGCCGTCGCCTGCCTCGCCGACGCACCCGAGCTCGCGGGCAAGGGCGGCCGGGAGCGCCTGGCGATGGCCGACGACGGCAGCATCTGCCTGGTCGCCCACCCGTCGACCGGCGCCCAGCACCCGCGGAACCCGGTATGCCCGCTGGCGATCGCGGAGTCCGACGACCGCGCCTGGGCCGCCCGACCGCTGCGGGGCCCCGACGGGCTGCTGGGCGAGCTGTGCGTGGTCCGGTCAGGGCGGCCGTTCAGCGAGGACGAGCGCACCCTGCTCGGCGCGCTCGCGGACATGGCGACGATCGCGGTCCGCACCGCCCGCCTGCACGAGGCCGAGGAGCAGTGGACGATCCACGCCGAGCGGGATCGCATCGCCCGTGAGCTGCACGACAGCCTGGCCCAGGTGCTGGGCGTGATCCACCTCCGGCTCCGCGCGCTCGAGGGCCGGGCGAAGGACGAGGCGAGCCATGTGATGGCGGCCGAGCTGTCCGACATCGCGGAGACCGCCGACGAGGCGTACCGCGACGTCCGCGAGGCGATCCTCGGGCTGCGCGAGACGGTGCGCGAGGACGACGGGCTCGAGGGATCGCTCCGCGAGTACCTGCGCAAGTACAGCCGCCAGACGGGCATCGCGGCCACCCTGACCTGCGACGGCGACACGCGGCGGGCGCTCACGCCACGGAGCGAGGTCCAGCTGCTGCGCGTGGTGCAGGAGGCGCTGACCAACACCCGGAAGCACTCCAAGGCCCGGCGGGTGGCGGTCAGGATCGACTGCAGCGGCACCGCCGCGACCCTCACCATCGAGGACGACGGTGTCGGCTTCGACCCGGCGATCGTCACCGGCTCCCTGGAGGGCGGGTTCGGGCTCGCCTCCATGCGCGAGCGGGTGGAACAGATCGGTGGAACGCTCGCCGTGCATACTGGCCCGAACGAGGGGACGCGCGTCGTCGTCCACCTCGAGGCAGAGGACACGCGTGGAGCACCATCCGCCCAGGCTGAGAATCCTGCTCGTCGATGACCAGCCGCTGTTCCGGCGGGCCCTCGCGACCCTGATCAGCGCCCAGTTCGACATGACGGTCGTGGGCGAGGGCGAGAACGGCCGCGACGCGCTCGAGAAGGCCCGCGCGCTGCATCCCGACCTGGTCGTGATGGACGTGAACATGCCGGGGGCCTCGGGCGTGGACGGCGTCGCCGCGATCCGCCAGGCCGGCATGACGACGCCGATCGTCATGCTCACCGTGTCCGAGGACGACGACGACCTGTTCGAGTCGATCAAGGCGGGCGCCAACGGCTACCTGCTCAAGAACGTGCGGCCCGAGCAGCTGTTCGACGACCTGCGGGGCGTCATGCGCGGCGAGGCACCGATCGCCCCGGCGGTCGCGTCGAAGCTGCTCGAGGCGCTGCGGACCGGCGGCATCCCCGCCCGCGGCCAGACGGCACCGTCGGCGGCCCCGGACAGCGGCCTCACCCGGCGCGAGTCCGAGATCCTCCAGCTGGTCGCCGACGGGCTGTCCAACAAGGAGATCGCCAACCAGCTCACGATCACCGAGGGCACGGTCAAGAACCACGTGCACAACGCGCTCGAGAAGCTGCACCTCACGAACCGCGTCCAGGCCGCTGCCTACGCGGTGCGGCAGGGCTACGCGCACCCGGAGGGCACCCGCGACTGACGGGGCCGCCCCGTTCCGCGGCCGCCCCGTTCCGGCCTCTCGCGTGGCCGCCCCGTTCCGCCCC
>MGOE01000050.1:28438-29423 GCA_001797035.1 Chloroflexi bacterium RBG_16_72_14
TGGCGCGCCCGCGGTGCCTGCCCAGCAGGCGTTGCGATGGAGATCCCATCGTCGTGCCTGCTCGACAGGCAGGACCGTGACGTTCCGGCGCCAGGCTGGTCATCCTGCCTGCCGGCCAGGCAGGATCGTGAAGGTCCTCATCCGTACGCCTGCTGAGCAGGCGCCGGTCAGGCACGGCGCCCGGGAAGTCACGCTGGTTCGTCCGGCGGTCGAGCAACGCCGGCTCCCGAGTGGCACGCGAGGCGGGATCCACGCGAGAGGCCCGGAAGCGACTCCGGCGACTGCCCCCGCATGGTTCCGCCGGCGGGCAAGGTATCCCTTCGGATACAGGCGGCGCCGCTGGCGGCTGTGCCGGGCGACGGATTGGAGTTGCCACGCCGCTCGCCTAGCATCGCCTCACAGGTCGCTCTCCGCGACCCGACGACTCCACGAGTGGGGACTCCTCGTGCCACCCGACCCGGTTCGTGTCCTCGTGCTCTACAGCCATCCCCTGATGGGCGAGGGGCTGGAGCGGATGCTCTCGGCGGAGCCGGGCATCGTGGTGTACGCGGTGGACATCGCGGAGCCCGCGGCGGTCGATGCGGCGCTGGCGGGCGACCCGGCGGTGATCGTCGTCGAGGAGGGTGGCCGGGTGGACGCCGCGGACGTCGTCAGGCGGTCCAGCTGCCCCGTCGTGCTGGACGTGGACATCACGACCACGCGGGCCTGGACGTTGCGGCGCGAGTCCCTATGCAGCCGCCCGGACGAGTTCCTGGCCGCGATCCGCGAGGCCGTGGGCGGCGCCGCGCGCGACGGCAAGGGCCCGGCGCCCGAGCCTCTCGGCGAGCCGGATCGCTCCCCGGCCAAGGGGCGAGAGCTCCCCGCAGCCGTCGCCAAGGCTTGAGGGCTGACGGCGGCCGTTTGCTAGGCTCTCCCCCATGGGAGACGCCAGCCGCGAGCCGACCGCGCATCCCCCGGCCCTCGACCCCCACACGACCCCAGTACC
>MGOE01000050.1:29440-33834 GCA_001797035.1 Chloroflexi bacterium RBG_16_72_14
TCCTGATGGGCGCGGGCGCGGTGGCCGCGACCGGCGGCCTCGGCGTGGTCATCCAGGGCTGCGTCGGGCCACCCGTGACGGTCACGCTCGATGTCGACCTCGACACGCTCGACGTGGGCACCCCCACGAAGGTGGACTTCGCCGTGCCGATGGAGGGCAGCAACGTCGAAGGTGCGGCCTGGTTCGTCAAGCGCGCCGACGGCGCGATCGACGCCTTCGACCCGCGCTGCACCCATGCCCTGTGCGCCTACGTGTGGGAGGACGACGACCGTCGTTTTCGCTGCTACTGCCACGAGGCGTCGTTCGCCCTCGACGGCGCCGTGCTGGGCGGGCCGCCGCCGCGCCCCCTGGACCGGTTCCCGATACGCGAGACCGCGGCCGGCATCGAGCTCGACGTGCCGGGCAACTTCCGCACCCCGCGTGAGTCCCTCCAGGACTAGCCGCCGCCTCCGGCCCGGGCCCCGGCCGAGTTGCCCGACGACGGGGGCCCTCCGGCCCGGTTCGTCGGGACCATCGGGGGCCAGTCGATACAGGACGGGTGGTGCGGGACCACCCCGCCATGTATCGCAGTTCTATCCCCCGACGGATGGGAACGGAGCCTCGCGCGCCCGACGATAGGGACAGGTCGGTTCGTCCGATTCTGCCGACCATGGAGTGAAGGTGCCTTCCATGTTCCGGGTCACGTCCCTGGCCGAGATGCCCGACGCACAGATCAACCGCTGGATCAGGCGGATTGCGCTGCTGTTCGTGGTCGTCCTGATCGCCTTCGTCGCGTTCTACGCCTTCGACCGCTTCCGTGCGCCGACCGCGCCCATCGTCGACCGCGAGATGGCCGCGATGGAGGAGGCGGTGCGCGCGGATCCGGCCGACATCGCGTCGCGCGGCCGCCTCGCCGACCTCTACCTCGCCGCCGAGCGCTACGACGAGGCGATCGCCCAGTACTCCGAGATCATCAACACCGGCAAGCAGCTCGAGGCTGGCTACATCAGCCGTGGCCGGGCCTACGAGCTCAAGGGCGAACTCGAGGCGGCGGCCGCCGACTACGCCAAGGTGGTCGAGATCGGCACGACCGGCGAGATGGCCGGCGTGGACGCCATGCTCGAGATGGCCTACTACGGGCTGGGGGCGATCGCGCTCCAGCAGGACCGCGCCGACGAGGCCGTCGAGCAGCTGCTCAAGGCCCTCGCCATCAAGCGCACCGACGCGGACGCCATGAACCTCCTGGGCGCCGCGTACGTGCAGGCCGGCACCCCGGAGAAGGCCTTCGAGCCGCTCCGCCGGGCGATCCTGTTCGTGCCCACCGGCTGGCCGGAGCCGTACCTGGCACTGGCCGACGCATACACCGCGACCGGCGGGACGGAACAGGCCGAATGGGCCGCAGCCATGGCCGAGGCCATGACCGCCCTGGCGCCGGGCGGATCCGGCGACATCGCCGGCCCGGCTGCGCGCCTCGAAGCCATCGCGGACGGCAAGGCCGGCCTCGATGCCCGCATCGGGCTCGGCCTGCTGGCCGAGACGAGCGGCGACACCGGCCTGGCCGCCGACTGGTACCGCAGGGCCCTCGAGCTCGATCCCCAGAGCAAGGCGGCGCAGCTCGGCCTGAGCCGCGTCACCGACGGCACGCAGGCGCACCCCGACGTCGTGCCGTCGGCCAGCCCCGAAGGGAGCAACTGATGACCGCGTCCCCCTCCGTCGCCCAGCCCGCACCGGGCACCATGCCCATCCCCGAGGCCGGCGAGCTGCCGCCCGAGGGCGTCGGCCCGGTCGGCGCCGAGGAGGCGCCGCCGGAGAGGCGGCGGCGGCGCAAGCTCCTGCTGCTGCTGTTCCTGCTCGCCGCCTTCGTCGTCCTGCTGGGCCTCGCGATCTGGTACCTCCTGTTCCGGCAGCCGATCCCGATCCCGACCATCCCGGGCGAGACGATCATGCCCGGCTACGTGACCTCGGTCTACGGCGCCGCGCGACCGATGAGCGTGGCCGTGACCGGCTCCGGCGACCGCGTCTATATCGGCGAGACGTCCGGTGACCTCACGGCCCGCGTGTTCGACGCCCAGGGCAACGAGCTGGCGGCGCTGGTGCCGCCGGTCTCGACCGGGAGCGAGCACGTCCCCACCTACATCGCCGTCAACCCGGTGAACGGCGAGGTCTACGTCTCGGACCGGCCCACGGCCGACATCTACGTCTACGACGCCGACGGGACGTACCTCCGCGCGTTCGCCCCGCCGAGCGACGTCGAGGGCTGGCAGCCCCTGGCGCTGTGGTTCGGCCCCACCGGCAACCTGTACGTCACCGACGTCGGGCAGCTCCCGCACCGGGTTCGCGAGTTCGACCCGGCGGGCAACCAGGTCCGCGTCTTCGGACAGGACGCGGAGATGAGCTTCCCCAACAGCGTGGCGGTGGACGACGCCGGCTACGCGTACGTGACCGACAGCAACAACGGCCGTCTGCTGGTGTTCGCCGAGGACGGCCGCATCGTCGCCAAGGTCGGCCGGGGTTCCGGCAAGGGGAACCTCGGGCTCCCGCGCGGCGTGGCGATCGACGGCCAGGGTCGGGTCTACGTCGTGGACTCGAGCGGCCACACGGTCTTCGTCTACGGCAAGTACCAGGAGGGATCTGAGCGACTCGAGTACCTGGGCTCCTTCGGGACCCAGGGCGTCGCCGACGGCGCCTTCGCCTATCCCAACGGCATCGCGGTCGATGGACGGGGCCGGCTGTATGTGGCCGACTCCGCCAACAACCGGGTGCAGCTGTGGAGCTACTGAGCCCAATCGAGCCAAGGGAGGTGGAACACCGAAGCTCCTGCGTCGCCGCCGGGAGGCGGCCCATGTCCAGTCCACGTAGCACATAGAAAGGAGGTGAGGACAGTTTGAGAAGGCTGATGCTGCTGATCGCAGCAGGAAGTCTCTGGCTGTTCCTTGCCGCAGTCCCCGTCTTCGCAGACGGCGGGCCGCACGTGGCCTCGGTGAACAGCGGCGTGGCCGGCGTCAACGCCGATAGCTGCGCAGGCTGCCATCGGGCCCATACGGCGCAGGGCGAGTTCCTCCTCGTTGCGAGCTCGGCGACTGCGTCCTGCCTGACCTGCCATGGCACCACCGGACTCGGCTCGACCGTCGACGTCGAGAACGGCATCCAGTACACGCTCGGCACCGACGGCAGCCGCGACACGGCCGTCCTCGGCTACACGCGCGCGGGCGGCTTCGTCACGGCCCGGATCGGGTCCGGCGAGGCGGTCCGACTCGCGTACCTGAGCGGCACCAACGTTCGCCAGTTGGCCAAGGTGCCGGTCCGGACCGCGGGGTCGCAGCCCACCACCTCTGCCCACCTGCCCAACACGGGCGGCGTGGTCGGGGCGGCGGACGGCGTGGCCTGGGGCAACGGCCCCAACAGCCTCACCGAGTACGCGGGTCCCACCGTCGACGTCGAGTGCGCCACCTGCCACAACCCGCACGGCAACGGCCAGTACCGGATCCTCAATCCGATGCCGGCTCCCGCCATCACGGGTGTGGATCCCTTCGTCCCGGCCGCCGTGGACGCGCCCGTCACCGACGCGGCGCTGGCGCCGGCCGGCGACACCCGCAACTACACCATCATCCAGACCAACGGCGGCACCGGAACGCTGCTCGCCAGCCAGGTCGAGGGCCTCGGCCTCCCGGCCACGGCCGGTGACTACTTCCGGCGGAGGGTTCCGTGGAACGCGACGAGCGGCTCGTCCAACGACGCGCCGAACGGCCTGTCCGCGACATTCACCGCACAGATCTCGTCCTGGTGCCTCACGTGCCACACGCGCTACCTCAGCGCCGGGTGGGACGAGCTCGAGGACGACGCGATCTACAAGTACCGCCACACCGCCACTGCGACGTCCCGGAACTGCATCACGTGCCACGTGGCACACGGTTCCAACGCGCAGATGACCGGTTACAACTCGGCGAACATGGATTACCCGGGCGGGGCAGCTGCCCCGGTCGGCGACAGCCGACTCCTCAAGATCGACAACCGTGGAACCTGCCAGGCCTGCCATGAGCCGACGGGAACCATCGTTGCAGGGCAGCAGGTCGGCCCCACGCCGGTCCCGCTCGTCCCCTAGCACCCACGCGCGCGTGGTGGCCGGCGACGCAAGTCCCGGCCACCCGCCACCTCAAGGCCACACGCTCCAAGAGACGTCCCACACCACACGATGACCGAGACGACGCCCGCATGACCCGCCAGCCGCGCCCCGCCCGCCGCCGAGCGGGACCCCTGTTCGGGGTCCTGATGATCGTGGTCGGCGCGCTCGCGGCGCTGACGCCGGTCGTGCCGGCCGCCCGGGCGCTGGATCCCACGCCCGACCCGTCCGCCAGCGTCGAGCCCAGCCCGGCCCCGACGCTCGATCCCACGGCACCGCCCGCTCCCGATCCGAC
>MGOE01000051.1:0-928 GCA_001797035.1 Chloroflexi bacterium RBG_16_72_14
CCGCCGCTGACGTTCCGGTTCAAGCCTGGGCAGCGGACCATCTCGGCCGACGTCGCGGGCACGATGCTCACCGACTACCCTGAGATCGCCCGCGACTGGGACTATGAGCACAACGAGCGCGACATCGCCGTCGTCACGGCCGGCTCCGACTATGACGCCCGCTGGCTGTGCCACCGCTGCCAGCACGAGTGGAAGGCCGAGATCGGTCAGCGCACCAAGCGCCGGACGCGCTGCGAGCGGTGCTCGACCGCGAGGACGACCGCCGCGCAGAGCGTCGCCGGCGTGCGGCCCGACCTCGTCCCGGAGTGGGACGCCGAGGCGAACCTGCCCCGCACGCCGCTCACGATCAAGGCGACCTACGCGAAGACCGTCTCGTGGTCATGCGCCGACCCGCGCCACAAGCCCTACCGCATGTCGCCGCGCGCCCGGGTGAAGGTGCCGTTCGGGACGCCGGCCTGCCCCGACTGCAAGAAGATGCGGCCGAAGACGATCCCGAAGGCGGCGGTCATCGCGCCCGACGACGAACCCGAACTACCGTTCTGACGCCGCGTCATCGATACCGGCCGCCGCGCTCCCACGGACCGTGGGTCACGGCCGGGTGAGGGTCACCCCCGCGCCGCTGCGCTCCACGACGAACTTGGCATCCTCACGAGAGAACTCCGTGATCGTGGGGTCGAAGCGGAAGCTGCCGGACTCCGGGAACAGGCTGGCGGTCGAGACCACGGTCTGGCCCTGCACGAAGACGACGAACTGGTTCGCCTCGTCCATTGGGCCCGACGCGTCGTCACGGAAGCCGCGGAACCCGAGCCGCTCGTTCATTGCGACGCCATCCGAGTAGGGCTCCATCAGGACGGCGCGATCCCACGGGATCGACAGCACCTGCGCGAGATCGACCTGGGTTCCTTCCGGCATGGCGGCGATCGCCTCG
>MGOE01000051.1:1029-1325 GCA_001797035.1 Chloroflexi bacterium RBG_16_72_14
CGCCCAGCCCCACGCACCAACCCGCCGCCTCGTCCTGCTGGTGGTCATCCTCGCCCCCTCGTCTGCGCTCGCCGGATGCACCTTCGACGTGCTGGTGGCGCCCTGCGTGATCCCAGCGTCTGCGATGACCTGGCGATCGGCAAGGTGCCGTTGTTCCCGAGTCGTTCGATACCGGTCGCGCGGGGAGCTGGCGCGGGTCGGCATGCGCACCCCATCACAGCGAGCATGCCGAGAACTTCATAACCAAGAGGTTTCACACAGTGGGTGGCGCAGTTGGGCAGGCGCCTGTGCGGCAT
>MGOE01000051.1:1350-1693 GCA_001797035.1 Chloroflexi bacterium RBG_16_72_14
TCGAGTAGTCGGTGCCGTCGAACACGCGGTACCGGATGTCGTCGGAGACCCAGTCGCCACCGGCGACGTCTCCCGGCAGCGTGCTGAAGTCCGGCTCGGGCCGGTAGCCGATGAAGCCCTCGGGGAACCACAGCGACTCGCCGTGGGCGGGCTGGCCCACGAGCTCCAGGGTCAGCGGGTCGCCATCGGGATCGGTGTCGTTGGCCAGGGGATTGCAGGCACCGAACAGGAACAGCCAGCCCGGGAACTGCGGGTCGTCGCCGGTCAGGTCCTCGGCGAGCGGGAAGGACCCGCCCCAGTGGTCGAACGGGATGCAGCCGGGCGTGGGCGGATCGTCCACCGC
>MGOE01000051.1:1729-3277 GCA_001797035.1 Chloroflexi bacterium RBG_16_72_14
CGGCGCCAGGGCCGCTAGCAGGCCGACCACCAGCACCGCCCCCGACCAGCGCCGCATTTCGCTCCTCCCGCCCTCGAGCCCGCGGCCAACCGGTCGCGACCCAAATCATGCCGGGCGGAGCCCGAACCGCAATGGGCCGCCCGTCCCACGCCGGGGAGCGGTTGTGCCTGGCAGAGCCCGCCTCAGGCCAGCAGCTCGCTCAGCTCGAAGGTGTTGCCCTCGCTGTCCTTGAACCAGGCCGCCTTCGCGCCGCCGAAGTCCGCAAGGCCATCGACGGTGGCGAACTCGCCGAAGTCGTAGTCCTCGAACAGGACCCCACGCGACCGCAGCTCGGCCATCACCGCTTCGATCCCGGTCACGGTCCAGCCCGCGATCGTGTTCTGCGCGGTGCCGGCCGACGGCGTCGGGTACAGGTACAGCCACGTGTCGCCGGCGCAGTGGTACCAGGCGCCGCCCATGTCCTCCCGCTCGGGCACGAGCCCGAGCTTCTCCGCGTACCAGCGGCGGGCCCGTTCGTAGTCCACCGCGGCTGCCCTGGCGCTGATCGGGAACGAATCCAGCACGGCCAATCTCCTCCAGCCCGGGCCTGGTACCGAAGGTGGGAGTCGAACCCACACGAGGTTGCCCTCAGCGGTGTTTGAGACCGCCGCGTCTGCCATTCCGCCACTTCGGCCCGGGGCCGAATCGTAGCGGAGGCGCGAAGCGGGCACCGGGGAACCACGGGCGGAGGCCGGGCGTCGGGGGCGCGGACGCCGAGGTCGGGGCACGTCGCCCTCGTGCGGGCGTCCGCAGCCGGGCCCGATGCTAGACTCGCCGCGCCTCACCACCATCGCCACCAGGAGGGCCGCGCCCGTCGTGGAGGACGCACGCCCGACGGAGGCCGTCGAAGACCCGATCCAGCGCCGCGACCTGATCCTGCTCGAGCAGGCGCGCGACGGCAGCCTCGACGCCTTCAACGGCCTCGTCGAGTGCTACCAGGATCACCTCTACGCGCTCGTCGCACGCATGGTCCCGGACCGGGACCAGGCCGCGGACGCCGTGCAGGAGGCGTTCTTCTCGGCCTACCGGAACCTCCGCTCGTTCCGGGGCGGCAGCGTGCGCTCGTGGCTCAGCCGGATCGCGATCAACGCTGCGATGGACCAGCAGCGGCTACGCAAGCGGCGCCCCAGCCAGCCGTACCCGGAGCTCGAGGACGAGAGCTGGCAGCCGCCGGCCGGCCCCGACGCGGACCCGGAGCGGACGGCGCTCCACGGCGAGCGAGCGCGCGTCCTCGCGGTCGCCCTGGCCTCGATCACCCCCGACCAGCGGCATGCGATCGTGATGTTCGACGTCGAGGGCTACGACTACGCCGAGATCGCCCAGCTGACGGGCGTCTCGCTGGGGACGGTCAAGTCGCGGATCCACCGCGGCCGGCTCGCCCTCCGCGACCGCCTCGAGGGTTCGATCGGGCTGTTCCGCGGGGACACAGGCTGATGCCGCACATCCCCGACCTCCGCTCCCACGACCGCCACGACCTCGTGCTCGTCGCCGCCTTCGCCGCGGGCGATG
>MGOE01000051.1:3307-3970 GCA_001797035.1 Chloroflexi bacterium RBG_16_72_14
GTGTCCGGCTGCGCCGAGTGCGCCGCCCTCCACCACGACCTGCGGGCGATCACGGCCGCGCTGCCCACCCTGCCCGCCCCGGCCCGCCCGCGCGACTTCCGCCTCACGCCCGGGCAGGCGGCCTCGCTCCGGCCCACCGGCTGGCGCCGACTCCTGGGCACCCTCGCCGGCCCCTCGTTCCGTCTCGCCGCCCCCGTGGGCACCGGGCTCGCCGCCCTGGGCCTCGCGGGCATCCTCGTCGGCTCCCTGGGCGGCATCCCGCTGGGGATGGGCGGGGCGGCGAGCGGGGACGACGCGTTCCGCAACGGAGGCGCCGGCCTCACGGGGCCCGCGATGGCGAGCGCGGCTCCATCGCCGGCGGGTGGGATCGAGATCCAGGCGGAGCCGACCGCGGCCCCGGCGGCGAGCGGCAACCCGGCCGCGGCGCTCCAGCCGTCCGAGGACGACGCCGCCGGGACCCTGCTGGCGACCCCCGACGCGGACCGGACCGTGCCGCCGTTGGTGGTCGGGTCGGTGGTCGCGCTCCTGGCCGGGGTCGGCCTGGTCGGGGCCCGGCTGCTCGGCAGCCGCCTGTCGCGAGCGCCCTGACGCACGCTCCGGGAACCTCGGCGCGAGTCACGTCGTCAGAGCACCGACATGCCGCACATCCCCGACCTCCGCTCC
>MGOE01000051.1:4085-6765 GCA_001797035.1 Chloroflexi bacterium RBG_16_72_14
GACAGTGGGCTTCAGTCGCCGAGACACGTCCCCACGTGCCGGGCGGCCGCGAGCCACGGGTGGTCGGGCGGCACGAGCTTGCGCCGACCCGCCACCTGCTCGAGGGGGACGGCCCCGGTGCCGTCGCCGCGCGCTGCCACCATGACCCCGAAGGTCTCCGCCCTGACCAGGTCCGCCGCCGCGCTTCCCAGCCGGGTGGCCAGGAGGCGGTCCATCGGCGAGGGGGTTCCGCCGCGCTGGATGTAGCCCAGGATCGAGACCCGCGACTCCAGGCCGGTGAGCTGCTCCAGCTGGTGGGCGAGCCGGAGCGTGTTGCCGAGGTGCTGCGTCTCCAGCAGGGCCACGTCCGCCCTCGCGGTCTCGCGGGCTGACGGGTCGCTCGCGCGCTCGGCGCGGGCCTCGGCCGCCGCGAGGGCCTTCGCGTCCTCCGCGCTCCGGGCGCCCTCAGCGACGGCAACGATGCTGAAGTTCGTGCCGCGGCGGACCCGCCGGCGGATCGCCGTCGCGACCTTCGCCACGCGGTACGGGATCTCCGGGATCAGGATCACGTCGGCCCCGCCGGCGAGCCCAGCTCCCAGCGCGAGCCATCCCGCCCGGTGCCCCATGACCTCGGCCACGATGATCCGGTGGTGGCTGTGGGCCGTGCTGTGGAGCCGGTCGATGGCATCCGTCGCGATCTCCAGCGCGGTCGCATATCCGAACGTGGCGTCTGTGCCGACGAGGTCGTTGTCGATCGTCTTGGGAAGCGTCACGACGTTGAGCCCGGCTCTTGCCAGGCGGAGCGCGCTCTTGGCCGTGCCGCCGCCGCCGAGGCAGACCAGCGCGTCCAGGCCGGCCTTCCGGTAGGTGGCGACGATCGCCCCTGTCATGTCGCGCACCTCGCCGTCGACGAGCATGCGATGCGGCTTGTCGCGGCTCGTCCCGAGGATCGTGCCGCCGATCGTCAGGATGCCCGCCAGGGTGCCGGACTCGAGCTTGACCCGGCGGTCCTCGGCAAGGCCGCGGAACCCGTCGCGGAACCCGACGACCTCCATCCCGTAGCCGATCGCGGCCTTGCCGAAGCCGCGGATCGCGGCGTTGAGGCCGGGGCTGTCGCCGCCGGCGGTGAGGACCCCGACGCGGCGTGGTGTGGGCATGACCGAATCCTAGGATGTCCGCGACGGCTCCGCGCGGCGGCGGGCAGCGGTCGGCGGCGTCGCGGCGGGTACACTGGCGGGGTCCCAGACCGCACGCTCGGAGCCGATGGAACGCCTCCTCCTGCTCGACGGCAACGGGCTCATCTACCGCGGCTACTTCGCCCTCATCGACCAGCCCCTGACGACCTCGAAGGGCGAGCTTGTCACGGCCGTGTTCGGCTTCACGAACATCGTCCTGCGCGCGATCCAGGACGCGAAGCCGGACCGGATCGCGGTCGCCTTCGACCTCGGCAAGCCGACGTTCCGCCACGAGCGCTACGCGGAGTACAAGGCCACCCGGACCCGGATGCCGGACGACATGCGCGAGCAGATCCCCAAGGTCCGCGAGGTGGTCAGGGCGCTCGGCATCCCGGTCTACGAGCAGGAAGGCTACGAGGCGGACGACGCCATCGCCACGCTCGTCGGCCAGGCCGAGGCCGCCGGCTTCGAGACGGTTATCCTGACCGGCGACCTCGACATGCTCCAACTCGTCAGCGAGCGCACCAAGCTGATGGTCTCGCTGCGGGGCGGCATCGCCAACACCGTCACCTACGACCTCACCCGGATCGACGAGCGCTGGGGACTGCGCCCCGACCAGATGCTCGACTACAAGGCGCTCAAGGGCGACCCCACCGACAACATCCCGGGCATCCCGGGGGTGGGGGAGAAGACCGCGTCGAAACTGATCGAGGCCTGGGGCACGCTCGACGCGTTGTACGAGCACCTCGACGAGGTCCAGCCCGAGAAGCTCCGCGGGCCGCTGACGCAGCACCGCGAGACGGTCCTCGAGAGCCGCGAGCTGATGCGCCTGGTGCGTGACGTGGACGTGACCCTCGACCCCGACCGCGGGCGGGTGGGGGAGTACGACCGCGAGGCCGTCGTGCGGCTGTTCCGCGAGTACGAGTTCCGGACGCTGATCGACCGGCTGCCGCCGCTCGTCGGCGAGCGACCCGAGGAGGCGATCGCCGCGATGCGGGAGCTGCGCGAGGCGGGGTTCCCGGCCGCGCAGGGTGTGGGCCGCGGGGGGCCGGGGGGTGGCCCGGGCGGCCGGGCCGCGGGCCGCGCGGATCCCGGGGCGCTCCAGCTCTCGATGGACTTCGACATGGTCTCGGGCGGCGGCGGCGGTGGCGGCGGCGGCGGTGGTGGTGGCGCCGGCATCGCGACGACCTCGCCAGCGGTCGAGGCGCGGGCCGAGGCGCTCGCGGCGGCGAGCGGCGACCTGCCGGGCGCGCTTGCCGCGGCCATCGTGGACCCCGGGCGGATCGAGCTCGTGGACGCGGCGCGCGTCGCCGGTCTCGAGGCCTGGCTGCGCGGGCAGGCGGCCGTGGGAGTCGCGCTGGTGGTCGACGATCCCCGGCCGCTCGCCGGGACGCCGAGCTCGCTCGCGGTGGCGGGCGACGACGGACGCGTGGTCGCGGCCGACGGCCCCGATGCGTCGCTCGCGCTCCGGCACCTGCTCGAGGCGATCGGCGCGCCGCTGGTCGGTCACGACGTCAAGCCGCTGC
>MGOE01000051.1:6813-7499 GCA_001797035.1 Chloroflexi bacterium RBG_16_72_14
CCGCTCCCCGTCGCCTTCGACACCCAGATCGCGGCCTACCTCGTCAACGCCGCGCTCCGCGCCCAGAAGATCGCCGACGTCGTCGCGGAGCGGCTGGACCTCGTCCTCCCGCCCACGGCGGCCGGGCTGCCGCCGACGGCCGTCGCCGGCCTCGAGGCGCTGTCCGCGCTCGCCGTGCGCCCGTCGCTCGAGCAAGCGCTCCGCGACGAGGGCGTGGCGCGGCTGCTCGAGGAGATCGAGCTGCCGTTGATCCCGATCCTCGCCCGGATGGAGGCCGCCGGCGTCGCCCTGGACCGGGCCGCGCTGACCGACCTCGAGCGCAAGTTCGCGGCCGAGATCGCGCGGTACGAGGAGGAGATCTACGCCGCGGTCGGCCACCAGTTCACGATCGGCTCGCCCAAGCAGCTGGGCGAGATCCTGTTCGAGGAGCTGCGCCTGCCGAAGGGCCGCAGGACGAAGACCGGGTACTCGACCGACGCCACCGTGCTGGAGGAGCTGCGCGGCGTCCACCCGGTGATCGAGCCGATCCTCGAGTGGCGGATCTACACCAAGCTCCGGTCCACATACGTCGAGGCCCTGCCGACCCTCATCGGCCCCGACGGGCGGCTCCACACGCTGTTCCACCAGGCCGTGGCCGCGACCGGCCGCCTGTCCTCGTCCGACCCCAACCTCCAGAACATCCCGAT
>MGOE01000051.1:7518-9684 GCA_001797035.1 Chloroflexi bacterium RBG_16_72_14
TGGCCGGCTCGCCCGAGACCACGCTCGTCGCCGCGGACTACAGCCAGATCGAGCTGCGGATCCTCGCCCACGTGTCGGGCGACGAGCACCTCGCCGACGCGTTCGCGCGCGAGGCCGACATCCACCGCGAGACCGCCGCCCGCGTATTGCGCAAGGCACCCGAGGACGTCACCGCCGACGAGCGCTCGATGGCCAAGATGGTCAACTTCGGCCTGGCGTACGGGATGAGCGACTTCGGCCTGTCCACGCGGGCGGGGATCAGCCGCCAGGACGCCCAGGAGTTCATCAACTCCTACTTCGCGGCCTACGGCGGCATCAGCCGCTACATGCTCCACATCCGCGAGACGGCAGGCGAGCAGGGGTATGTGTCCACGCTGCTCGGGCGCAAGCGGCAGATCCCGGAGCTGCGGTCGGCGAACCGGGCGCTCCGGTCCGCCGGCGAGCGGATGGCGATCAACATGCCGATCCAGGGCACGGCCGCCGACATCATGAAGCTCGCGATGATCCGGACCGACCGGGCGCTCCGAGAGGGCGGCTTCCGGGCGCGCGTCGTGCTGTCCGTCCACGACGAGCTGCTGCTCGAGGCGCCGCGCGACGAGGTGGCCCGGCTGGTCCCGGTGCTGCGCGAGGCGATGGAGGGCGCGCTGCCGCTGTCGGTGCCGCTCACCGTTGAGGCGAAGGTGGGCGACTCCTGGGAGGGGATGACGCCGGTCTCGCGCCGCGATGCCGTGCTCGCCGAGGCGGGCGAGGTCCCGGCGGCGATCGAGGTCTGATCCGCGGTCGGCCGGTCCCGGTCAGGGGGCGTCGCTGGCGGCAACGTGCCGGGGGCGGCGGCCGTGCGTGGCACGCACGGATTCTTGGCGTCGGTGCCGCGACCGTGCGTGGTGCGCACGACGACGACGCGCCAAAGGGCCTGAACCGGCTTCCGGACGCATGCTTCGTGCGTGCGGCGCACGGTCACGACCACGAGCGCACGAATCCGTGCGTCCGACGCACGCCGCGAGCGGGGCGGGGCGCGAGCGGGGGCGATGCCGTTCGGGCCGGGCCGGAACCGGAGCCGGGATCACGGCTCCGGTGCCGCGGGCCAGACGGCAGGCGCGGCAGGACGTCCGCGAGAGGTGCACCATATCGGGGATGACCCTGATCAGGCTGGACGCCCTGACCAAGCGCTACGGCGCGGTGACCGCGCTCGAGGACCTGAGCCTCGAGCTCGAACCCGGGATCATCGGGCTCGTCGGCTCCAACGGGGCGGGCAAGAGCACGCTGATCCGCATCCTGCTGGGGCTGCTGGCGCCGACCGCCGGGCGGGCGTTCGTCATGGACCGCGACGTGCGTCGCGAGGGCACGACGGTGCGCGCCCTGGTGGGCTACATGCCCGAGCACGACGCGCTCGCGCCGGACCTGTCCGCGACCGAGCTCGTGGCGCACATGGCCGAGCTGTCCGGCCTGCCGCGCTCGGCCGCCCGGGAGCGGACCGCGGACGTGCTCCGCCACGTCGGGCTGTACGAGGAGCGGTACCGCCCGATCGGCGGCTACTCGACGGGCATGCGGCAGCGGGTGATGCTCGCCCAGGCGCTGGTCCACGACCCGCGCCTGCTGCTGCTCGACGAGCCGACCAACGGGCTCGACCCGGCCGGCCGCGAGGACATGCTCGGCCTCGTGCGGCGGACCGGGACCGAGTTCGGCATCGCGATCCTGCTCGCCTCGCACCTGCTGGGCGAGATCGAGCGCGTCTGCGACTACCTGGTGGCGATCGAGGCGGGCCGGCTGGTCCGCGCGGCGCCGCTCGCCTCGTTCACCGGGCGCACCGGCGTGGTCCACGTCGAGCTCGACGACGATGCCGCGGCGCTCGGCGGACGGCTGACCCAGGCGGGGCTGGCGCAGCGGACGGACGGGCGGAGCGTGTTCGTGGAGCTGGTGGACGACGCCGGGTACGACACGATCCGGGATGCGGCCGCGGCGCTGGACGTCGGCGTGGTCCGGATCGAGCAGGAGCGGCGCTCGCTCGAGGACCTGTTCCGCGACGAGCCGGTCGCCGGCGGTGCCGCATGACGGGCCCGACGCGCGGCGCGCCGCTCCCGCCGGACGGCGTCCCGGGCCAGGTGGTCGCGGCCGGCAGCGCCGGCGGCAGCATCTACGACCTGGGGTACCGCGGGTATGCCGGCG
>MGOE01000051.1:9776-12007 GCA_001797035.1 Chloroflexi bacterium RBG_16_72_14
ATCGTCCCGATCGGGCTCGCGGCGCTGGCGACGATCCCGGCCGTGGTGGCGCTCGGGGTCGCGGCGCTGGCCCGCCAGCTCGGCGCGGACGAGATGATGGAGGCCGCCTCGCCGATCCGGTACGAGAGCTACTACCCGCTGATCGCCAACGTGGTGTTCCTGTTCGCCGCGGCGCAGGCACCCGAGCTCCTGGCCCGCGACATGCGGCACCGCGTGCTCGCCCTGTACTTCAGCCGCGCGATCCGGCGCGAGGACTACGCGCTGGGCAAGCTCGCGGCGCTCGGGCTCGCGATGCTCATGCTCGTCCTGTTCCCGCAGGCGCTGATCTTCGTGGGCCGGGCGCTGATCGCCGCCGACATCCCCGCCGCGGTCGCGGACGACCTGCCCACGGTGCCGGCGATCGTCGGTCAGGCGCTGCTCACGGCGGCGCTGCTCGGATCGCTCGGGCTGGCCATCGCCTCGTTCACCCCGCGCCGCGCGTTCGCGACCGCCGCGATCTTCGCCGTGGTCATCGTGCCCCTGGTGGCGGTCGCGGCGATCGACGAGCTCACCGGCGGCGACTTCGCCGGCGCGGCGTCGCTGCTCAGCCCGGCCGACATCCTCGAGGGCGTGAACGACTTCTTCTACGGCCGGCGGCGGGCCGGTCCGACCGGGGCCGACCTGCCCAGCGTGACGTATGTCGTCGCCGCCGCGGTGATGGCCGTGGTGGCCGCCGGGACGCTCGTGGTCCGCTACCGGAGGATCGAGCCGTGAGCGGCTGGCTGGGGGTCGAGCCCGCCGCCCCGCCGCCCCCCGCCCTCGTCAGCACGGCGCCGATCGTGCTTGACCGGGCCTCGCGCTGGTACGGCAACGTCGTCGCGGTCAACGAGGTCACCTTCGAGGTGGGCGCCGGGGTCACCGGGCTGCTGGGGCCCAACGGGGCGGGCAAGAGCACGATCCTGGGCATGATCGCGGGCCTGCTGCCGCCGTCCGCCGGCCGAGTGTCGCTGCTGGGCGAGCCCGCCTGGCGCCACCCTGCGGCGTACCGGCGGGTCGGCCTGGTGCCCGAGCGCGAATCGGTGCCCGCGTGGCTCACGGGCCGCGGGTTCGTGAGGTACGCCGCCAGGCTCCAGGGGCTGGCCGACCCCGACACGGCGGCCGCGACCGCCATCACCACCGTGGACCTCGTGGGGCCCGCCGACCGCCGCACCGCGACGTATTCGAAGGGCATGAAGCAGCGGATCCTGCTCGCCGCAGCGCTGGTCCACGACCCGCCCGTGCTGCTGCTGGACGAGCCGTTCAACGGCCTGGACCCCCGCCAGCGGCTGCACATGATGACCCTGCTGCGCGAGCTCGCCGACGCGGGCCGCACGATCCTGTTCAGCTCCCACATCCTCGAGGAGGTCGAGCGGGTCGCGGCGCGCGTCCTCGTCGTCCACGCGGGCCGGCTCGCGGCGGCGGGCGACTTCCGCGAGATCCGGCGGCTGATGACCGACCGGCCCCACACGTTCACGATCTGCTCGTCGAACGACCGCGGGCTGGCCGCGGCCCTGATCGCCGGGGACGCGGTGGTCGGCGCCGAGCTCGTCGACGGCCGGCTGGCGGTCCGGACCGCCGACCTGTCAGGCTTCGGGCGGCGCCTGCCGCGGCTGGCCCGGGACGCGGGGGTGTCGCTGTTCGAGGTCCGGCCCACGGACGAGTCGCTCGAGAGCGTGTTCGCCTACCTGGTGCAGCGATGATCGCCACGATCGCCGCCGTCACGGTGCGCGCCCTGCTGTCCCGGCGGCGCGCGATTCTCATGGCGCTGCTCGCCGCCGTGCCGGTCCTGATCGGGCTTCTCGGGCGAGTCCGCGGCCGGCCCGGCGACGCCGTGGAGCAGACCGCGAACATGCTCGAGCCGTCGGTGGTGGCCACGCTCCTGCCGCTGATCGCGCTCGTGTTCGGGACCGCGGCGCTGGGTGCTGAGCTCGACGACGGCAGCGCGATCCACCTGCTGACCAAGCCGGTCGCGCGATGGCGGATCGTGACCGCGAAGATCCTCGCGGCGGCCCCGCTGACCGCGGTGCTGGCCGGCGGCGCGACGTTGCTGACCGGGCTGCTCATCGGCGGCGACCGCGGCGCGACCGGCGTGACGCTCGTGTACACCCTCGCCGTGGTCGTGGGGGCGGTCGTGTACGTGACCCTGTTCGTCGCCCTCAGCGTGCTCACCACCCGCGCCCTGATCGTGGGCCTCGCCTACGTGGCCGTGTGGG
>MGOE01000051.1:12118-13798 GCA_001797035.1 Chloroflexi bacterium RBG_16_72_14
CCGCTGGCGCCGGTCACGGCGGTCGCGGGCGCCTTGATCGTGGCCGTCGTCGCGTTCCTGCTGGCCGTCCGCCGCCTCGAGCGCTACCAGCTCTCGGCGGGCGACTGACCATCCGGGTCCGTCGTCGCCCGTCGCGGTCTGGCCGGGTGTCCTATCGTCACGCCCATGCCCGAGCTTCCCGAGGTCGAGACCGTCGCCCGCGACCTCCGGCGCCACCTGCTGCCCGAGGGCGGCGGGCCCGGCCCGGAGATCGCCGGCACGCGCATCGCGTGGCCCGGGACGCTGCGGGACGGCGACCCGGCGTCGTTCGCGGCGGGCGTCACGGGCCGGCGGATCGAGGCCATCGGGCGGCGCGGCAAGCAGCTCGTCGTCGACCTCGACGGGGGCTCCTTCCTCACCGTTCACCTCAAGATGACCGGGCAGCTGTTCGTGGTGCCGGCCGCGCTCCCGCGCGACCCGTACGAGCGCGCGGCGCTGGTGCTGGCGGACGGGCGCGAGGTCCGCTTCCGCGACGTGCGCAAGTTCGGGCGGATCGGGCTGTACGTCGCGGACGATGACCCGTTCGACGGGATCGGGCCGGAGCCGCTGGACCCTCGCTTCACCCTGCGCGAGTTCCGGCGACGGATCCGCCGCCGGCGAGCGCGCCTCAAGCCGCTGCTCGTGGACCAGGCGTTCCTGGCCGGGGTGGGCAACATCTACGCGGACGAGGCGCTGTGGCGCTCGAGGCTCCACCCGCTGCGCTCCGCGGCGACGCTCCGTCCGGCCGACGAGCGGGCGCTGTACCGGAACGTCATCGAGATCCTCGCCGAGGCGGTGGAGCGGCGCGGCTCGTCGATCGACGACTACACCGCGCCCGACGGCGACGGCGAGATGCAGGAGCGCCTGGACGTCTACCAGCGGACGGGCCAGCCGTGCTGGCGCTGCGGGCGCCCCGTCCGGCGGATCGTGATCGGGATCCGGGCGACCCACTTCTGCACCTGGTGCCAGCGCCTGCCGGCTGCCGACCGGCCGGGAGCGGCGAAGCTGCTCGCGACGATGACGCCGCGGCCGGGGGCCGGTGCGAAGCGCTCCGCAGCCGGGGCGCCGCGCCGGGGGCGACGCTGGACCGAGCTCGATGGCGAGGGCGCCCTGGGGCGCACGGTCGACGAGGTGGCAGCCCGTGAGCGGGCCGTGCGAACGAGGGCGGCGGCCGCGGCCCGGCGGGCGGCGGCGAGGCGCGGGGCCGGGGAGGCGCCGGCCGCCGACGTGCCGGGCACGCCGCGGTCAGCCGGAGGCATCTCGTGAGCCTCGTCCGCCTCGAGGGCGTCGTCCGGGAGGTCGGCACCTTCCTGATCCTCGACCGGATCACGGCGGCGATCGCCCCCGGCGAGCGGGTGGGCCTGGTGGGACCGAACGGCGCGGGCAAGACCACGCTGCTGCGGATCGTCGCCGCCCGCGACGAGCCGGACCGCGGGACGGTGACCCGCAAGCGCGGCCTGTCGCTCGGGTTGCTGGCGCAGGAGGCCCACCTCGACGAGGTGTTCATGGCCGCTCCCGACCTGCGGTCGGCCGTGCGCCACGGCGCGATGCACCTCGAGCGCATGGCCGAGGAGCTGGCCCGGATGGAGCACGATGGCCACGCCGGCGGCGCCGCCTACGCCGAGCTCCAGCACCGCTTCGAGGTCCTGGGCGGGTACACGC
>MGOE01000051.1:13812-28728 GCA_001797035.1 Chloroflexi bacterium RBG_16_72_14
GACGAGGCGCGTCCGGCCTGGGCTTCGCGCGCGACGAGTGGCTCCGCCCGCCGACCGCGATGTCCGGCGGCCAGCAGACGCGGGCCACCCTGGCCCGGCTCGTGATCGCGGATCCGGACCTGCTGCTGCTCGACGAGCCGACGAACCATCTCGACCTCGGCGCGCTCGAGTGGCTCGAGGAGCACCTCCGCCGGCGCTCGGGGGCGCTGCTCGTCGCGTCACACGACCGCGCATTCCTGGACGCGGTCGTGTCGCGGGTGTGGGAGCTGCGAGACCGGCGGGTGACCGTGTTCCGGGGCGACTACTCCGCGTACCACCGGCAGCGCCTGGAGCGCGACGCGCGGGCCGCCAGGGAGTCGGACAGCCAGGCCCAGCAGATCGATCGCGAGGTCGAGCTCGTCCAGCGCTACCGCAGCCACCGCAAGTTCTCGAAGATGCACGAGCACGAGGCCCGGCTCGGGCGACTGCGCGAGGAGCGAACGGAGGCGCCACGGTCGGGCCGCTCCCTCAAGCTGCCCGGCCAGGCCCTCGCCGGCGGCCCCGTGCGCTCGGGCGAGCTCGTCGTCCGCCTGGAGAACCTGGTCGTCGGGTACCTCCCCGGGCGCGGCGCGCTGGCGGCGGACGGCACCGAGGCCGCCGGGCCCGTGCGGGTCGCGACCGCGCCGTTCCTCGCGGCGCAGCGCGGGGAGCGGATCGGGATCGTGGGGCCCAACGGCGCCGGCAAGACGACGCTGCTGCGCACGATCGCCGGCGACCTGCCGCCGATCGACGGGCTGGTCGCGTTCGGGCACCAGGTCTCGCCCGCCTACCTCGCCCAGCTGCGGGACGCCGCGATCCCCGGCGCCACGGTCCTGGACGCGATCCTCGAGGCGATCCCGGTCACACCCGGCGAGGCCCGCGGCTTCCTCGCCAGGTTCCTGTTCCGCGGCGACGACGTGTTCAAGGAGGTCCGCCTGCTGTCGGGCGGGGAGCGCTCGCGCCTCGAGCTCGCGCTGCTCGGGATCCTGCCGTCCAACCTGATGCTGCTCGACGAGCCCACCAACCACCTCGACATCCCGGCCCGCGAGGCGATCGAGGCGTTCCTCGCCGAGACGCCGGCCACGCTGCTCGTCGTGTCGCACGACCGGCGGCTGCTGGAGACGATCTGCGAGCGGCTGTGGGTCGTGGACGACGGGCTGGCGGTGCCGTTCGATGGCGGCTATCGCGCCTGGCGGGCCGCGGTCGCGGACGGGTGGACGGCCGAGGCCGAGGTGAAGCGCCGCGTGCACCGCGGGCGGCCGGGGGCCGGGCCGACGACATCGCCGAAGGCGAGGGCGGGCGGTGCGCGTGCGGTCGGCAGGCTCCCGAGGCCCGCGCCGGAGAGCGGCGCGCCTGTTGCCACAGCCCCCGCACCCGCACCCGCCCGGGTCGGCCGCACGAAGCTCTCCAAGGAGGCGTACCGTCGGCGACGCGAGGCGGTCGACGCGGAGCTGTCGCGGCTCGGGCTGCGCAAGGGCCAGCTGGAGCTCGCCATGGGCACCCCGGCGATCGCCGCGAACTTCGTGGAGATGCGCCGCGTGACGAGCGAGCTGGCGGACGTGGAGCGCGCCCTCGCCGAGGCGGAGGACGCGTGGCTGGAGCTGGAGGAGCTGGCGCCGTGAGCGACAGGACGGGCCCGGGGCGCACGATCCGGATCGGCATCACCGGCCCCATCGGCTGCGGCAAGACCCAGGTCGTGCGCTGGCTCGCGGAGCTGGGCGTGCACGTCGTGGACGCCGACGCGGTGACCCGTGCCGTGACCTCCCCGGGCAGCGCCGTCCAGGCCGCGATCCTGCGACGCTTCGGGCCGGCGGTCACCGCCCCGGACGGCGCGCTGGATCGGGCGGCGCTGGGGCGGGTCGTGTTCTCGGACCCGGCGGCGCTTCGCGAGCTCGAGGCGATCGTCCATCCGGCGGTCAGGCCGCGGATCCTGGACCAGATCGACGCCGCGGAGGCCGCCGGCGCCCCCGCGGTCGCGGTCGAGGCCATCAAGCTGGTCGAGGGCGGGCTCGCCGGGCTGTGTGACGAGGTCTGGGTCGTGACCTGTGACCCGGCAGTCCAGCTCGAGCGGATCCTCGCCCGCGGCACGCCGCCGCGGGACGCGGAGCAGCGCCTGGCCGCCCAGGCCGGGCTCGCCGACCGCCTGCGGCCGTCCGCGACGCGGGTCCTGGACACGAGCGGCACGCTCGCCCAGACCCGTGCAGAGGTCGTGGCGGCCCTGGGCGAGGCCATCGCGGCGCGACGCCGGGCATAGCGATGACGGCCGGACGAGGGGCCTCGGCGAGACCCTGGACCAGCCGGAACGTGGACCTTGGACCGCCGGAACATGGACCGCCCGGCCGGGCGGACCCGGCCGGGCGGTGGGAGGCGCGTCGGGTCAGCGACGCGCGACGGAGGGGGGCCGCCGGACGCGGCGTCCTCCCGGCTTGACCGCCGGCCGGTCCTCCGCCCTGACAGGCGTCACCGGCGCGACGGGGCGGCTGCCCGGCGGCCTGCGCTGCCGGACGGTCCGCTGAAGAGGCGATGACCTACGGCACCGTGCTGGGCGCCGCGCTCGGAGCCGGCGAGCCGGACTCGGTCGGCGAGGGGGCGGGCGTGATCTCCGGGATCGGCGGCGGCGTGGAGATCGGCCCGCCGCCGGCGGGGAACGTCTCCGGGATGGGCAGCCCGTAGCGCTCGACGATCCGGTTGGTCGTCGCACCCAGCGCCGACAGGTCGAGCACGCGCGTGTCCGCATCGGGGCGGAGCACGAAGCTGAACTGCGCGTTGCCGGCCGCGAGGAGGTGGGTGATCTCCTCGGCCACGGGCAGCGTCGCCTTGACGATGTAGGACGTGCCCTGGCGGGCCAGGATCAGCATGTCCTGGTAGGTGATCTTGGTCGACTGGTCGGTGTAGTAGCGCCCCTGCTCGATCAGCGTCTGGGGGACGTTAACGGTCGCGGTCACGAACACGTCCACGGTCATGTTCGGGCCCAGCATGCCGCCGACGGCCCGTTCGTCGGGCACGGTCAGCGAGACGGCGCGCCAGGCCTCGGAGTCGGGCGCCACGGTCTCGTCCGGGCGCAGGATGGAGAACTGGCCGCCGGCCGTGGCGGAGGCAAGCAGGTTCACGGTCACCAGCTGGCCAGGCCGGACGTCGACCGCCAGGATCCGCCCGACGACCTGCGCGGGGTCGGTCACGATGCCCTCCGCGTTGGTGCCGTCCAGCGGGATGTCCGACCGAACGGCGACGTCGTCGACCTCGATGGGCTTGCGGGCGGGGATCGCGCGGGTGGCCACCACGGCGGTCGTGTACTTGAGGCCGGACTGGCCGGCCTGCTGCTGGGCCTGGTTGATCAGGTAGAACGCCGCGGCGCCCGCCGCGACCGCCAGCACCACGCCCAGCAGGACGATCCATCGCCCCCGCTTGGACGGGTCCTTGTACTCCATCTCCATCGCATGCGCCTCCCGGGATCGAGGGTCAGCGTGGTCACGCCGCCCGTTGGGTCTGTGCCGCGCCCGCTCCGGCTAGTTCCAGGGCGACAGCCGTGCCACCTGACCGCGGCGCAGCCGTGAATCCGACGGGTCCGTGATCATCGGGGTGATCGCGTACGCCGAGACGGTGTTCGAGTTGAAGGACGCGACCCGCATCACCGCGAAGCCGACGATGTCCACGTATTCCTGGTTGCCGCCCGCGCTGGACGTGGCGACGTTCACCCGGAGGGTCAGCAGGTGCGTGACCGACCGGGGCGTCGTGTCGCCGTTCATGCCCGTCGCGCGGACCACGAAGTCGTACTGGCCGGGCGCCATCGTCCCGGTGTTGATGGTGAGCGTGGAGTCGGAGCCCGAGCCGCCCGCGGGCGTGACCGACGAGGGCGCGAAGGACACCGCGCCAAGGCCGGCCGGCAGGGTCTGGCCGGGGAGCGCCTCGAGGGACAGCGCGACGGAGCCCCCGAAGGCGCCGCCGCTCCGCTTCACGTTGAGCGTGAACGACACGCTGTCGCCAACCGCGGCCGCCGTCTGCTCGCTGCTGTTCGAGGTGATCGTGAAGTCGCGGGACACGGTGCCGACCTTGAGCGCGACCGGGACGTACTTCACGGACAGGTACGGACTGCTCGCCTCGCCCCGCAGCCACAACGTGTAGATCCCGGGCGTCGCGCCGTTGGTGTCGAGGTCCTCCATCAGGACGGTGGTCCCGGTGCCCAGCGAGGGCGTCACGGGGTTCGGGCTATAGTCGATGGGGGTGGTCCCGCCGTCCAGCTGGCCGAGGAACATCGGGTTGAGTGGGTCGCCCGCGTCCATCTCCGTGGTCAGTGCCACCGTGCCGCTGAAGGCCTGGTTGCGGCTGACCCGGAACTGCCCGGCGCTGCTGACCTCGCCGGTGGTCGGGGCGGCGATGGTGGCGGGCGTGGTCATCGAGAAGTCCGGGATCTGCATCGTGACGCCCGGGTAGACGGCGACCAGGATCGCGTCACCGGGCGCGAACCGGTCCGCGAACGCGTCGATCGCGATGCCGGCCGAGTTGCCGTCCAGCGCCGCCACCTGGTCGTTGGGATCGGGCGGCGCGACGGCAGGCGGGAACATCGGGCCCGGGTAGCCGCCCTCGAGGAACCACTGGGCCTCCATGTCCTTGAGCGTCTGCGCGCTCGTCGACGAGGTGACGCCGTTGAAGTAGAGCTGGGAGCTGGAGGTGGCGAAGTTGCGGATGTCGAGGGCGATGAAGCCCCGGAAGTCCGCGCCGTTGTCGGGGTCGGCGCCCTGGCCCAGGATCTCCACGATCGGGCCGTGGTTCGACCGGTCGCCGTCCGGCGCCGAGGGATCGAACGCGGCACCCGGGTTCGGGTCCACGCGGGCGGTGTCGTTGGTGTCCGTGCCCAGGCAGGCGGTGTTCGCCGTGGCGAAGAAGTCCATGAACTCCGTGAAGTTGTCGGTGCACGGGGAGACGCCGATGTTGGAGCCCGGGGCGTTGACGTACCGGCGGACGGCGATGGGCAGCAGGTTGCCGTCGAACCGCACCCGCGCCCGGCCGACGAGCGTGTTCGTGTCCAGCCCGACGACCCGCCCGAAGGTGTACGAGATCGTGTTCCGGATCGCGACCCGGATGCCGCTGCCCGAGATCAGGATCCCGTCGAGCAGGTACTGGGGATCGCCCGCGTGGCCCGAGCTGTAGACCTCGTTGCCGGACCCGGGCGGGAGGTTGGGCGCGACGCCGTTGGGCGGGATGCTGAAGTTGCGCGTCAGCACGGCGTTGGCGTCCGCCCGGGCGTCGTCCTCGGTGCCGCCCCGGATCAGCGCGTTCGCCGCGGCGAGGGCCGCGGCGTCGGCGGCGTTCTGGAGGAACCGGCGCTCGGAGTAGAAGCGGCCCATGTCCACCGCGAGGCCCGCCGCGCCCATCAGGGCCACGAGCGACAGCACGAAGATGACGAGGACCTGGCCTCGCTCGCGTGCGCGGCCGGTGCGTGCCGGGGCGGCCATCATCAGTTGATCACCATCGTGACCTCACCCGCGAGGGGGAGGCGGCCGCCGGCGTCCTGGGGCAGGAAGATGTCGATCAGCGGCACGACGATGTCCAGGTGGTACGTCGCGCGGACCGTGACCTGGTAGCCCTGGCGGGGGTCGTTGGCGGTGATCGATGTGGGCTGGACGTACGTCACGAGGATGTCGCCGTTCGTGAAGGTCGTCGTCGTGCCGCTGGTGCTCGAGGTCCACGTGCCGCCGTTGGCGAAGTTGGGCGAGGTCTTGGCGAGGCCGTTGAGCGAGGCGAGCAGCGCCGTCTTCATCGACGTGTTGCGCAGCGCGTCGTTGGCGCCCTTGGTCAGGGTCCGGTCGTAGACGTAGATAGAGCCCTCGCGGGCAGCCTCGCGGGCGGCCGTGGACACCGTGACGTAGGTGTTGAAGATGAACCCGAACTGGACGACGCCCAGCAGCAGGAGGAGCAGGGGACCGAGGATCAAGGCGAACTCGACCAGGCTCTGGCCCCCGGTGCCGTCGCGCCGGCGCGCGAAGCAGCGGCGCCGGGCACGGGCCGGCGCTGGGGACGCGGGGCGGATCGGGGTCGTCGGCATCAGGGCGTGTCGGACTCCGGGGCGGCTTGACGAGCGGAGTGTTCGCCGGTGCCCCCCGGTGCGGCCATGGGTCGTTGGTCCCGGTACGATCCGCCGTCCGTTCGGGGGAGCCGGATTTGCGAACGGGCGTTCGAAACCGAACGGGCCGATCGTGGTAGGATCGACCCGTGCCCGACTTCCGCCTCGTCGCCCCGTTCGAGCCGACCGGCGACCAGCCGCAGGCCATCGAGCGTCTCGTCGAGGGCCTCGGTCGCGGCCTTCGCCACCAGACGCTGCTGGGAGCCACCGGCACCGGCAAGAGCCTGCCCGGGGATGAACCCGTGCTGATCGGACAGGAGGATGCCGATGGCCGGCTCGTGTGGCGCATTCGACCGATCGGTGACGTTGTGGAGGAGGCTCTGGCCACAAGAGCCGGTGGTGATGACCGTGGCACCTGCGTGGCCGATGGCACGGACGGTCCGGCGGCATTCGTCGTCACGATCGATCCGCAGACCCACCGTCCCGTCAGCGCACGGGTGACGGCGTTCACGCGACACGCGTCACCGACCGAGCTCTGGTTGGTCGAGACATCAGACGGTCGGCGCGTGACCGTCACCGCTGACCACAACTTCGTTCGGCTCGCATCCGACGCAAGGCTGGAGGTCGTCACGACGGCCGAGGTGCGCCCAGGCGATTCGATCCCGATTCCGACGGCCATCCCGGAACCAGGCGAGCCACTGACCAGACTCGACACCTGGGACGCCATCGATGCGGCCGCGGCCTGGGTTGCGGGACCGGAGATCCTGGACGATACGACGGCAGCACACGCTCGCTGGCTCCTCGCGACGGGTAGCCGCGCCCCGCTCGGCTCGATCGGGCGCGCTGGCGTCCGTACCCTGGAGCGATACGGCCCGACCCGCGTGGGAGGTCGCAAGGGAAAGCACCAACTGCCCGCGAGTCGAGCGCTGGACGCGCCATACCTGGAGTTCCTTGGGCTGTTTGTTGCCGAAGGACACGTCGCTGGCACGTACGCAACGGTGACACCCGGACCTGCATCGACCCGTCTCGTCACGGATCGCCTCGACCAGATCGGGATCGGATGGGCTCCTCGCTCAGCCGGCGAGATTGTCCTCCCGGCCCGGATCGTCGCCGATCACCTGGGCGTGCTCTGCGGCCACCGGGCCTCCGACAAGCACCTCCCGGACTTCTGGCCACAACTGTCGAACGACCGCCTCGGGCGCCTGCTCGCGGGATATTTCGAGGGCGACGGATGGGTCGAGGTCAACGCCGTGTGCGCGGTCACGAAGAGCGAGGTGCTGGCGAATGGGATCGCGTACGCACTCCTGCGACTCGGCATCGTCGGGCGTCTAAGTCGGATCTGGAAGCGCGCAATGGGAACAGGCCACCAAGGCGCCTGGTACTGGCAGATCTCCATTCGCGGCCACGATGACATTGCCGCGTTCGAGCGCAGCGCAGGATTCCTCTCGGAGCGCAAGCAGAGAAGACTCCAAGAGGTCGTGACGGCTACTGTTGGAGGCAACATCGACGCCTTGCCGAAAGGTGCCGGTCGGCACGTGCGAGAAGCGCGGCTCGCATTGCAGGCAACGCAGTCGGAGCTGGCCGATCTGCTCGGGATGTCACGATCGGCCGTCGGGCTCATCGAGGGTGGGCAACGTCGCCTCCGTCGATCCACCGGCATCCGGCTCCTCGCGGCGCTACGCCACCGCGCCGCCGCACACCGCGTGGCCGAAGCGGGCTTGGGCCTGGGCGCACTCGAGCGCCTCATCGCCTGCCGTTGGGCAACCATCCATCGCGTGACGCCGGTCCCATCCAGTGGGCCATTCGTGTACGACTTCACGGTGGCCGGATCAGAGACCTTTCTCGCGGGGTTCGGCGGCATCATCGTCCACAACACCTACGTGATGGCCCAGACCATCGTCCGGCACCAGAAGCCGACGCTGGTCCTCGCCCACAACAAGACGCTGGCGGCCCAGCTGTACTCGGAGTTCCGGGAGTTCTTCCCGGACAACGCGGTCGAGTACTTCGTGTCCTACTTCGACTACTACCAGCCCGAGGCGTACCTGCCGCGCTCGGACACGTACATCGAGAAGGACAGCAGCCGCAACGAGGAGATCGACCGGCTCCGGCACGCCGCCACCCACGCCCTGTTCGAGCGGCGGGACGTGATCATCGTCGCGTCGGTGTCGTGCATCTACGGCCTGGGCGCACCCGTGGACTACGGGGCCACGATCCTGCGGCTCAAGGTGGGCGGCCAGTACCGGCGGGACGCGGTCCTGCGCCACCTCGTGGACCTCCAGTACCAGCGCAATGACGCGGCGCTCTCCCGCGCGCGCTTCCGCGTGCGAGGCGACACGCTCGAGATCGGCCCCGCGTCGTCCGAGGAGATTGTCCGGGTCGAGTTCTTCGGCGACGAGGTGGAGCGGATCACCGAGCTCGACCCGCTCACCGGCGAGCTGCTCGCCGAGCGCAGGGAGCTCAACGTCTACCCGGCCACGCACTTCGTGACGCCGCGCGAGAAGCTCGGCCAGGCGATCGCGGCGATCGAGGTCGAGATGGAGGAGCGGGTCGGCCAGATGGAAGCCGAGGGCCGCGCGCTCGAGGCGGCAAGGCTCCGCCAGCGGACGACGTTCGACCTGGAGATGCTCCGCGAGCTCGGGTACTGCTCCGGCGTCGAGAACTACTCGCGCCACCTGTCGCTGCGCGAGCCCGGCTCACGGCCGTGGACGCTGCTCGACTACTTCCCGCCGGACTGGCTCCTGATCGTGGACGAGTCGCACATGACGATCCCCCAGGTCGTGGGCATGTACAAGAACGACCGGACGCGCAAGGAGATCCTCGTCGACTTCGGCTTCCGGCTGCCGTCCGCGCTGGACAACCGGCCGCTGACGTTCGAGGAGTTCGAGGTGCACGTCAACCAGTCGCTGTACGTCTCGGCGACCCCCGGCCCGTACGAGCTGGAGCGCAGCGAGCGGGTCGTGGAGCAGCTGATCCGCCCGACCGGGATCGTGGATCCCCAGATCTCCGTCCGCCCCACCGAGGGCCAGATCGACGACCTGCTGGAGGAGATCCGGGGCCGCGTGGACCGCGGCGAGCGGGCGCTGGTGACCACGCTGACCAAGAAGATGGCCGAGGACCTCGCGGACTACCTCAAGGAGCTGGGCGTCAAGGTCCAGTACCTGCACAGCGAGGTGGATACCCTCGAGCGGGTCGCGATCCTGCGCGACCTGCGCCTGGGCGTGTACGACGTGCTGGTGGGCATCAACCTCCTGCGCGAGGGCCTGGACCTGCCCGAGGTGACGCTGGTCGCGATCCTCGACGCGGACAAGGAGGGGTTCCTGCGCAGCGCCTGGTCGCTGATCCAGATGATCGGCCGGGCGGCGCGCAACACGGGCGGCGAGGTCGTGATGTACGCCGACAACGTGACGGAGTCGATGAAGGTCGCGATCGAGGAGACGAACCGCCGGCGCGCCGTCCAGGAGCGGTACAACACCGAGCACGGAATCGAGCCCCAGACGATCATCAAGGGCATCCACGACATCAACGACCGGCTGCGCGCGGTGGGCGAGAACCGGGTGGGGTACAGCGCGGAGCGGCGCGACCGTGACCTCGCGGAGGCGGACAAGGCCGAGGTGGAGCGGCTCGTTGCCCGCATGGAGACCGAGATGAAGGCGGCCGCGAAGCAGCTCGAGTTCGAGCGGGCGGCGGCGCTCCGCGACGAGATCCAGCAGATCCGGCTGCGGGTGCTCGAGCAGGACCAGTCGGTGGTGGTGGCCCGGGCGGCGGAGCGCGCCGCGAAGGAGGCGCTGCTGCCGGCCACGGAGCGGGCGGCCGCACACCGGCCGGGCGCCCGGGCGTCGGACGCCGCGGCCGCGTTCGAGGTCACCGAGGTGACGGTCCTGCCCTCGGGCGAGAGCCCGGCCGCGGCGCTGGACGGGATCCCGGCCGACGGCGAGGACGCGGCCGGCGTGGCGGCGGAGCTGTTCCCGGGCATCCGGGACGAGCACGAGGACGAGGACGGAGGCTGGCAGGCGCGCTGGCTGGACCGGCCGACGTGGGACCGGACGGTCACGCCCAACATCCGCAGGCGGACGGGCCAGCGCCCGAACCGCCGGCGACGAGGGTACTGACCCGCCGTCCGCCGGCAACCTGGCCTCGTGACCCGCCCGGGAGCGGACGACGGGACTACGATGGATGCGTGCCACCAGCAGGAGGAAGACTCGCCATGTCCGGCCATCTCATCCGGGGCCTCGTCATCAGCGCCGCACTGGTCCTCGTCGCGGCCTGCGGTGGCGGCACGGGCGATGCCGGCGGCGCTCCGGACGCCGTCGTGCGCAGCGCCCTGTCCGCTGCCCAGTCCAAGGACTTCACGGCGCTCGAGGGGCTCGCCTGCGAAGCCCAGAAGGACGAGATCCGCGACCAGTTCGACTTCTCGGCGGCTCTCAGCGGTCTCGCCCCCGGCATCGACAGCGAGCAGATCCTCGACGCGATCGCGATCGACACCTCGAACGTCGAGGTCGGTGACCCGACGATCAACGGGGACAAGGCGACGGTCGAGGTCAGCGGGTCGATGTCCATCGATGTCGACGTGGACAAGCTGAAGCCGATCATCAAGGCCGCGCTCGAGGCCCAGGGCCTGCCGTCCGACGACGCCACGATCGACCAGGCGATGGGCCTGTTCGGCGCGATGTCCAGCCAGGACATCCCCATGGACGAGACCCTGGCGCTGGTCAAGGAGGGCGGCGCCTGGAAGATCTGCGAGTAGGCGTCGGGCCTGCGGCGGCTTGGCAGGAGCCTGCCCCCCAAGGGCGCCCGCGTCTCGGCACCAGCGCTCCATGACCGACGAGACGCTGGCGGCGCTGCTCCGGACGCTGGAGGTGTACGGGCAGTCGGTGCCCCTCGACCGGACGATCCGACCCGTCCGTGAGGGCCGCGACCGGAAGGTCCGTCAGGAGGCCGTCACGCCCTGATCCGGGCCGATCGGCGCAGGATCGCCAGGAATCGCCGAGCACCGTCCGATCCGGGGTCGGGGCCCGCGTGCTGCTTGGCAAGCCACGAATCGGGGTGCCGACACCGCGTGTGCGGCCTGACAGGCCGAAATCGGACACGATTGGGCCCGGCGAGGCCCTCATTCGCGTTCGACTCCGGCACCGGAAGCCGTGGATACCGGTCGGGGACCCGGAATCGCGGCCTCCGAAGCCATCTGCGGAACGCGCGGCGCAGAAGCGCAGTCAGAACACTACGGGGCGTTGGAACACTTGTTCTCTTTGGCGCAGTTCGGGTAGACTTGGGACGTGCCCCAGGATCGGATCGTCGTGCGCGGCGCACGCGAGCACAACCTCAAGAACGTGGACGTCGCGTTCCCGCGCGACCGGCTGGTGGTGATCACCGGGCTGTCCGGGAGCGGCAAGTCCAGCCTCGCGTTCGACACCATCTACGCCGAGGGGCAGCGCCGGTACGTCGAGAGCCTGTCTGCGTACGCCCGCCAGTTCCTGGGCCAGATGGAGAAGCCGGACGTCGACCAGATCGACGGCCTGTCGCCGGCGATCTCCATCGACCAGAAGGGGGCGTCGAAGAACCCCCGGTCGACGGTCGGCACGGTCACCGAGATCTACGACTACCTCCGCCTCCTGTTCGCGCGCATCGGGCACCCGCACTGTCCCAGCTGCGGTCGCGAGATCGAGCGCCAGACCGTGCAGCAGATCGTGGACCAGGTGCTGGCCCTGCCCGAGGGGACGCGTCTGCTGGTCCTGGGGCCGCTGATCAAGGACCGCAAGACCGAGGGCGACCGGGTCTTCGAGGGCGCCCGCAGGCAGGGCTTCGTGCGGGTGCGCGTGGACGGCGTCCAGTACGACCTGTCCGAGGCGCCGACGCTGGACAAGTACAAGCGCCACACGATCGAGGTCGTGGTGGACCGGTTCATCGTCCGCCGCGCCGAGGCGCCCGACGGCTGGACCCGCGACGAGGCCGGTCACCCGATCGACCCGGAGACCGGGAAGGCCCTGCCGGACCCGGACGCGTCACGGCTGGCGGACTCGATCGAGACGTCGCTCCGGCTGGGCGAGGGCGTGGTCGTGGTCGCGCCCGTCCCGCGCGATGGCGAGCCACCTTCGTTCGAGGAGCGGCGCTTCTCGGAGCGCTACAGCTGCCCCTACGACGGCACCACGATCGACGAGCTCGAGCCGCGGTCGTTCTCGTTCAACTCGCCCCACGGCGCGTGCCCCACCTGCACCGGGCTCGGCACCCAGCTGGTGATCGACCCGGACCTCGTGATCCCGGACCGGTCCAGGAGCGTGAAGGCCGGCGCCCTCGTCCCGTGGAACAAGATGCCGACCGAGATCAGCTGGCGGATGAAGATCACCGAGGCCGTGTTCGCCTCCCACGGCTGGAGCATCGCGACGCCGGTGAAGGACCTGCCCAAGGCGGCGGTCGACTACCTGCTGTACGCGCCCAAGGACGAGAAGGTCGTCGTCCGCTACCGCCACGAGCGGGGCGAGAACAGCTATGTCGCCACGTTCGAGGGGGTGGTCACGAACCTCGAGCGCCGGTTCCGGGAGACGGAGTCGGAGTACATCCGGACCGAGCTCGAGAAGTTCATGGTCCAGAAGCCGTGCCCCACCTGCCGGGGCCGCCGGCTGCGGCCCGAGGCGCTGGCCGTCACCGTGGACGCCCGCAACATCGCGGAGGTGTCCACGCTCTCGGTGACCGACGCGCTGGACTGGGCCGGCACGCTCGGCGGGCGGGTGACCGAGCGAGAGCGGACGATCGCGCGCCAGGTGCTCAAGGAGATCATCGCCCGGCTGGGGTTCCTCGTCGACGTGGGGCTGGACTACCTGACCGTGGACCGGGCGAGCGTCACGTTGTCCGGCGGCGAGGCCCAGCGGATCCGGCTGGCGACCCAGATCGGGACCACGCTGATGGGCGTGCTGTACATCCTCGACGAGCCCTCGATCGGGCTCCACCAGCGGGACAACGCCAAGCTGATCGCGACCCTCACGCGGCTGCGGGACCTGGGCAACACCGTGCTCGTCGTGGAGCACGACGAGGAGACGATCCGGACCGCGGACTGGGTGATCGACATCGGCCCGGGCGCCGGGGAGCACGGCGGCGAGATCATCGCCAACGGCCCGCTGGAGGCCGTCCTGGCGGAGCCGCGCTCGATCACCGGCGCGTTCCTGCGCGGCGAGCGGCAGGTCGCCGTCCCGGAGCGGCGCCGGCACGGCAACGGCAAGGCGCTGGTCGTCCGCGGCGCCCGGCAGCACAATCTCAAGGCCATCGACGTGCGGTTCCCGCTGGGCACGTTCATCGCCGTGACCGGCGTGTCGGGGTCGGGCAAGAGCACGCTCGTTGACGAGGTGCTGTACCGGGCGCTGGCCCGCGAGCTCAGCGGCTCGCGACAGACCGTGGGCGCGCACGACGCGGTCGAGGGCGTCCACCACATCGACAAGATCATCGAGATCGACCAGAGCCCGATCGGCCGGACGCCGCGCTCGAACCCGGCCACGTACACGGGCCTGTTCGGGCCGATTCGGGAGCTGTTCGCGGGCACCCCCGAGGCGCGGGTGCGCGGCTACATGCCCGGCCGGTTCAGCTTCAACGTCAAGGGTGGCCGGTGCGAGAACTGCAAGGGCGACGGGATCATCAAGATCGAGATGCAGTTCCTGCCGGACGTCTACGTCCAGTGCGAGGTGTGCAAGGGCCAGCGCTACGGCCGCGAGGCGCTCGAGATCCACTACAAGGGCCGGTCGATCTCGGAGGTGCTCGAGATGACCGTGGAGGAGGCGCTCGAGTTCTTCTCCGCGGTGCCCAACGTGCGCAACAAGCTCCAGACGCTGTTCGACGTGGGGCTCGGCTACATCCACCTCGGCCAGCCGGCGACCACGCTGTCCGGTGGCGAGGCGCAGCGCGTCAAGCTGGCCACGGAGCTCTCGAGGCGGGCGACGGGCAAGACGCTGTACCTGCTGGATGAGCCGACGACCGGGCTCCACTTCGCGGACGTGGACAAGCTGCTCCACGTCCTCCACCGGCTCGTCGAGAACGGCAACACCGTGCTCGTGATCGAGCACAACCTCGACGTGATCAAGACCGCGGACTGGATCGTGGACCTGGGCCCCGAGGGCGGCCACCGGGGCGGCGAGATCGTCGCGGAGGGCACGCCGGAGATGGTCGCGGAGGTGCCCGCTTCCGCCACGGGCGAGTACCTGGCCCGGGTGCTGCGCGGAGAGCCGCTGGTGCCGCTGTCCGACGTGACGTTCGCGGACGAGGCGGGCCGTCCGGGCCCGGGCGGCAACGGGCGCTCGGCGGAGGCACCGGAGCTCGTGCCGGCTCGCAAGCGCGTCGCGGCGGCGCGGTCCGCGGGGGAGCGGTAGGGCCGCACGGGAGCACCGAGTCCGTCGCCGACGCGAGCGTGCCCGCCGGCGACGCGCGGGCCGCCCGCGATGCGGTGTTCGACCGGGTCGCGGGCCCCGTCCGCGCAGTCTACGATGGCCGCATGCCGGAGATCGACTACGCCTTCCTCGCCGATGCCGCCGAGACGCAGCCCGGCCACAAGTTTCACGTCCTGGGCGGCGGGATCACCCGGATCGGGGGGCGGACGTTCCCGCTCCGTCACCCGCACCTGGCGCTGGTCGTCGGCCTGCTCGTCACCGCGCCCGAGACCCAGCGCGAGCACGAGCTGCGGATCGTCCTCCTCGACCCGGACGGCGCCGAGGTGACCGGCGCGACGGGCAGCCTCGTCGCCCGCGGCCACCCCGACGGGCGCGACGCGATCCTGACCTTCAGCATCGACCTGTGGAACCTGACATTCCCGTCGCCGGGCGACTACTCGTTCCGGATCCTCGTCAACGGCTCGGAGCGCA
>MGOE01000051.1:28737-30884 GCA_001797035.1 Chloroflexi bacterium RBG_16_72_14
CGCTCGTGCTCGTCCGCCCGGCCGAGGCCGGGACCCCCGCCGCCCCACGCTCGAGCACGTGACGACCGGTCGCGGCTCACCGCCCCGCGGCACCCGCCGCGGCCCGGCCCGGCACGAGCGCCCGGTCATCGACGAGGCGGCCCTGGTGGCGGCCCGTGCCGGCGACCGGCTCGTGGCGGAGGCCCGGGCACGCAGCGCCGAGCGGTGGCTGGCCTACTTCGAGCCCCTGCCCGACCGCCTCCGCGACGACGAGCTGGCCGACCTGCGCCGAACGGCACTCCGGGCACGGTCCGCGTTCGGCCCCAAGGATTCCGTCCGCGACGCGTTGCCGGCCGAGGTGACCGAGCCGTTCCTCGCGGCCGTGGACAAGCTGCTCAAGGAGCTCGCCCGGCGGGAGGTCGGCGAGGGCTGACAGGTCAGTAGAGCCACGGGATCAGCCGGCGCGTCCGCGCCCGGTACACCCGGTAGCCGGGGTAGTGGGCCTCGAGCCACGCCTCCTCGCGCTCGGACTTGAGCCGGAAGAACCCGAGCAGGACCACGGCGCCCACGAGCGCGAGCGGCGAGGCCGTCACGAGCCCGAACCCGGTCGCGCCCAGCACGAGCCCGCCGTAGATCGGATGGCGCGCGAGTCGATAGGCGCCCGTGTCCACGAGCGCTGCGCCGGCTCGGGGGTGGGGGAGCGGGGTCAACGCCCCGCGCAGGTCGATCAGCCCGCGGACCGCGAGCAGGCCACCCGCGCCGAGGAGCATGACGCCGGCGAGGGACGCGCCGGTGCGCAGGGGCCCGTCCCACCCCGGTCCGACGGCGCCCGCGAGCCCCACCAGCCCGAGCAGCAGGAACTGGATGACGACCCAGCCCTCGCCCCGCGGGCCGAGCGATGGGAGGCGCGTCACGTGGCGGCGCGTTCGCCGGGCGCGGCGCGATCAGCGGCCGCGGCGGCCCCCTGCGTGGCCCGCCACTCGTCGGCGAGGATCGCCATCCGGTGGACGTCCACGTACCGGCCCTCGCGGAACACCGCCCGGCGCAGGATGCCCTCGTGGACGAACCCCACCCGTTCGTACAGGCGGCGCGCGCCGGGGTTGAAGTCGTACACGTCGAGCCAGACCCGCTCGAGGCGCAGCAAGCCGAACGCGAACCCGAGCATCGCCCGCAACGCGTCCGTGCCGAGTCCCCGGCCCCGGTCACCGGCCTCTCCGATCAGGATGCCGAGCCCCGCGCCGCCGTTGACGAGGTCGAGGTCGAACAGGCCGATGTCGCCGACCGGCCGGTCGTCGGCGAGCAGGCAGCTAACGAACAGGTAGCCGCCCTTGCCCTGGTCCGCGAGCATCCGCTCGAACCAGGCCTCCTCGAGCGGGATCGACAGCGGCGCCCGGAGGGCGAGCGTCCGCGACGTGCGCCAGTCGTTGAGCCAGGCGACGAAGCGCGGGATGTCGTCGCGCTCCGGGGCGCGGAGGTACACCGAGCCGTGGGCGATGACGGGTTCCGACCCGTCGCGGCGGGCGGGCATCCGGGCCTCCGTCGGGAGCGGCGTTCGATGCCCGCAGTCTACGCGGCTGCGGCTGCGTCGGCGGCCACGCCGAGCTCGTCCGGATCGAAGGCCTCGAGCAGGAACGGGGACGGCGCCGCCGGATCGAACAGGAGGGTGAGCGAGCGGCGGGCCCGGGTCCAGGCGACGTAGGCGAGGCGCCGCTCCTCCTCGAGCGCCCGCTCCGGCTCCGCGGCGTCAGCGACCGAGCGGCGCCCGGGGAAGCCGTCCGCGAGCACGATGACGTGGTCCCACTCGAGGCCCTTCGTACCGTGGGCGGTGGCCAGGGTGAGCGTGGCGTCGTCGCGGCGAAGCCGGGCGAGCAGGTCGCGGCGCGCGGCGACCGCGTTGCAAAGGACCGCGACGCTGGCATCGCCCAGGCCCGGCGCCCAGCCCAGCATCGCCGTCACGAGGTCGGCCGGCGTCGGCCCGTCCTCGGCGCGGGCGCCACCCGGAACGGTCCCGTCCGGCAGTGCCTCGCTCGTGGCGGCCTCGCGCAGCTGCCCGAGCAGCGGGAGCAGGGGAGCCGTGGGCCAGGCGGCGGCGAGGGCGTCGAGTCGGTCCAGGAGCCCGTCCAGCCGCGGATCCTCGATCGGCAACGGCAGGTCTGGCGCCCGGAACG
>MGOE01000051.1:30924-42926 GCA_001797035.1 Chloroflexi bacterium RBG_16_72_14
TTCGTCCTCGCCAGCACCGCGCGCGACGCCTCGTCCGCCGGCCAGGTCGTCATCGCCCGCCGGATGCGCGGCACCTCGTCCGACGCGTCCGGGGCGAGCACCAGGCGGCCGCCCGCGCCCGGACGGGCGACGATCCGCTTCGCGAACCGCTCCGTGTTGTGCTCGACCAGCCGGACGGCCCGCGCCACGACCGGTGCCGGACACCGGTAGTTGGTGACCAGGTCCACGCGGCGCAGCCCGGGCAGCGACCCGGCCAGCCCCAGCACCCGCCGCACATCCGCCAGCCGCCAGCCGTAGATCGTCTGGTCGTCGTCGCCCACGAGGAACACCCGGTTCGCCGGTGCCGCCAGCAGCAGCGCGAGCTCCAGCTGGGTCCGGTCCAGGTCTTGCGCCTCGTCCACGAGCAGCTCCGTGCACCGGCGGCGCCACCGGGCGAGCACCGCCGTGTCCGCCTGCAGCAGGCGCAGCGCGCACACCACGAGATCGTCGAAGTCCACGCCGCCCGAGGCCGCCACGGCCCGCTCGTACGCGATGAACGCTCGCGCGACGGGTCCGGGCGCCGGATCGGTCGCGACCTCGTCAGCCGTGATCCGCAGGTCCAGCTTGAGCCGCGAGAACGCGAGGTCGAGGCGGCCGCGGTCCGCCGGCGTCGTCTCGGGCCACAGCTCGCGCAGGAGCTCGTCGCGGTCCACCAGGGGCTCCACGGCGACGCCCGCCTCGGCGAGCAGCTCACGCCCCAGCGCGTGGAACGTGCGCACGCGGACGGCACCGGCCGCCACGCCCAGCGGCGAGAGCGCCGCGTCGAGCCGTGCGGTGAGCTCCTCCGCCGCGCGCTTGTTGAACGCGACGACCGTGATCGTCCCGGGGTCGCAGCCCTCGTCAACCAGCCAAGCCACGCGGGCGACGAGCGTGGTCGTCTTGCCGGACCCTGCCGGCGCCACGCACAGGACGGGACCCGGCGGCGCCGTCGCCGCGGCGCGCTGGTCCGGCGCGAGCCGGGCGAGCCGTTCGGAGACGGACGGGTGGGGAAGCGGCGGCACGACGACGGTCCCGGGGCTGGAGTCCACGGCCGGAGTGTCGGCGGCGACACTCACCCCGGGCTTACAGGCGGATCGCGACCCCGGCGCGGTGCGCCAGCGCACCGAACCGGCACGCGAAGGGGCCCATCGGCCCTAAACGGTGGCCGTCCGGCCGTGCCCGTCCTGCCCACGGTCGCCTACTGTGACCCTGTGCCCTGTGCTGGTCCGCGGAGAGGGCGGGCCAGGTGCGTCCCCGCGTGCCCTCGTTTCGGAGGTGCCCCCGTGAGACGTTCCCGGCCGATCCTGCTGCTGGCCGTCGTGGCGCTGGTCGCGTCGCTCGGCGCGGCGCCTGCGATCGCCGCTCCCACGAACAACCCGGTGTCGTTCACGATCCTGCACACGAACGATTTCCACGGCAACCTGCAGCTCTCGGGCTCGAACCCGGGTGCCGCCCGGGTCGCCAACACCGTGAACAACGTTCGGACGGCGGTCGGTGCCGACAAGGTCCTCCTGTTCGACGCCGGCGACATCATGCAGGGAACCCTGCTGTCGAACATCCAGAAGGGTCTGCCGACCGTCGACTACTACCGGACGCTCGGCTACGACGCCGCGACGCTCGGCAACCACGAATTCGACTGGGGCCAGGGGGTCCTCGGCGACCGGATCGCCCAGGCGGAGGCAGCGGCCACTGCCGACGAATCCCCTGTCCAGATGATCGTCTCCAACGTCACGACGAAGGATGCGGGCGGCAACTGCTCCTGGGAGCCGTTCAACGCGAGCGTGACGCCGTACGAGGTGTTCACCATCGGCGCCGCGCCCGACGCGGTGCAGGTCGGCGTCATCGGCGTCGCTTCGGTAGAGACGCCGTACATCACGATCGCCGAGGCGACCGCGGGACTCTGCTTCCGCGATCCGGCCGAGTCGATCCTCCACTACTACGACGCCCTCGACGCGGCCTCCGATGTCATCGTCGTGCTCAGCCACAACGGCTACACCGACGGCGGCTACGGCTACGGCATCACGGTCTACGGCGACCAGACACTGGCCAAGAAGCTCAACGACGCCGGCAAGCCCGCCAACCTGATCATCGGCGGCCACAGCCACACGGACCTGGCGACCGCCACCAAGGTCGGCAACACGCTCGTCGCCCAGGCGCACTACGCTGGCCGCAAGGTCGGTCGCGCGGACATCACCGTCGGCACCGACGGCAGCGTCTCCGCGACCTGGACACGCCTGACCATCGGCACCGGCGATCCCCAGGATCCGGCCATCCAGGCCGTGATCGACGGTTACGCGAACGATCCGGCCTATCTGGCCCTGATCAATCAGCCGATCGGCTACTCGCAGGTCGACCTGCTGCGCAACTACAACGGCGACAGCATGATGGGCGACTTCGTCGACGACGCGATCTACGGCGCTCTCAACGGCGACGCCGAGGCGACCAACGACGTCGACATGTTCTTCAACAACGCCGGCGGCATCCGCAAGGACTGGTGCGACAAGGAGGACCCCGGGAACCCGGGCACCTGGATCTGGAGCAGCGACCTCGCCGATTGCTCGGCTGAGGGCCTGTGGTCGCACGGGCCGATGGTCCTGACATACGGCCAGATGTTCGACATCCTGCCGTTCGGCAACGCGACGGCGGTCGGGACGATGACCGGCGCCCAGGTTTACGACCTGCTCAACCAGTCCGCGACCCTGTTCAAGGGCGCGATCCAGCCCTCTGGCGTGCGGTACCGCTTCTTCCGCTACAGCGACGGCCTGCCCGGCCCGCAGCCGTACGCCTGGGGCGCCTACGACGTCGAGGTCTACAACAGGGTCACCCACGCCTGGGAGCCGCTCGACGCCGCGAAGACATACAAGGTCGGCACCAACGAGTTCCTCGCTCCGGCCGGCCAGGACGGGTACCTGCCGTTCAAGTACCTGAAGAACATCTCGTACTGGGGCGACATGTTGAACGCCGTCAACGCGTTCGTGGGCGCCACGTACACGCTGACCGACCCGTACCAGGGCCCGGACGGTGACGGCACGCTCGATGGCCGGATCGCCCGCAACGGCAACGGTAACGACCTCTACGAGGCCGGCGAGGTCGTGCCGCTGACGATCCTCCACCACAACGACTCGCACGGCAGGCTGCTCAAGTCCGGGTCGTACCAGGGCTACAGTCAGCTGGTCACGCTCATCAACCAGGAGCGGCTGCACAACCCTACCCGCACGCTGCTGGTCACCGCGGGCGACAACGTCCAGGGTGACTCGATGATGTACTACTTCAAGTCGGCGGGGCTGGGCTACGCGGCGGACGGCACGCCGCTGCCGGCGGAGTTGAGCATCAACCCGTTGATCAAGGCCTTCAACGCCGTCGGCTACGACGCCTTCACCCTGGGCAACCACGAGTTCAACTTCGGCAAGGACGTCTTCTCGACCCTCGGGCAGGCGACCATGCCGATCCTGCAGGCCAACATCGCGGACACCGGCGCGTACGGCCTGGCGGCGGTGCCCGTCGAGCCGTATACGACCAAGACCGTCGGGGCCGAAGGGATCAAGGTCGCCATCCTCGGCATCGGCAACCACCGCGTGCCGAGCTACGAGCTACCCAGCAACATCCCGGGCCTGACCTTCACCGACCCGATCCAAGCCGGCAAGGACCACGCGTCGACGCTCCAGGCGTCCAACGACGTCGTCGTCGCGCTCACGCACATCGGGTTCACCACGGATCCCAAGAGCGTCGAGGTCGACAACAACGTCGACACGTACTTCGCGTCGCAGGTCCCGGACGTGGACGCCGTCATCGGCGGCCACAGCCACACGAACCCGGCCAGCGGCTTCGGCGACTACAAGTTCTTGCCGACGTACGTCGCCGGTCCGACCAGCGACCCGGTCCTCGTCACGCAGATGTACCGCTACAACACGAACCTGGGCGAGGTTTCGCTCGGCCTCCTGCCAGACGGCAGCGGCGGCTACAAGGTCGTGTCCAGCGCCGGGCGCTACGTCCCGGTGGCGATCGCGACGGTCGAGGACCCCGCGATCGTGGGCATCGTCCAGCCGTACCAGGCCCTGATCAACGTCTACAACAACACCGTCATCGGCCAGACGACGGTCCCGATCGACACGATGCAGGCGTTCACGCAGGAGACGAATGGCGCCAACCTCCAGGCCGACGCCTCGGTCTGGAAGCTCGAGGACGTGGGCATCGCGGTTGACGTTCACCTGTCCGGCGCGATGACCAATCGCCTGATCGCGGAGACCGCGACGCCGGGGGCCCCGTACTCGCTCAAGGTCAGCGACATGTTCGCGGCCATGCCGTACGAGAACTCGCTGGTCGTCCTCAACATGAACGGCCCGCAGCTCAAGGCGGTCCTCGAGCGGGCCTATCGCAACTACTACTACTACAAGTACGTGGCGGGCTACGGCGGGTACTCCTACTACACGACCTGCATGCTCGACACCGACGGGCTCGGTCAGATCACCTACAACGACGTCAGCGCGGGGCCATATGACCCGACCAGGTCGTACGTCGTGGCCCTCGAGGTCAACGGCGTCGAAGTCGACTTCTCCGACGCGTCGACCTACTACCGCGTCTCGACCGTGAACTACCTTGCGGCCGGCGCCTGCAACTTCAGCGAGGGCGGCAAGAGCCTGTGGCCGCTCGACCAGATCGCCGCCGACACGCAGTACTACGTGCGGGACGCCGTGATCGAGTACGTCACGGCGATGGGCACCGTCTCACCGGCGATCGAGGGTCGGCTGCAGTACATCACCGACACCACGGCACCGGTCATCACGATCGCATCGCCCACGGCGACGGCCTACCTCCACCCCGCGTCGCTGACCATCGATTTCACCGTCACCGACGACGTCGCCGGCGTGCGGAGCGTGGTGGCCGACCTCGACGGGGTTCCCGTCGTTGACGGGCAGGTCATCGACCTGCTCACCCTGGCCCTGGGCAGCCACACGCTGACCGTGAACGCCGTCGATCGCGCCTGGAACACATCCGCCGCGAGCGTCACGTTCACCGTCAAGGCGACCGTCGCGAGCCTCAAGACGCTCGTCAACGAGTTCTACGCGGCGGGCATGATCTCCAAGGCGGGCACCCGGACGAGCCTCATGGCCAAGCTCAGCGCGGCCCAGAAGTACGCCAACGCCGGCCAGGAGAGCCTGGCGATCAGCACCCTCAAGGCGTTCATCAACGAGGTGAAGGCCCAGACCGGGAAGTCCATCACCCAGGCGGCTGCGGCGGTGCTGATCGCCGACGCGCGCTGGGTCATCGAGAGTCTTCGCTGAACCCGGCGGGGCACGCCCCGCGGTTCGTCCAGTCCAGGCCACCTCCCGAGCCCGCCGGCAACGCCGGCGGGCTCGCTGCGTCGCGGTCCCGCACCTCGATCGCTCCGCCCGGGGCGTCAGCTCGCGGTGCGTCCAGTCACCAGATGCGTGTCTTCACGGGAACAGACCGTTAACACATCGACAACGGCGGGGTATGGTTCGGGCCACACCGTCGCGGTGGGGTCCGGTGAGGTCCGCGGATGGAGAGCCGCACGAACCGCTCCCCAGCGCCCGTGCGTTCGTCCCCACGCCTGGGAGGAGAACCGGTGAAGCGTTCCCGTTCACGCGCGCTGGCGTTGGCCAGCGCGGTCGCGCTGCTGGCGATGCTGGTGCCACCCGCCGCCGCCGCGCCGTCGTCGTCCGGCAAGCCGACCGCCGACAGGGCGATCATGTACGCCGCCGACGGCATGCGCCCCGACCTCATGGAGCGGTTCGTCGCCGAGGGCGCGATGCCCACCTACGCCGAGCTGCTTGCGACCGGCGTTGCCGGTGACAACGGCCTGGTGCAGGCCTTCCCGCCCAACACCGGGGTCGGCTGGTACACACTCGCGACGGGCACCTGGCCAGGCGAGCACGGCTCGACCAACAACACGTTCCACCGCACGGGCGAGGGCAACTTCAACAACCGCACCGGCCTCGGCACATCGATCCTCCAGGCGGACACACTCCAGCAGGCAGCGGAGCGGGCCGGCCTCAAGGTGGCGTCGGTCGAGTGGGTCGGCTCCAGGACGCACAACCTCAGCGGTCCGGTCATCGACTTCCGCAACTTCTTCTCGACCCGCGGCGTGCTGGCGTCGCCGCTCAACGCGACCGAGCAGGCGGGCGCCGCGGCCTTCGGTCTCTCCTACCAGGTCGCGGCCTTCGCTCCGGCCGCTGGCTGGACCGGTGTCCCCACCGGCGACGACACGGCCAGCCCGCCGCTCCAGACCACGCTCACCGTGGCGACCACGTTCGCCGCGCAGAACCCGACGCGCGTCTACGACCTGTACCTCTACGACAGCGTCGCGGACGGGACATCCGCCTACGACAGGGTGCTGCTCACCCGCACGGGCGTCGGCAAGGACGGCGCGCAAGCCGCCGCGAACGTGGGCGTCGGTGACTGGTTCGACATCCGGCTCGAAGGGGCCGACGGCCTCATCGGTTCCCGGGCGGGGCAGACGGCGGGCTTCTACGTCAAGCTCATCGACCTCGCCGGGTCGGCCGGGGCGGTGTCTTCGTTCAAGCTCTACTTCACGTCCGTTGCGCGAGCGATCGCCTCGTGCGCCTGCGACCCGAACTTCGAGAGCACCCTCGTCGACCGGTTCCCGACGAGCACGGCAGCGGACTTTGCGCCGCTCGAGGCCGGCATCGTCGACGAGGACACCTACGTCGAGCAGGGCCTCATGTGGGCCGACTTCCACTGGGCGGCCCTCGAGTACATCCTCACGACAGTCCAGCCGGATACGGACCTCCTGTTCCTGGGCAGCCCGGTCACCGACGAGTTCCAGCACCAGTTCCTGGCCCTCACGGTGCCCATGGACATGGACGGCAACCCCAATCCCTACTACGACGACGCGACCAACGACGACGTCGCCGACGGGCGGCTCGCCATCCGCGAGGGCTATCTCCGCTCCGCCTACGAAGAGGCCGACGAGACGCTTGGGCTCGGCCTGGGGCTGATGGGCGGCCTCGACGACACGGCCGTGTTCGCCGCGTCGGACCACGGCTTCGCGCCCCAGTGGTACGCGGTCAACTCGAGCAAGGCGTTGGCCGACCTCGGATACGGGCCCGAGCAGGGCAACTGCCGCGCCGTCGCCGCGACCCTGGTCAAGGAGTGCCACGCCGGCGGCACCGTCCAGCTGTACATCGACCTCGCCGGGCGGGACCCGGGCGGGTCGAATGCGCCACAAGTGGCGGCCGCCGACTACGAGTCGGTCCGCCAGAACCTCGTCAGCTACTTCACGAGCCTCGACGACCCGAACCTGCCCGGGCAGCAGCAGGTCGTCGACCGCGTCCTGCTCAAGGAGCAGCTGCGCGACGTGGACGGCTCCGACTCGCTGCATCCGAACAGGAGCGGCGACGTGGTCGTGGTCTTCCGCCCGCCGTACCAGAGCGACGCCGCGACGCCCGGCCAGCTCGTGTCGTTCAGCCAGTTCTTCGGTCAGCATGGCTACATGCCGGACCTCGTCGACCTCGACGCGTCGGTCAACATGCACGGCACGTTCCTGGCCGCTGGACCGGGCATCCGGCACCGCGACGACGTCGCCGGCGTGCGCGCCATCGACGTGGCGCCCACGCTCGCCTACCTGATGGGCTTCCCCGGCCCCCAGAGCGCACGCGGCCGCATCCTGACCGAGATCACCACCGGTCCTTCCGTCAAGCTCGCCACGATCCTCCAGATCAGCGACTACCACGGTCAGCTGGTGCCGCTGTCAGAGGCGGCGGACACGCTGAGCGGAGGCGGCGCCAGCAACCCGACCTTCGCCATCGGCGGATCGGCGTTCCTCAAGCCGTGGTTCGACTGGTATCGCTCGTCCGCCGAGGCGCCGAACGGCGTCCTGACGGTCGCCGGCGGGGACTCGATCGGAGCCACGCCGCCGATCTCCAACTTCTTTGGCGACACGCCGACGATCGAGCTGATGAACCTCATGGGCTTCACCTCGGACGGCGTCGGCAACCACAACTTCGATGCCGGCCAGGCGTACTTCCGGAACACCATCGTGCCGCTGGCCGACTACCCGTTCTTCTCCGCCAACATCGTCGATCCGGCGACCGGCAGGACGCCGGCCGAGTGGCGCCCCTCGGGCGTGTTCGCGTTCGATGGCTTCAAGCTCGGGATCGTCGGCTTCTCGAACAGCGACCTCGAGACCCTCATCTTCCCGGGCAACCTCGACCCGTTCGAGGTGACCGACGCCGCCCCGGCGATCAACGCCGAGGCCGCCAGGCTGCGCGCCAAGAGCAAGGTCGCCGCGGTCGTGGCGATCGGTCATGAAGGGGCGACGGCGGGCTCGTTCAACGATCCCACCGGGCCGCTCCCGGATCTCGCCGACGACCTCCTGGGCGTCGACGTGGCGCTGGGGGACCATACCAACTTCCAGACGATCGACGTCCGACCCAACGGGGTGCTCATCGCCGAGAACCTGAGCAAGGGGATCCGGTTCGTACGGACCCGCCTGGTCATCGACCCGGCGACCAAGACGGTCCTCTACAAGACCGCGGACTGGCACAGGCCGTGGGCCATCGGCGTGACGCCGGACCCGACGATCCAGTCGCGGATCAACGAGCTGAACGCCGCCCTGACGCCGATCCTCGGCACCGTGATCGGCAGCTCGAACGTGTTCATCCCACGCGCCGACTCGTGCGGCCGGAGCGACGGGCGACTGTGCGAGTCGCTGGTCGGCAACGTGACGACCGACGCGATGCGGGCCAAGTACGCCTCGATCGGCGTCGACTTCGCGATCACCAACTCGGGCGGGCTCCGCGCGGACCTCACGTGTCCGTCCCCGGACAACCCGAGCGACTTCTGCCCGCCCTACACGCCGCCGCCGTACCTGATCACCCGCGGCCAGGTCCTGGGCGTCCTGCCCTTCGGCAACGTCGTGGTGACCCTCGACGTCAACGGCGCCGAGCTCAAGACGATGCTCGAGAACGGCGTGTCGTCGATGCCCGGCGCCAACGGACGCTTCCCGCAGGTGTCCGGGCTGTGCTTCACGTACGACATCGAAGCCGCCGTCGGGAGCCGGGTGACCGGGGCCGTCGTCCAGGGGGCCGACGGGTCGTGCACCGGCGCGCCCGTCAACCTGACGGCGGCGGCGACGTACCAGATCGCCGAGAACGACTTCATGGCCAGCGGCGGCGATGGCTACCCGAACTTCGTCAGCCGCATGACCACGCAGGACATCATGGACCAGGTCCTGGCCGACTACGTGGCGGCCAACAGCCCGCTCGGCCCGTCGATCCAGGGCCGGATCGTGTGCACCGACCCGAACCCGGGTTCCGGCAGCAACTGCCCGGTTCAGGCTCCGTGAGTCGTTGATCGCGCCCCGGCTTCACCGGGCGCTCACCTCGATCGCCGCCGCAGCCGCGGCGGCGATCGCCGTTCTGGGCCTGGGCGTGGCCCACGGGGGGCATGCCCGCGCCGCGAGGTCGTCCCCGAGCGAGTCGACCCGGGCGGCGTGGTGGAGGTCTCGCCGAGGATCTCGCTGCCGACCTCACCGCATGGATCCGCGCCGTCGGGTTGACCGCCCGCACCGGTACCGAAGAGGGGCGCGGGCGCGCAACGAACGGGACGAGGGGCCCATACCGCGGCGAGGCCAACCGCGGGACGCTTCCGGCACGAGTCGTCCACGAGCGTCCGCGTGGGCGCGCAGGGGAGCTGGCCATGTCGTCCGTCCTGGTTCGCCGAGCCGCCGTGCTCGGCCTGGTGCTGACCCTCGCGCTGTCCGGCATCGCGCTGGCCGATACGGTCGTCGCGGACGGTGACGCCGTGGCCGGCGACCAGGCGTCCATCGACCTCGGCGGCGTGGCGCCGGGCGCCGTGCTGCCCGTGGACGTTGCCTTCCGCCTGACCTGTCAGAACTCGTCGCACGTCGTGGCCGGCAGCACGATCACCGTCTGGGCGTTCGACCAGACATGGCCCGAGGATGGCTCGGCGACCGTGACCGATGGCGTGATCACCGTGCCCGGGACCTGGCCGGCCCCCGGAACGAGCTGCCCCGGGACGGGCGCACCGACGGTCGTGGGCGCCACACCTGCGCACGTCGTGCTGACGGCACCCACCGTCGTCGGTGCGGATTACGAGTTCCTGTTCCTGTTCGGTGCAGACCCGGCGACCGGGGTCAGCAACACGATCATGTTCAGCGCCGTCATGGACGTCGTCGAGCCGGCGCCCAGGGACACGAGCGCGCCGACCCTGTCCGGCACGCCCGGCGACCTCACCGTGTTCACATCGGGCACGTCGGCGGTCGTGACGTGGACGGACCCGACGGCGACCGACGACACCGATCCGAACCCGTTGGTCGCCTGTGACCCGGCCAGCGGATCCACGTTCGACCTGGGCACCACGACCGTGACCTGCACGGCCACGGACGCCTCCGGCAACGCGGCGAGCGCCACCTTTGCCGTGACCGTGCGCCTGCAGCCGGCTGGGGCCACGTGGGGGAGCCCGCTCGACGGCGACGCGATGCCCGCGCTGGTCGGCCAGCTCGGGCGGACCATCCCGCTCAAGCTGTCGGGGACCGGCGACGGGCAGGCGCCGGTGCTTGCCCTCCAGCGGCTTGCGACCTGCGCGGCCGACGCCGCCGTGCTCGAAACCCGTGACGGGGGTGTGTTCGATCGGTCGGAGGGCGCCTGGCACCTGAACCTGAGGACCGACGAGCTCGCCGGCGGCTGCTGGCGACTCGTCGCGACCGTGGATGGCGCCCCGGTGGCCACCGCGGTGATCCAGCTCGTCCCCGTCGCCGCCAAGGTCCCGGCGAAGCATCGCTGACGGCGGTCCCGGGCGGCTCGGCCCGCTGATCCTCGTTCGCCTGGATACCGGGCAGGCTACGAGCGCCCACCCGTTCGCCATGCCACCTGGGCGGACTTACCGCACTCCACGTCCCCAGTCGTCCGCGGACCATTCGTATTCCGTCTGATCCCGGTGCGTGGGTGCACCCGTATCGTCAATAGATGGTCCCGCTCCGGCCGGGACATCCGTACCATTCGGCTCCCTTGTCGGGGCGCGCGTCGAATGGCGTGCAGCATGCACTCATCATCCGGGAGCAATCCATGAAGCCGAGAGTCCTCTCGCGAGCCATGGCGCTATCCGCCGTGGCGCTGCTCCTCACCACATCGGTCGTGTGGGCAGACGACATCAGCAACAATCTTGATGCCTCGGTGGACGCAGCCCCCGAGGTGATGCCCCTCAACGTGGGCGGTGTAAACGGGACTGCGGGCCTGTATGTTGTTCCCCAAAACGGGGACGGGAAGAACGGCTGCAACCTGACCGGCTCGACGACACTCGTAGTGTCCGTCAGCTCGAGCAACACGAGCGTCGCAACTGTGAGCCCCGCCTCGATCACATTCGGCTCGTGTGGTGACACTCCGACGCTGACCGTCACTCCCGTCAGTCAGGGATCGGCAACGATCAGCCTCTCGCAGACCTCCAATAGCACGGCCGGCACGTTTGACCTCGCGCCCGCTACGTTCACCGTAAACGTCGCGCCCCCTGCCAATACCGCTCCCCAGGTCTCGATCACTGGTGTGACGGGTGGGGCCTCATACGAGATCGGCTCCGTGCCTGCGGCGACCTGCCAGGTCACCGACGCCGAGGACGGCAACTCGTCCTTCGCGGCAACCCTCAGCGCTATCAGCGGACCACTCGCTGCCTATGAGCTCGGCGCGCAGACCGCCTCGTGCTCCTATACGGACGGCGGCGGCCTGACTGCGAGCGCATCCGTGACCTACAGCATCGTCGACACGACAGCACCCACGATCACCTTCGTCTCCCGGACTGCCGCCAACGGCAACGGATGGAACAGCGGTGACGTGATCGTGAACTGGAGCTGCTCGGACTCGGGCTCCGGCGTCGTCGCTGCCACTGTCAGCCAGATGGTCTCGACCGAGGGCGCCAACCAGTCAGCAACCGGTACCTGCACCGACAATGCCGGCAACAACGCATCCGACACGCAGACGGGCATCAAC
>MGOE01000052.1:0-8863 GCA_001797035.1 Chloroflexi bacterium RBG_16_72_14
GTGGTTGACGCGCGCGGCCGCGCCGACGACGACGCGCTCCGCGAGCGGCTCAACGGCCGGCCCGGGCGGCCCGTCGCGTACCTCGTGTTCGACCTGCTCCACCTCGACGGCCGATGGCTGCTCAACCTGCCGCTCGAGAAGCGCCGCGACCAGCTGCGGCGGGTGCTGCGGCCGGGCGACGAGGTCGTGATGGTGCCGGCGATCGCGGGCGAGGGTCGCGCGCTGCATGCTGCGGTGTCCGTGCAGGGGATCGCCGGGGTGCTTGCTCGCCGGCGGACCAGCCCGTACCTGCCCGGGGTGCGGAGCCGCCTGTGGCGGTCCATCGCGGCGGGGCCGGCGGGCGAGGAGGCCGCGGCGGAGACTCTGGCGGCCGATGAGGCGACGCCCGCCGCGGGCACGGCGCCGGTCCTCGCCCTGTTCCGCCGCCTCCCTTTCGACGAGGAGCCGCCGGCCGGCGGGTAGCCGCCGGTCTGCGACCGCGGGACGCTCGGCTCGGTGGCTGTCGGTTCCGCGCCACGCCTTGCCCACCAGACACCGACGCGGGCTCGAACGCGACGGCGTGCCGCCCTCCGAGTCGCTTGGGGCGTGGAGCCGTGCCTCGTGGACATGTCACGCACCGGAGGGTCGAGACGGCACGCCCTGGACACGGATGTTCTGTCCGGCAGGCACGCCCGGCGGACCGTTTGGAGCGGCCGCGGTCCCGCCGCCTGGCGCCCTACCCGCGGATCGCGCGGACGAACGTGCCAAGCGTCGGCGGCTGGCCGTAGAGCAGCACGCCGGCCCGGTAGACGCGGATCGCCAGCCACGTCACCAGTGGCACCGTCACCAGCAGCAGCCCGATCGAGAGCGCGAGCTCCCACGCCTCCACGCGCCCGATCGACAGCCGCGAGAGCATCACGAACGGGCTCCAGATCGGAACGTACGACGCGATCCGGATGAACGACGACGAGCCGCCGCTCAGCGCGAGCACCGCCGGCAGGTAGCCGGCGATCGCCGGGATCGACAGCGGCAGCGCCACGATCTGGAGGTCCTCCGCCCGGCTGAGCAGCGAGCCGGCCCCCGCGTACAGCGCCGCGTACAGCGAGAAGCCCAGCACGAAGTAGACGAGGAACGCGGCCACCAGGCCCGGCGACAGCCCGGCCAGGGACGTGCCGGCGGCCGGGTCCTCGCCCAGCAGCGCGTCGCCGATCTCCCCCGACAGGAGCAGCGACAGCAGCGCGGGGGCGAGCACCAGCGATACCTGCGTGAGCCCGGCAAGCCCGATGCCCAGGATCTTGCCAACCACCAGCTGCTCCGCGGTGGCGGCCGAGATCAGCAGCTCCATGACCCGGGTCGCCTTCTCCGCGACGACGCCCGCCGCGACCCACAGCCCGTAGAACACGAGCGTCAGGAACGAGAGCACGACGAACACGATGCCCACGATCCGCCGGCTCGCATACTCCGCGGTGTCGATGGTGGCGCCGCCCACGGCGCCCGTGCCGCTGTCCACCGCACCCGCGTCCACGACCGCGAACGCCGGCGGCACGAACGGCCGATCGGTCGGTGGCTGCGTGGCCGTCCAGTCGAGGATCCCCACCGCGAAGGCCCCGATCTGGAGCAGCTGCGCGCGATCCTGCGACAGGGCGCCGACGCTGAGGACCTGGAAGTCGAGGCCGCCGTCCGCCTTGCGATCGATGAGCACGGCACCCGCCAGCCCGCCCTCCCGGACCTCGGTGGAGGCCGTGCCCACGTCGGGGCGCGCCTCGAACACGAAGCGCTTCGTGGCCGGGGCGCCGCTCTCGAGCTGCGCGTTGAGGAATCCGTCCATCACGGCGATCGCCCGCTCGCCGAGCTTGTCGTCCGGCGCCACGACCCCGATCCGCGTGACGGTGACCTGGTCCACGAACCGGACCGCCAGCGGGATCAGCGCGATGACGACCGCGAGGCCGGCCAGCAGCAGCGTCGAGAACACGAACGCCCGCGACCGGACGCGCTCGGCATACTCGCGCTTCGCGACCAGGGCGATGTTGCCGAGTCCACCGTCACCGTCCACACGGCCGACGGGCTCGCGCCCGGTGGGCACGAGGCCGGCGTTCATGCCGCGTCCACCGCGGCCGCGCCGTCGCCGGCAGCCCCGCCCTCGGTCGCCGTCCCGCCCTCGGCCGCCGTCCCACCTTCGGCCTCTTCGGCCTCCGCCGGCGCGAGGTGCCCGACCTCCTCGACCGGGTGGCCCACGTGATCGATGAACACCTGCTCGAGACTGGGGTCCGCGACCTCGAAGTGGAGCACCCGCGCGCCCGCGGCCACGGCCGCCGCGAGCACCGCCTCGGGCTCCACGCCCGGGTCGAGCTCCACGGACGATCGGTCCATGCCCGCCTGGATGATCCGCGTCCCCGGCACGGCCGCCAGCCACGTCAGCCGGTGATCGTCCGCGACCGAGATCCGCACCATCCGGCGGCCGGTGGACCGCTTCACGTCGCGCAGCCGGCCGCCGACCACCATCCGTCCCCGGTCGACGATTGCCACGGACTCGCACAGGGCCTCGGCCACCTCCATCTGGTGGGTGGAGAACACGACGGTCCGGCCGCGGTCACGAAGCTCGAGGAACGCCTCGCGCAGGAGCATCACGTTGACCGGGTCGAGGCCCGTGAACGGCTCGTCGAGGAGCAGCACCGGCGGGTCGTGGAGGACGGCGGCGATGAACTGGACCTTCTGCTGGTTGCCCTTGGACAGCTGCTCCGCCTTGCGGATCGCGAGGTCCTCGGCGCGAAAGCGGCGCAGCCAGGACATCGCCTCGCGGCGCGCGCGGTCCGCGGGCACCCCATGGAGGCCGCCGAAGAACACCAGCTGCTCGATGACCCGCATCCGGGGGTACAGGCCGCGTTCCTCGGGCAGGTAGCCCCAGGTCGCCCGCGGCAGGCGGTGGCTCTCGGTTCCCCGCCAGGTCACCCGACCGGCGTCTGCATCGAGGACCCCCAGCGCGATCCGCATCGTGGTCGTCTTGCCGGCACCGTTGGCGCCTAGGAAGCCGAATACCTGCCCGGGTGGGACCTCGAACGCGAGGTCGTCGAGGGCGGCGACGGTCCCGAACCGCTTGTACAGGTGATCGACGACGAGGGTCATGCGTGCCCGCGCGTGGCGATGTGCGTGCTCATCCGCAGGCGAGCATAGCGGCCCGGCCCGGATCGGCCATTCGGGGAAGGTCCTCCCTCCCCCATCGATGATGGTCCGGGTGGCTCGCTCCCGCCAGTCCCCCTCGACTGGCGACCGCCGCATGCCTCATCCCTCGGTCGACGATCGCTCCAGGCGTACCAGGCGTAGCCGGACGGAGTTCCGCACGGCCCCGGCGCTGAATCGTCATTCCCGGGCCCTTGAGCTCACGCTCATGCGTGGTGCGCATGCGCGGGACCGCTGGCGGGCCGCCCGACCCTCGACGCCGGGGCCGCGCGCCCGGACCGGCGCCTGGTACGCCTGGTACGCATACGACCGGCCGGACTGGGCGACGGGGCGTCGGGCAGCGAACACGACGTCGAGCCGCAGGCGCGAGGCCCCCGAGCGCGGCGCCGGAGTACGATCGACGGGTGCAGGACACCAGCCGAATCACGCCAGTCCGGATCGACGCGGACCGTGGCGCCGGCACCCTTCGCCTGGAGTGGGCCGACGGCCACGAGACCATCTACGACACCGTCACGCTTCGCTGGTTGTGCCCCTGCGCGTACTGCCGCGGGGAGGCCGGTCAACCCGGCTGGCTGGACACCAACCCCAAGCTGAGCGCGGAGCAGACGCGGCTTGTCGACGTCGCGCTCGTGGGCAGCTACGCGATCCAGGCCACCTGGGGTGACGGGCACGCGACCGGTTACCACACGTTCAGGCTGTTGCGCGACCATTGCCCGTGCCTCGTGTGCGCCCGCGAGCGCCACGCGCACGAGGCAGAACACGGAGGGCTTCGATGATCATTGCCACCACCCCGTACGTCGCCGGGCACCGGGTCATTGAGACCAAGGGCCAGGTGTTCGGCCTCGTCGTCCGCAGCCGGGGCCTGGGCGGCAACCTGATGGCCGGCCTGCGCTCGATCGCGGGCGGCGAGATCCACGAGTACACGAGCCTGCTCGAGGACACCCGCCGTCAGGCCATCGACCGGATGGTCCAGAACGCGACCCTGGTGGGCGGCAATGCCGTGATCTCGATGCGCTTTGACTCGTCAGAGCTGGCCGGCACGATGTCCGAGATCGTGGCCTACGGCACGGCCGTCGTCGTCGAGCCGGACGCGGGGGCTGCCCAGCCGCATGAGTAGCGGGGTCGGGGTGACGATCGCCCGGGGGCTGATCGGCGGGCTGGGCGTCCTGCTCATGGTGGGCGGGATCGGCCTGGCCGCCGCCACGGGCGGCGGCGGTGACCTGTTCGCCGCCCTGTCCCTGTTCGTGCCGGGCGTGGTGCTGGTCGCAGCGGCGTTCCTCGAGCGCCTCCGCTACCGCTCGCTCGCGGCAGAGGCCACCGGCGACGCCCACGGTCCCGGCGGCGGCGAGCAGGCGCCGCCGGAGCCCCGCTTCCGCCCCACCGAGGAGCGCTTCGTGGACCCCACGACCCGCGTCCCGATGCGCGTCTACGTGGATCCCGCCACCGGCGAGCGGCGGTACGTCCCGGAGGGATAGCCGAGGGAGCGTGGCATGTTCGCGTGCTATCCTCGGCGACCCGAAGGGTTCGGGTGACGTGGCGGACGTCACGCCACCGCGTCCCGGTGCCGCACCTGCCGGGCGAGACCGCGCGCCGAGGCCGCGGCACACCGCGTGAGGACCATGACCGCCGTTCGACCCGCACCCGGACCGCGAGCCGCCAGCCGCGGCCGCCGACGGGCCGCGCGGGACCAGCGAGGCCCGGTCCTCAACCGCGAGCTGTCCTGGATCGAGTTCAACGCCCGCGTCCTCCACGAGGCCCGCGATGCCCGCAATCCCCTCCTCGAGCGGGTGAAGTTCCTCGCCATCTTCGCGTCCAACCTCGACGAGTTCTTCCAGGTCCGCGTGTCCGGACTCCGGCGCCAGCGGCAGTCCGGCGCGCAGCACGTGTCATCGGACGGGATGACGCCCGCCCGCCAGCTGGACGAGATCCGTGCCCGCGTCAACGAGCTGGTCGCGGACCACTCAGCCGCATGGGCCGACATCCGCGAGCGGCTGGCCGCCGAGGGCGTGGAGATCGTGGACTACGCCGAGGTCCCCGAGCACCACGAGACGCTCCGGCGCCGGTTCCACGACGAGATCTTCCCGGTGCTCACGCCCCTCGCCGTGGATCCCGGGCACCCGTTCCCGTACATCAGCACGCTGTCGCTCTCGATCGCCGTGGGCCTCAGGGACCCGGAGACCGGCGAAACGCGCTTCGCGCGGGTCAAGATCCCGCCGATCCTGCCCCGCCTGTTCGGGGTCGAGCGGGACAAGTTCGTGCTCCTGGACCAGGTGATCGAGGCGAACCTCGACGAGCTGTTCCGGGGCATGGAGATCCTCGACACGCACCTGTTCCGGGTGACCCGCGACGCGGACATTGCGATCGAGGAGGACGAGGCCGACGACCTCCTGCTCGCGATGGAGGAGGAGGTCCGGCGCCGGCGGTTCGGGGAGGCCGTGCGGCTCGAGGTCGAGCGCTCGATGCCCGAGGTCACGCGCCGGATCCTGATCAAGGGCGTGGGCGTCCGCGATGACGACGCCTACGAGGTCGCCGGGATGATGGACCTCACGGCCCTGTGGCAGCTGGTGGACCTCGACCGGCCGGACCTCAAGGCGGCGGTCCACGTGCCGGTCGTCCCGCAGCGCCTGCTGCCGCCCGACGAGGACGAGCCGGTGGACGTGTTCGCCGTGATGCGGGCCGGCGACCTGCTGCTCCACCACCCGTACGAGTCGTTCACGGCATCGGTGGAGCGGTTCGTGTCGCAGGCGGCCGACGACCCCGAGGTCCTGACGATCAAGCAGACCCTGTACCGGACGTCCGGCGACTCGCCGATCATCCGGGCCCTGATCCGGGCCGCCGAACGCGGCAAGCAGGTCGTCGTGCTGGTCGAGATCAAGGCCCGCTTCGATGAGGAGGCGAACATCGTCTGGGCCCGCAAGCTGGAGCAGGCGGGCGCCCACGTGGTGTACGGGCTGGTCGGGCTCAAGACCCACTCCAAGGTGCTGCTGGTCGTCCGGCGCGAGGGCAGTGGCCTGCGCCGCTACGTCCACATCGGCACCGGCAACTACAACTCCAAGACCGCGCGGCTGTACGTGGACCTCGGCATCCTCTCGGTCCGCGAGGAGCTGGGCGCGGACGTCACCGACCTGTTCAACGTCCTCACCGGTCTGTCGCGCCAGAGCGTGTTCCGCCGCCTGCTGGTGGCGCCGATGACGCTCCGCGCCCGGTTCCTGGAGCTGGTCGAGCGCGAGACCGCCAACGCGCGGGCCGGCCAGCCCGCACGGATCGTGCTCAAGGTCAACTCGCTCGTGGACACGCAGGTCGTCGAGGCGCTGTACGAGGCCTCGCGGGCGGGCGTGGAGATCGACTGCATCGTCCGCGGCGCGTGCTGCCTGCTGCCGGGGCTGCCCGGCGTGTCCGAGACGATCCGGGTCCGGAGCATCATCGGCGAGTTCCTGGAGCACTCCCGGATCTGGATGTTCGCCAACGGTGGCCGGGCCGACTGGCTCATCGGGTCGGCGGACCTCATGGAGCGGAACCTGGACCGCCGGGTCGAGGTCGTGACGCCGGTCGAGGACCACGAGGCGCAGGCGCGGCTGGCCCGGATCGTCGAGGTCATGCTGGCCGACGACCGGCGGTCGTGGCAGCTGCGCGCGGACGGGCGCTGGGACCGCACCGAGATCATCCAGTCGTCCGAGGGCGTGCTCGACACGTTCGCCACGCTCAAGGAGGACGCCGTCGTCGCGGCCGCGCTCGCCGACGTGCCGCGCCGGCCCCACGCGGGCCACGGGTCGATGGACCCGCGCGCATGACGGACGTGGCGGAGGGGACGGCCGGGTCGCCGAGCGAGGTGGAGCCGGAGACCGAGGTGGAGCCGGAGGCCGAGGTGGAACCCGAGGTCCGGCCGATCGAGGTCGAGCTCAAGTTCCGGATGACCGACGCCGGCGCGGGCGAGCGGCTGCTGGCGGCGGACGACCTGGCCGGCTTCACCGCGCGCGGGCCGGTGACCACGGTGCTCCACGAGGACAGCTACCTGGACACGCCCGACGGGCGGCTGGCGGCGGCGGGGTACGCGGGGCGGCTGCGGTCCTCGGGCGAGGGGACGGTGATCACGCTCAAGGGGCTGCGCGGGATCGAGGACGGGGGCGCGGTCCACCGGCGCGAGGAGCTCGAGGGGCCGGCGGACGCGGCCGTGGCGCCTGCGGACTGGGCGGCGTCCGCCGCCCGCGACCGGGTCGTAGAGCTGGTCGGCGAGACGGCCCTCGAGGACCTCGTGACCGTTCGGCAGTCGCGGCGCAAGCGCGACTATGAGCACGACGGGACCGTGGCCGAGCTGTCCGTGGATGACGTGGAGGTCGTGGCCGGGGGACGCGTCCTGGAGCGGTTCGCGGAGCTTGAGGTGGAGCTGCGCGAGGGCTCCGAGGCGGCGCTGGAGCCGCTGGCCGACCTGCTGTCCGAGATCGAGGAGCTGGTCCCGGCGGAGACCTCGAAGCTGGAGCGGGCGCTCGAGGCCGTGCGCCGGGCGCAGGCGGGCGAGGGCGACGGCGCCGAGGCGGGGGTCGAGGTGGGACGCGGGACCGAGGCGGGTGCCGAGGTGGGCGACGGCGCCGAAGCGGGCGCCGCCCGCGAGCCCGTGGCGGTGGGCCCGGGGGTCATCTCGGCGGTACCCGAGGCTTCCGTCGAGACCGTGGCCGAGCCGGAGCCCGAGGCTCCCCGGATCATCGTTCCGAAGTCGCCGGGCGTCCTGGGCGACGACCACCTGGCCGAGGCGGGACGCAAGGTCCTGCGCTTCCACCTCGCGCGGATGATCACCCGCGAGGCCGGCACGCGGGCGGGCAAGGACAGCGAGGAGCTGCACGCGATGCGGGTGGCCACGCGCCGGCAGCGAGCCGCGTGGCGCGTGTTCGGCGAGGCCTTCGACCCCAAGCGGACGGCCAAGCACCGCCGGCGCCTGCGCGCGGTCGCGGGGGACCTCGGCGCGGTGCGGGACCTGGACGTGCTCATCGAGGCCGGGGAGGCCTATCGCGACATGCAGGCCGCCGCGGAGGCGGCGGCCTTCGACCCCCTGATCGAGAGCTGGCGCGCGCGACGCGAGACCGCACGGGCGATCCTCATCCGCGAGCTGGACTCCAACGGCCACCGGCGCTGGGTGGAGGGCTACCTGCTGTTCGTCCAGGCCGAGGGCCAGGGCGTCCTGCCGGTGGGCCCGACCCAGCCGCACCGGGTCCGGGACACGATGCCATCGCGGATCTGGGCGGCCTACGAGAGCGTCCGCGCCTACGAGCCCGTCCTGCGCTGGGCCGACGTGACCACCCTCCACGACCTGCGGATCTCGGCGAAGTGGCTGCGCTACACGCTGGAGTTCGTTCGCGAGGCGCTGGGCCGCGACGCCGGGCCCGTGATCGAGAAGGTCGTCGCGCTCCAGGACCACCTCGGCTGGCTCCACGATGCCGACGTCGCGGCGGGGCTGGCGCGCCAGTTCCTGGTCGAGCACGCGGGGGAGCTGACGGAGTTGGAGAGCGCGGCGATCGGACGGTACCTGGTGGACCGGGAGCGGGAGCTCGCCCGGCTGCGCCGCACGGTGGGCGGGCCGTGGCGCGGCGTGTCCAGCCTCGCGTTCCGGCGAGCGCTCGGGCGGCTCGTCGCGGGGCTCTGAGGGTTCGGGGCACCGCTGCGTGCTCCGGTGCCGACCCGCTGCCTGCCCCGCAGGCACAGCAATGAAGACCCT
>MGOE01000052.1:8892-9816 GCA_001797035.1 Chloroflexi bacterium RBG_16_72_14
GATCGGCGTTTGTCGAGCCCGATCCTCGCCGATCTGCCCGTTCAGCAGGCGCGAGGATGGGCCGTTCATCGGGACGCCTGCTGAGCAGGCACGCGGGCGGGCGGCACGCAACGGACAGGGGCGCCGGTCAGCCCTCGCTACCCAAGCCGGCGGCGAACGCCGACTACCGGTCCCAGCCGGCCGCGAGGGTCTCGAGGCGGTCGCGCCAGGAGGCCCCGGCGAACGCGGCCGCCAGCACGGCGCCCTCGCGGATTCCCTCGTCCGACACTCGGACCCGATCGGCGCCATAGCGCTCCAGGATCGCGTCCACGATCACCGCTCCGGCGGGGAGGATCCGGGCTCGCGTCGGCCGCAGCATGTGGCGGGTCGCCGCCTCGGCGCTGGGCTCCACGGTGAGCATCGCCAGCGCGATCGCGATCCGCCGACGCGTCAGGACGCGGTCAACGGCCGTCGCGGGGAGCACGCGCAGCAGGTTGGAGGCCGTGCCGCCAACGGCGACGAGCTCGGCTGGGCTCGCCTCCGGCGCGCCGGCAACGATCCGGCTGGCCTCGTCACGCATCGACTCGATCTCCGCCTGGGTGGGCGGATCGGACTGGGCATGGTCCTGCGTCAGGCGAGCGGAGCCGACGCGCAGCCCTTCGGTCGTGGTCCGCCGGCCAGGTGCCGCGACGACCACCTCGGAGCTGCCGCCGCCGATGTCGACGACGACGAGCTCGTGGCGGATCGCACGCCCCATCGTCACGCCCAGGAGGTTGAGTATCCCCTCCTCGTGGTGGTCCAGGACATGCAGCGGCACGCCGGCCCGCGCCTCGATCTCGTGCGCGAGGGCTGCGGCGTCGGCGGCCCGGCGGATCGGCTCGGTGCCGACGAACGTGATGTCGCGTGCCCCAAGGCGCCTCGCGGTCTCGGCGTAGGTGGCCAGCG
>MGOE01000053.1:0-3233 GCA_001797035.1 Chloroflexi bacterium RBG_16_72_14
CGGCGACCCGGCGGCGGAACGATCAGGCCGGCTGCGCCACGAAGTGACGCGAGACCTCCGGCAGGTAGTCGCGCCCCAGCCACGCGCCGCTGGCGGCCAGCCAGTCCGTGAAGCGGGCGGTGCCGCGCGGGAGGTCGCGGCTTACCAGCAGGTTGGTCATCAGCCCCTCGAGCTCCTCGGTCGTCAGCAGCGTGTCGCGGACCACCCGGCCGAGGCCCCATGCCGCGAGCAGCGCCAGCCGGGGCGGGACGTGGACCAGGCGTGCCCGGCTCCCGGTCGCCTTGCGGATCGCCTCGACCAGCTCGGTGAACGAGAAGACCTCCGGGCCGACCGCGTCCCACACGAGGTCATCGTCCCGATCCGCGGCCTGCAGCGCGAGGTCGGCGAGGTCGGCGGCGTCGATCGGCTGGATGGCATAGCGACCGTCACCCGGGATCGCGAACACCGGCGACCGCCGGAGGAGCCAGGCGATCGAGTTGGCGAGGATCGGCTCGTCACCGAACAGCACGGCGGGCCGCAGGACCGCGTGGCTGACGCCCACCGTCGCGAGGGCGGCCTCGACCTGGGCCTTGCCCCGGTAGTAGGCGAGCGGCGAGGCCGGGTCGGGGTTGGCGATGCTCACGTGGACGATCCGCCGGACGCCGGCCTCCAGGGCGGCCTCGAACAGGGTGCGCGAGTTGCGGACCGCGTCCGCATGCGTGAGGCCAAGGCGCCGGAACCGCACCCAGTAGGTGTTGAACAGGGTGTTGACCCCCCGCAGGCTCGCCGCCAGGGCGGCGACGTCGTCGAAGGCGAGCCGCTTCGCCGGGATGCGCCCGTCGAATGGGTCGGGCCGGTCGGGGTGGTTGGTCAAGTTCACCACCTCGTCACCCCGCGCGAGGAGGCGGGTTGCTATGTGGCGGCCGGAGAAGCCGAGCGCGCCGGTGACGGCCTGGTGGGGCATCCGAGCTTGCTCCCTGTGAATGACTTGCTCCTTGGCGTGATCGAGTATCGAGCGATAACGTGCTACTGTCAAGGTGCAAGTATCGGCGGGACTGGCCGGCCAGATCATCCAGTCGCGAGGTGCGCAATACTCCGCGCGATGCGTCTCGAACTGACCAAGCGCGGCGACTACGCCGTGCGCGCCATGCTCGCCCTGGCCCGGGGCTCCGGGAACGGGCTCCTGTCCGCGCGCCGAATCGCGGGCGCGATGGAGATCCCGGTCCGGTTTCTCCCACAGGTCCTGTCCGACCTCCAGCATGCGGGCCTCGTCGAGGCCGCCCCCGGCCGTGCCGGCGGGTACCGGCTGTCGAGGGACGCGTCGGCGATCAGCCTCCTCGACGTCATCGAGGCCGTGGAGGGCGACAGCCGGCGTCGAAGCTGCGTGCTTCGCGGTGGCCCGTGCGGCGTCGACGGTCATTGCGACGTCCACGAGGTGTTCTTCCGCGGCCAGGAGGCCCTGCGCGGGACGTTCGCCCAGTCCACGCTCGCAGAGCTCGCCGGGCCGGCCACGACGGCCGCGCTCAAGGCGGCGTCGGGGCAGCTCGGCTAGATCCCACAGGGGGTCTTGTCAGGCCTGGCCTCGCCGAACTCGGCAAGGCCGGTCTCTGCTCGCCCGGCGAGCACTGCGGCGGGCGAACCGCGCGGCGCGGGTCTCTGCTCGTCCGGCGAGCGCCCAGCCGAAGCCCTACCCCTCGACGCGCGACCGGAGCGCGACGAGCGCGAGCCCCACGCTCGCCAGGATCGCCGCCGCCCCCAGCGCCGCCCCGGCGGCCACCAGGAGCGCGACGCCGGCCGGCCAGCCCACCGCGGCCAGCGCGGTCCCGAGGTTGAGCGCGACCAGCCGCGGGGTCGCCAGGCGCCCCAGCACCACCCGTCGCGCCGCGTGCCCCAGCGGTCCACCCGGCCCGATGGCCGGCAGCAGGTGCGACCACGAGGCGATCAGCACCTGGACCACCCAGCCCAGCACCAGCGGAGCCCCGACGTGCGCCGTGGACCACGCGTCCGGCGCGGCGCCGACGACGATCAGCCGGACCGCAGCGATCCCGGTCCCGACCACGAACCAGGCCGCCCCGGCGAGAAGCGCGATGCCGGTCAACCGGTGCCAGCCGGGGTCCGTCGTCCAGCGCCCGCGGGCCCGTGCCACCAGCACGGCCTCGATCGCCAGGGCGCCGGCCCCTGCCAGCGTCAGCACCGCGCCCAAGCCCACGACCGGCGACGACACGAGCAGCAGCCCGGCGACCACCACCGGCGACCCCATCGCCAGCCCCAGCACCGCGACGACCGCGCTGGGTCGTGGCACGATCCGCGTCCCGAGCACCGTCGGCAGGAAGTGGAGCAGCGTCCCGACCACGGTCAGCGATACGAACCCGACGAGGTTCGTCCACGCATGCGCCGGCCGGAGCAGCGCCCAGCGCTCGAGGACCGGCAGCCAGCCGGCGACCATCAGCGTCCCGAGGGCCGCCCCGATCGCCACGTTGCCGAGGGCCAGCGTGTAGGCGAGGGTCACGATCGGGCGGCGGGCCATCAGCCCGGCCCGCCCGGCGCCCCGCAGGGCCAGCGCCGTCACGCCGATCCCGGCCAGGTAGACCGCCCCGCCGATCACCGGCGCCGCCGTCCACGCCGGGACGACGCCGCGGAGCGCGACCAGGCCCGCTCCCGTCGCCACCAGCGCGACCGCGGCCCAGCGCACCCGCGCGCCCGCCGGGTGTCCCGCGGCGAGGGCCGCGACGAAGAACGGCATCACGCCCGCGATGGCGGTCGAGGCACCACCCACGAGCGCGAGGTGGAGCGGCAACCACGCGACGAGCGTCGTGCCGGGCGCCTCGGACAACGCCACTGCGACCGCCGCGGCAGCGAGGTACCCGGCCGCGATCACGACCGAGGCGACGGCCACCCGCCGGTCGTCGGCGCGTCGGGGCCCCGGGCGTGAGGTGGGCCCGCCCGACGGGACGACCGGCACGGGCGCAGAACGGGCCGCGTGGCCCGCGTCATTCAGGCGCATTGTCACCTACGCCAATAGCGAGTAAGTTAGTGATAGTTTAGACAGACCCCGTGACGACCTGCGGCAAGAGGGACGCCAGGCAGCGGGGCAGGGAGGCCCCGACGGGGAACGACCGGGGCCGGGAACGGGAAAGGACGACGGTGATGGACCGGACTCGACGCCTGCTCGCAGCGACGGCGCTGCTCTCCGTGGTGACGTCTGCGTGCAGCAGCGGCGCCGCCGGGCCGGCCTGGACGTGGGCTCCCGACTC
>MGOE01000053.1:3254-6858 GCA_001797035.1 Chloroflexi bacterium RBG_16_72_14
CGGCGGGGCGGTCGCCGGCCAGGGACCCGCCGCCTCCGCGGACCCGGGCACCGGGTCGGCGTCGGGCGAGGTGCTCGGCGCGCTCGAGATCACGTCGGTGGACCTCGGCTTCACGCCGGCCACGCTCACCGTGGCGCAGCCGGGCAAGTACGAGGTGAAGCTCGCCAACACGGGCTCCATCATCCACGACCTCACCTTCCCGGACGGCACGAAGATCGTCGCCGAGTCCGGGCAGACGGCCTCGGCGGTGGTCGATGTGCCGGCCAACGGGCTGTCCTTCCTGTGCTCGATCCCGGGCCACGCGGACGCCGGCATGACCGGCACGATCGGTGTCGAGGGCAACGCCTCCACCGGAGGCTCCGGCGACGACCACGGCGGTCCCGCGCCCGCCACGGACACGGAGAAGGATCCCAACGCCCCCGCCTACGCCCTTCACGACTCGAAGGCCCCGGCCCGCCTCGAGGGCAGGACCCACGACGTCGACCTGGTCATCGAGGAGAAGCTGATGACCGTGGCCGAGGGCTTCATCCAGAGCGTCTGGACGTTCGGCGGCACCGTGCCCGGCCCGGTGATCCGCGTCCAGGTCGGGGACACCATCCGGATCCATCTCAAGAACCCGGCCAGCAACAAGCTCCCCCACTCCGTGGACTTCCACTCCTCGATGGTCGCCTGGAACGACGAGATGACCTCGATCAACCCGGGCGAGGAGAAGCTCTACGAGTTCAAGGCCGAGTACGCCGGCGTGTGGATGTACCACTGCGGTACCACACCGGCCCTTCACCACATCGCCAACGGCATGTACGGGATGATGATCGTCGAGCCCCGGGGCGGCCTCGACCCGGTCGACCAGGAGTTCGCCTTCGTCCAGAGCGAGTGGTACCTCGGCGGCCAGGGCGAGCCAGCCTCGCTGACCAAGGCCTCCCAGGCCGCTCCGGCCCCCGACTTCGTGGTCTTCAACGGGGTCGCCAACCAGTACCTCGACAACCCGATCCAGATTGCGACCGGCAGCCGGGTGCGGGTGTTCGTCCTCGATGCCGGACCGAGCATCGACAGCTCGTTCCACGTGGTGGGCACGATCTTCGACCGGGTGATCAAGGAGGGCATCGAGCTCGAGGTCGGCAACGACGGCGGCTGGGGCAGCCAGGCCGTGGACCTGTCGCCGGCCCAGGGCGCGATCGTGGAGTTCACGACGGCCGAGGACGGCCTCTACCCGATGGTCACCCACGCGTTCAACTTCGTCGGGCGCGGCGCGCTCGGCGTGTTCCAGTCGGGCGACGGCGATCCGACGAACTAGACCCGAATCCCGTTCCCTCGCCGACGACCGCCAACCCCGGGCGGTCGTCGGCGCGTTCGCGTCGGCTCCGCCCCGTCAGACCGTCCCCTGCGCGCGCAGCGCGGCGATCTCCGCGGGGTGGTAGCCGAGCTCGGCCAGGATCTGCCCGCTGTGCTCGCCCAGCATCGGGGGCGCGGTGCGGATCGAGGCCGGGGTGGCCGACAGGGCGAACGGGAGGCCAACCTGGCGGACCCTTCCCAGGACAGGGTGCTCGACGTCCACGGTCATGGCCCTGGCCTGCGCCTGCGGGGAGCCGAAGGCGGCCGGGATGTCGTTGATCGGGCCGCACGGGACCTCGGCGGCGTCGAGGATCGCCAGCCACTCCCCGGTGCGGCGGGCACCGAGTCGCTCGGCCACGATGGGACGCAGGTCGGCGCGGTTGGTGACCCGCTCGCCGTTGGTGGCGAACCGGGGATCCCTGGCCAGCTCCGGCAGCCCGATGGCCTCGCACAGGCGCGGCCACTGGCGCTCGCTGCCCACGGCCACGGCGATCTCGCCGTCGGCGGTCCGGAACGTCTCGTACGGGACGATCGTGGGGTGGGCGTTGCCGAGGCGGCCCGGCGCCCGGCCGGTGACGAACGCGTTCTGCGCCTGGTTCACGAGCAGCGCCAGCGTCGACTCCAGCAGCGACACGTCGATGCGCTGGCCGCCGCCCCCGTCCGCCTCGCGAAGCCGCCCCCGTCCGATCAGGGCGGCCAGCACCGAGACGGCGCCGAACAGCCCGGTAACGACGTCGCTGATCGCGACCCCGACCTTCGTCGGCCGCCCGCCGTCCTCGTCGGTCGCCCCCGTGATCGACATCAGGCCGCCGACCGCCTGGATCACGAAGTCGTAGCCCGGCTTCGCCGCGTCCGGCCCGTCCGGCCCGAACCCGGACACCGCGAGGTGGACGAGATCGGGGTTCACCGCGGCCAGCACGTCGTCGCCGAACCCCAGCCTCGCGAGACCGCCCACGCGGAAGTTCTCGACCAGCACGTCCGAGGTGGCCAGCAGCCGCTCCAGGACCTCGCGGCCCGCCTCCTGCTTGAGGTCGAGGCGCAGCGAGCGCTTGTTGCGGTTGATGGCGAGGTAGTAGGCGGCCGTGCGCGTCCCATCGGCCTCCGCGCCTGCCCACGGCGGGCCCCAGCCGCGCGTCGCGTCCCCCTCGGGCGGCTCGACCTTGACCACGTCGGCCCCCAGGTCCGCGAGCAGCATCGTGCAGTACGGCCCGGCCAGCACCGTGGAGCAGTCGGCGACGCGGATGCCGGCCAGCGGGCCGGGAGTTGGAGTCGTGGGGATCGGGGGCATCGAGGGCGATGGTACCTGTGCCCACGGGCACCACGGGGTGGGGCACAATGCTCGTCGTCACGCGTCCCGCACCACCCACAGGGGGGTCGGAGTGTCGGTCAACAGGCGGAGCAGGCGGCTCGGGGCGGCGCTGGCGGCGAGCATGACGCTGGGTCTCCTCGGCGGGGTGCCGGCGGGGGCGGCAGAGCCGGGCGGTGGTCCGCGCGCTGTCGTCGACGGGACGACGATCCGGATGCCAGATCTCGGATCGTCCGGACGTGAGCGACCAGAGCGCAAGCCTCCCGCGCGGATCGTGGGCGCGCGGGGCGTCATCGCGCGGCAGGCCGCCCGGAATCACGCATAAGAGGTCGTCGGGCGTCCCCTGGATCTCCCGGCCCCGGCCGAGGCAACGACGGAGCCGGCGCCCCCGTCCTCAACGGATCATGCGGCCCGCTCGGGCCGGACTGACTCCGTCGACGCGCTCGCGGAATCGCTCCAGCCGACGCCCGGCCTCGGGATCACCGAGTACACGCGACAATGGGGATCCGCCGTCCCCAATCCTGTCGTCGCCGCATCTGCAACCGACCTCGTCGAGGTCGGCAACCAGTACATCCGTATGCAGGCGCGAGACACGACGGCGATCAGCGACAGCGCGCCGTACGTCGAGACCTTCCTGGCATTGCCTGCAGGCGAAGCGGCGTGGGACCCCACGGTCGCCTGGGACGCGCGGCACGGCCGCTGGGTGGTCGCGGCGACATCCTGGGAGTTTGACGAGCTGACGTGCGACCAGGGCTTCCTCGTGCTCGCGGTCTCGTCGGGCGCCGACCCCGGGGGAGCCTGGACCCGGTGGCGAGTCCCGATCGGGGCCAACTACGGCGACGGCCTGACGCTCGGATTGTCGGACGACCAGCTCGTGCTCACCACGAACGAGTTTCCGCTGGATCGTGGCTGGGTCGCATGCCTCGGGCTGCCGTTCAGCGGTGCGCGCGTGCGGGCCATCGACTG
>MGOE01000053.1:6886-7275 GCA_001797035.1 Chloroflexi bacterium RBG_16_72_14
ACCGTTGCGGACCTGACGCCACCGTCGCCGCGCCGGTACTGGTCGTGGCGTGCGGCGCGAAACGTGCCCGCCGGCGATGCAACGGAGGCAGGGGCCGACGTCCAGCTCGTCGTGGACCGGTACGACGCAGGCGAACGGCGATGGGGCAACGTCGGCCATGGGGCGGTGTCCGGCGGCGTGGTGGCCGGCACCGTGGCCCTGGTGCAGGCCGATCTCACCTCGGGCGGAATCGTCCCGATGCTGGGCGGCCCGCCGTGGATGGGTGCCAGCCCCGGCTACATGATCAATCACAGGCTGGGTGAGGGAGGCGGCCTGGACGAGGGTCCGCAGGGCATCGCTCGGCGTGGCGACCGGCTGATGTTCACGGCGGCTTCGTCGTGCACGCCGGC
>MGOE01000053.1:7323-10740 GCA_001797035.1 Chloroflexi bacterium RBG_16_72_14
GACGCTCGACGTGTCCAGCCAGCCGACGCTGGTGGACGACCACGTCTCCTCCCGCTACAACCAGGACACGTTCTTCGGAAGTGTCGGCTTTGCGCGCGACGGGACCGGCGTCCTGCTGCTCAACAGGTCCACCTCGATCTGGGGAACGTGGCACGCGCCCGGCGAGACCATGTCCGCGAGTCGGGCAGAGTCCTGGCTCGACGACGCCGATGCGTCGCTCCCGCCGATGTGGTCAACGCGAACACAGGTCGTCGCCGATCCCGACGACGGCGGCCTTGTCTGGGCCGCGATGCCGCTTGCCAACGCCACCGGTGCCAAGGTTGGGACGTACGCAGCGCACGGGGGCCGAGCAGGACTTCCCTCTGGTGCGGCGTCGGCGACGCCCTGGGCGTCCGGATCCAACGCTTCGCTGGCCCTCGAGCCGACGAGCGGCAGCCCGATCACGCGAATCCTGGTGTCGAGCACCCCGACGACGGCAGTGGGCACTGACGGGCAAACCTGGCTGTCCTCAGCCTGGAGCGGCGTGTCGTCCCGGACGCTGAGGTGGGATCTCAGCAGTACAAGATATGGCGGCGCCAACGAGGATGGGCCGCGCAGCGTGTACGTCCAGTGGGTAACCGTGGACGGCGTGGTCTCACCGGTCGTCGAGACGGCCACTGCGGTCGACAACACGGCGCCCACGGTGACCGGCTGGCGGCGGTTCGTGGCGCCTTCGACGCTCGGCTCCACGGCGAAGGTGCGGTTCGACTGGCGAGGCGACGACGGCATCGGCAGCGGGGTCGCCTCGTACACCGTGTGGTCGAACAACTTCGTCCCCAAGTGCATGTGTGCCCTTGCCCTGCCGCCTCTCGCGACCACGACGACGCTGGCCCTCAAGACCGGGCTCGACTACCACGTCGAGGTGCGGGCCACGGACGCCCTTGGCAGGCAGAGCGAGTCGACATACCTGTGGGCGAAGCCGCGTGTCGTCCAGAACACCAGCTCGAGCATCCGCTACGGCGGATCCTGGACGACGCGCTCGGCCTCGTCCGCATCCGGCGGTAGCGTCAGATCGACCACGTCCGCCGGGGCGACCGCGTACATCACAACGCGCGCTGTGAGCGCCGCGATCGTGGTGACCAAGGGACCGGGACGGGGCAAGTTCGCGGTCTACGTCGACGGCGCGCTGAACGCAACGATCGACACGTACCGGTCGAGCGCAGCGTACCGACAGGTCGTCTGGCAGTCTGGGTGGACGTCCCAGGGCACGCACACGATCAAGATCAGGGTCCTGGGCACGAGCGGGCGCCCACGAGTCGACCTTGATGCGTTCCTCGTGCTGGAGGACAACTTCAGTGGCTAGCCGAACGCGCGTGCTCGTCCGGCTGGCGGTCACCGCCTTCACGATCGCGCTGCTCACCGCCACCTGGGCGACGACCGCTCTGCCGACCCGGGCGTCGGGCCAGACCGCGACGGTCGTGGTGGTGGGTTCCGTCGTCATCGGGGGGCCTGACGACACCATCAGCGCAAGCGGCTACGCGGGGCATGTCGGAACGTCCTGGCGCCGTGGCACTGGCGGTAGTTGGCAGTCGCTGTCGATCGACGGCCCACAGGCCACGGGTCTCGCCGTCGGCTCGTGGGACGTCGCGTGGACACCCGACACGACCCACGGCTCGCTGGCGATCACCGGGACAACATGCCTGGGCGGGCACGTCACCATCCTCGAGGCGCCCGTCCTCGACGCTGGGGGTGACGTCCTGTCGTTCGCCGCGGAGTGGTCGGGATGCACTTCCGGCTCCGGGGCAGTGCGGATCGGGTCCGCTGTGCCGCTCGCCGCCGTCCGCGATTCGGGTGCCGCGTTTGGGGCGCAGGACTCCGGCACCACCGAACAGGGTACGGTCACGTTCCACAACGCGGGCAACGTCGCCCTCGCGGTGAATGCCGTGACCCTGAGCGCAGATCCCTCGAACGCAGGCCTCGAGGACTTCTCGATGCCCGGCACCACCTGCGTCGGCACCCTCGATCCCGGCATGACGTGCTCGGTCGATGTCGCCTTCCGCCCAACAGCGAAGGGTCTCCGCTCGGCCCGCGTGACGCTGGACACGGTCCCGGCCGCCGCGGGGGCGGTCGCCACGGTCACGGGCACGGGCACGTTCGCGTTGGCGTCCAACGACTCGATCGGCAACGCTGCCGAGGTCGGCTCCCTGCCATACGAGTACTACGGTGACGTGCAGGCCGCGACTACGGACCGGCTCGACCCGGTCTGCGACGGCGGATTCAGGCGCACGGTGTGGTTCCACTACCACGCGACCACGAGCGGGCCGGTCGCCATCGAGACGTCCGAGTCGGTGAACCAGGACACCGTGATCGGTGTCTACTCCGGATCCGCTCCCGACGACCTGGCACTCGTCGTCTGCCACGACAACATGTCAGCCTCGGATCTCACGTCGCTCGCCCGGTTCCCGGCCGCCCAGGGGACGGACTACTGGATCGTCGTGGCCGAAGGCCAGCAGGGGCGCGTCTGGGAGCTCACGCTCACGGCAGTGGTTGGCGCGCCCGACACCACCGTTGACGTCAGCGGCTGGGCCGTGTCGCCGACGACGTTCTACCCGTACCCGGACGGGTTCCGGGACACGACGCGAACCACGGCCGTGCCTGGCGAGCCCGTGGACGTCTCGATCGAGGTCGTGTCCGTTGCATCACCGGCCGTCGTCCTGCGCCGCAGCACGGTCGGGCGGCGGGAGGCTGCGTACGGCTGGACGTGGGACGGCAAGAACGACGCTGGGACACGGGTCCTTGGCGGCTCATACCTTGTCCGGCATCGGTACGTCGATGTGTTCGGCAACACGTCGTCCCACGACGTCCCGGTCACGGTGTCGTCGAAGCGCCTGTACTTCACGACAACCAGCAAGACGTTGTACGGCTACAAGACCTACGACCGGGGTGCATGGGGGTCGAAGGCATCGACACGGGTGAGCGGCACGTCCCTGATCCTGAAGTCCGGGTCAGGCCACGCCAACGCCATGTACCGCTTCTCCCTTGTCACGGCGACGGTCTACAAGTCCGTCCGGTTCGAGGTGCTGGGCAAGTCCGCGAACGGACGCAAAGTCGACATGTGGACCTGGAACGCGGCGAATGGCGACTGGGACGCGTTCCGTCGGATCGGGCCGGGCTATGCCTGGTGGAAAGCGCCAACCGCTGACGGATGGGCACACGTCGTCGGCGGGAAGGCGTACGGCCAGGTGGAGGCATTCAACACCGCCGGGTCGTCCACCTGGATCATCTACAAGGTGCGGCTGACGTACACCTACGGTGTCCTCAAGTAGCGCCTTGGCGGAGAGCGCCCTGGCCTGGGGGCTTTCGGCACGGGAATTCGACGATCGGGTTCGCGGTCCTCCGACGATGGCGGCCCCTCGTACCGGGGCGCGTAATCACCCC
>MGOE01000053.1:10751-11404 GCA_001797035.1 Chloroflexi bacterium RBG_16_72_14
CACGGGCATCATGTCCGTGACCACACAAGGAACCTTCGCCATGGACGCGTTCTTCACCGCCTTCACCCTGTTCCTCGTCGTGCTCGTGATCTTCGGCATCGCCGCGATCGAGCTGGGCGCGGACACCCGCCCCGGCTTCAACCCCCGCCCCGGCTTCGACCGGTCCTCGCTCGAGGGCTGACAGCCCCGGCCAGCTACCGTCCGGCCGGTGGCTCCGGCACCGTGATGTCCACGACCTCGGCGCCCGACGCGGCCACGAGGTCCGCCGGCGCGAGGTGGACGTTGACGCCCCTCGCCCCACCGCCGATCGCCACGACCTCGAGTCCCTGGATCGACGCATCCGCGATCACCGGCCATCCGCGCCGCGCCCCGAACGGGGTGATCGCCCCGCGCTCGTAGCCCGTGATCGCCTTCGCCTCCTCCGCGTCGGGGAGCGACAGGCGGCTCGTGCCCAGGTGGGCGCGGAGCTTGGGCCAGTCGAAGCGGCGGCCACCCGGGACGAGGACGAACAGGTAGTCGTCCGCGGCACGGCGGACGAGGATGGAGCGCAGCAGCGACCCGACCGGGATCCCCTGGAATGCCGCGCTCTCCTCCGCGCTCCGCGCGATCTCGGTGCGGACGACGCGGAACGGGACGCCCGCGGACTCGAGGGC
>MGOE01000053.1:11483-16746 GCA_001797035.1 Chloroflexi bacterium RBG_16_72_14
CGCGCGCGGCCGACCTCGGGTCGATCGCCGCGCCGGTCGGCGGCGTTCAGAGATGACCCCTGGGTCATCTTGCGCGCGCCGCGACCCCGACGAGGGGCCGGATCCGGGGCGGCGGGCGCTGTTGCATGAGCCCTGAGTCATGTTCGGGCGCAGATCGGCCGGATCCGGGGCGGTGGGCGCTGGTTGCATGAGCCCTGGGTCATGTTCGGGCGCAGATCGGCCGGATCCGGGGCGGCGGGCCTTCGGCGGGGCATGGGGGCATCGCCCCGGATGCCCGCGGACCGCCCCGCACGGCGGCGGCGGTAGCATGACCCGCCATGAGCAGCGCGACGTCCCCCGCGACCCACGTTTCCACCCTGATGACGGTTCACGCCCACCCCGACGACGAGGTCATCGGCACCGGCGGCAGCATGGCGCGCGCCGTGCGCGAGGGCCGGCGCGTGGTCCTCGTGACCTGCACGCGCGGCGAGATGGGCGAGATCGTCGTCCCGGAGCTGGACACGCCCGACAACCACCGGCGGCTGGGCGAGCTGCGGGCGGCCGAGCTGGAGCGGGCGATGGCGGCCCTTGGCGTGACCGAGTGGGACAACCTCGGCTACCGAGACTCGGACATGATGGGCCGACCGGGGAATCGCGACCCCCGCAGCTTCTGGCAGGCGAACCTGGACGAGGCGATCGGCCGCCTGACCTGGATCGTCCGAGGCAACCGGCCGGACGTGCTGACGACCTACAACGACTTCGGTGGCTACGGGCACCCGGATCACATCCGGGTCCACCACGTCGCCGTGGGCGCGTTCGAGCGGGCCGGCGACCCCGCCTGGTACCCGGAGCAGCTCGCGCCCGAGCACGGCGGCACGGGCGCCTCGGCGGACGAGGGCGGCCTCGCACCGTGGGCGCCGGCGAAGCTCTACGAGCAGGCGCTCCCCGCCTCGCTCCGGCTCGCGATCAAGGAGCGGATGGAGTCCCTGGGCGAGACCTCGTTCTGGAGCCCGCCCGAGGACGCCACCCCGGAGCAGCTGGCGGAGTTCGAGGCCCGCATGGCCCGGATGCTGATCCCGGACGGATCGATCACGACATGGATCGACGTCGGCCCGTTCCTGGACCAGCGCTGGGCGGCGATGCGTGCGCACGTGACCCAGATCTCCGAGGACAACCCGTTCGTCCGTTTCGGCAAGGAGGCGTGGGCCGACTTCTGGAACCGTGAGGGGTTCGTCCGACGCGAGACCCGCGTGGCCGCGCCGGACACCGAGACGGACCTGTTCGCCGGCCTCGACGGCCTCACCCCCGGCCCGTACGGCTGGGGCTGACCCAGCGTCACACCGGAGCTGCGTCACCCGGCGCCCGTCGCCGGGAAGCCCGTCACCGCGGTCCCGTCACCACGGCAGGCGGCCGTCCGACGCCCGGAACAGCTGGTTCATGACCTCGCGACCGGACCCGGCCGGGTCCATGACGTTGGGCTGCGCCTTGCCCAGGATCAGGTGCGGGCGGATGCGGACCTGGACGAGCTCCGTGCCCGACATCGTCAGCTCCAGCGTGATGCCCTCCATGGTCGGGATGGACCACGTCTGGTCGAACACCAGGTTGCCGAGCGCGTACCAGATCGGCTTGCCCTTGTAGACCTCCATCGCGCCCACCCAGTGCGGGTGGTTGCCGATGACCATGTCCGCGCCGGCATCGATCGCCGCTCGGCCGAGGCGCTCCTGCCTGGCGGTGACCCGGGTGGTGTACTCCACGCCCCAGTGCGGGAACACGATCACCACCTCCGCGCCTGCCTTGCGGGCGGCGGCGATGTCACGCCTGAGGGCGGCTTTGGTCATCTTCGCGCTGCCGATCGTGTCCGGGCCCGCGTGGTAGTAGGCCGCGACGGTGTCGTAGCCCAGGAGGCCGACGGTCACGCCCTCCACGTCGATCAGGGCCGCCTGGTGGGCCCTGGCCTCGTTGCGCCCGGCACCCGAGTGGCGGATGCCGTGGTCGTCGAGGTTGGCCATCGTCTGGAGGATCCCGGTGCGGCCCGCGTCGCCGATGTGGTTGTTGGCCAGCGACACCCAGTCGATGCCGGCCCTGGCGAGCCCGGCGAGGTACGCCGGGTTCGCGGAGAACACCGTGCCGCTGCCGTGGAACCGGAACCGGTTGGGGGCGGGGTTCTCGAAGTTGGCGATCGCGATGTCGGCACCCTTGACGAGGTCGCGGACGAGGCCGGCGTTGCCAGTCCGCTTCGTGTAGGGGGTGTCCCAGCCGAAGGGCGAGCAGTCCTTGCAGCGCCCGGTGATGTCCACGGTCCCGCCGTCGAACATGTAGTCGGCGCCCCGCCTGGCCGCCCCGAGCGCAAGCGACACGCCGCGGTCAAGGAGGATGTCGCCACCGGCCACGAGGGTCCAGGCGCGGGCTGGATCGTAGTCGGGGACCCCGCCGACGGCGACCGTGAGCGAGGCCCGCAGCGGCCACGCGTCGAGGCCGGCGACCCGGTCCACGCCGAACAGGGCCTTGCCGCCCCACGCGAGCGCGCGCACCGACGCGTCCACGTCGTCCGCGCGCAGGAACCCGAGCCGGGCGCGGTGGCTGGCCAGGTCCGCCGCGAGCGCCGCTGCGTCCGCGACCGTGACCAGCCGCCGGCCGAACGCCGCCCGGTCCTGCCCGAGGCCGGCGAGGATGGCGTCGGCATCCGCCTCGACCAGCACCAGCGCGTCGAGCGACCCCGAGCCCTCGGCGATCGCGCGAACGTCGGCGGGACGCACGGCCGTGCGGGTGGAGCGGAAGCTGGTCACCGGCACGATCGCCACCTCGGCGGTCGTGGTCGGCGGCGGGGCGGAGGGCAGGGGCGAGGGCGAAGGGGTCGCCGGCGGGGCCGAGGCGTCCGCGTTCGGTGTCGGCTCGGTGACGTCGCCCGACGGGGCGACGGATGGGACGCCGGACGGGGCCGCCGCAACGGACGTGCCGATGGGCGACGGGGAGGCGCCGCCCGCCAGCAGCCCGCCACCGAACCCGAGCGCGACGACGAGGGTCAGGACCACCGCGACCGCGGCCGGGACCAGCCACCCGGGACGGGCGACCCGTGCGTTCATCGGGTGCGCGCCGTCTCGACGGCGGCGCGATCGGCGCGGGTCGTAGCCGGGATCCCGAACGGACATCCGCCGGAGGATAACCCCGATCGGAAGAGGAACGCCCCGTCCGGGCGGGCGGACGGGGCGTCATGAGGAATCTGGGTTGATGGCGGACCCGACCGGATTCGAACCGGCGATCTCCAGCGTGACAGGCTGGCATGTTGGGCCGCTACACCACGGGTCCGCGGCCGGTGGCGGATCATAGCAGGGGCATCCGGTTGCCGCCACCGCCGCAGGGCCGCCGCTGCCGGGGTCCGGCGGGCGCACAGTGCCGTTGGGTCTGGCAAGCACCGGCGCTGTCGATCCACGGCCTCCGGGGACTCCCGGACCCGTGCCCGACCGGAAATCGGCCCGGATCCGGTTCGCCCGGGGACTCGCACACCCCGTTCGCTCCGGCCGCGACGGCCTGGCGGCGACCGGGAATCCCCTGCGGCGCGTCGGTCGCCGGCAGCCGTTCGGCCCGGGCGGGCTCGGCCCCCGCGGACCGGCCACGGGGCGCGACCCGCGCTATGCTCCCCCGGCCATGGGCCGCATCGACATCGACCTCCGCTCCGACACGGTCACGCACCCAACCGACGCCATGCGGCGTGCGATGGTCGCCGCCGAGGTGGGCGACGACGTGTTCGGCGACGACCCGACGGTCATCGCCCTCGAGGCGCGCGCCGCCGAGCTGCTGGGCAAGGAGGCCGGCCTGTTCGTCGCCAGCGGCACGATGGGCAACCTCGTCTCGCTGATGGCCCACGTCCCGCGCGGGGGCGAGGTCATCGCCGGCTACCAGACCCACACGGTGATGGACGAGGCCGGCAACCACGCCGTCGTGGTGGGTGCCCCGATCCGCGCCCTCCGCGAGCGGCCGGACGGCACCCTGGACCCGGCCGAGGTGGCCGACGCGTTCCGCGACCCGGACGACGTCCACGAGCCGCACACGGGCCTGATCGTGCTCGAGAACACGCACTCGCACTCCGGCGGACGCCCCCTGACGCTCGGGTACACGCGCACGATCGCCGCCATCGCGCACGAACGCGGGGTGCCGCTCCACGTGGACGGCGCCCGGTTCTTCAACGCGGTCGTGGCATTGGGCACGACGGCACGCGAGCTGGCGGCGCCCGCGGACTCGGTCACGTTCTGCCTGTCGAAGGGTCTGGCGGCGCCGATCGGGTCCGTCGTCGTGGGGAGCCGCGAGTTCATCGCCCGCGCGCGGCGCGCGCGCAAGCTGCTCGGCGGCGGCATGCGCCAGGTGGGCGTGGTGGCCGCGGCCGGGCTCGTGGCGCTCCGGCACGGGGAGGCCGGCATGGTCGACCGCCTGGCCGAGGACCACGCCAACGCCCGTCGACTGGCCGAGGGCCTGGCGGGCCTCGACGGGGTCCGGTCGCCGGGCGACATCGCCCAGCCGGACGGCGGCGCCGGGCCCCTGGATCCCACCCGTGTCGTGACCAACTTCGTGCTGTTCCGCGTCGACCGCGACCGCGCCGCCTTCCTCGCCGCCCTCGAGGCGCGCGGGATCGCGATGGTCGCCTTCCCCCACGGGCAGGTTCGAGCCGTCACCCATCACGGGATCACGGCCGGCGACATCGAGCGCGTGATCGGCGAGGTCGCCGAGGTCCTGCGCGGGACCGCCCCCATCCCCGCCGGCGATCCGGCCGCGAGCGCGGCCTGACCCCGATCGAGACCGGCCCCACCCACAGGCGCCCGCCCGTGCCGCGGCCGCCGGAGGAACCATGATCCAGCACCTTCCCGGCGTCGAGCTCCCGCGGCCCGCGGCCGCCCCGCAGGCCGGCCCCCTCGACGACCGCCTGTACGACCTCGTCGAGGCCAGGGTCCGCCGCCTGTTCGCCGACAACCCGGTGCTCGCCACGGGCTTCGGCATCCACACCGAGGACCACCGGCTGGGCGACGCGTCGCGCGACGCTGTCCTGGCCGAGATCGCGGCGGACCGCGCGCACCTGGCGGCGGTCGAGGCGCTGGACGCCGCCGGCCTGTCTCCGGCGGCGCGGTTCGAGCGCGACCTCGAGCTCCACAACCTCCGGCTCCACCTGTTCGAGGCGGACGAGGTCCGGCGCTGGGAGCGCGGCGCGACCGCCGCCGGCGAGCTGGGCGACGCGGTGTTCCTGCTGTTCGCCCGGGGCGCCGCGCCGCTCGCGGAGCGGCTGGCGAGCATCGCC
>MGOE01000053.1:16778-19129 GCA_001797035.1 Chloroflexi bacterium RBG_16_72_14
GGCGTCGAGGACGCGAGCCGTGGGCCGGCCGGTGAGGGTCTGGCAGGGCGTGGAGGCGCGCTACGCCGCGGACCTGCCGTCGCTGTTCGCCGAGGTGCGGTCCGTGGCCGAGGCCAACCTCGACGCACCCGGCCTCGCCCGCCTGGACCGCGCCGTCGCGGGCGCCACCGCTGCCCTCGAGAGGTACGGGACGTGGCTGAAGGAGACCCTCGCCGACGCCACCGACGACTGGCCGATGGGCGGCGAGCGCTACGACGAGCTGGTCCGGCTGCGGGCGTTCGGCGACCTGGACGCGGACGCGATCCTGCAGATCGGGTTCGAGCAGCTCCACGCGAACCTCGAGGCGCGCCGGGCCGCGGCCCGGGAGCTGGATCCCCACGCCGACCTGCCGGCCGTCATCGACCGGCTCAAGTCGGACCACCCGCCGACGTTCGCGGAGGCGCTCGAGGGGTACCGCGACGCTATGCGCCGGGCCCGGGCGTTCATCGTCGAGCGGGGGCTGGCCACGGTCCCCGACGACGAGCGGATCGATGTCATCGAGACCCCCGAGTACCTGCGCTCGGTCATGCCCTTCGCCGCGTACTTCTCGCCGGCCCGGTTCGATGCGGACCAGCGCGGCCTCTACATCGTCACGCCGGCCGTCGACAACGACCCCAACGCGATGCGCGAGCACTACCGGAGCTCGATCTCGAACACCAGCATCCACGAGGCCTACCCCGGGCACCACCTGCAGCTGGCGGTCGCGTCGAAGCACCCGAGCCTCAGCCGGATGCTCACCGACGCCCCCGAGTTCGTCGAGGGCTGGGGCATGTACTCCGAGCAGATGATGCGCGAGGAGGGCTTCGACGCCGGCCCCGCCTTCCGGACCGCGATGTACACGGACGCGGTGTGGCGCGCCTGCCGGATCGTCCTCGACGTGCGGATGCACCGCGGCGAGCTGACGCCCGAGGAGGCCACCGACTACCTGGTGGAGCACACCGGCTTCGAGGTCGCCAACGCCCGCGCCGAGGTCCGGCGGTACACGTACTCCCCCGGCTACCAGCTGAGCTACCTGCTGGGCAAGGTGCTGATCCTCGGCCTGCGCGAGGAGGAGCGGCGGCGGCGCGGCGCGGCGTTTACGCTCCAGACCTTCCACGACACGCTGCTGCGCAACGGCTCGCTGCCGATCTCGTTCCACCGCCGGCTGCTGCGGGGCGAGGGTTGACGGGCGTGGACGTGATCCCGGCGATCGACGTCGCGCAGGGACGCTCGCGGGTCGTGTACTGGCCCGGGGCGTCCGCGGGCGTCGGCACGCCGACCGACCGGCCGGAGCGGATCGCCGAAGTGCTCGTGGGCCAGGGGGCCCGGATTCTGCACCTCGTGGACGTCGACGGGGCGCAGCGGGCCGCGCCCGCCAACCTCGAGGCCGTGGGCGCGGTCGCGTCCCGGGTCGCCGTCCCGCTCCAGCTCGCGGGCGGGCTGGAGGAGCCCGACCACGTGCGCCTGGCGTTCGCCGCCGGCGCGACGCGGGTCGTGCTCTCGGTCGCGATCCTGGACCGGCCCGAGGCGCTCCGGGAATGCCTGGCCGTCGCCGGCGACTGGCTGGCCGTTGGCCTCGACCCGCGTCCGGACCGCCTGGCCGCGTTCCCCTGGCGGCGTCCCGCGCCGCCGTCGCTCGACGAGCTGGTGGAGGAGCTGCTCGCACGGGGCGTCCGGCGCCTCGTGCTGGGCCACGGCGGGGCCACGCCGGACCCGGGCCTGCTGCAGACCCTCGTACGCCGCCACGACGCCGACGAGCTCGTCGCGGGCGGCGTGACCGACCTCGATGGCGTCCGCCGGATGCGCGACGCCGGCGTCCACGGACTCATCCTCGGGGAGGCGCTGCTCTCCGGGGCCATCGACTTCCCCCGCGCGCTGGAGGCCGCCGCATGACCCGCCACCGCCACGTCGCCACGTCGTTCGCCGCCCTCGCCGTCCCGCTGCTGGTCGCCGCCTGCAGCCAGCCGGGCGGCGTGCCCTCGATCCCGCCGGCGACCCCGACGCCCGTGGCCACGGAGACCCCCGAAGCGACGCACCCGGGCCCGACGTACCCGCCCGGCTGCCCGTCCGAGCAGCCTGCGGCGCTGGCCGCGGACGACGTCCGCACGGTCACCATCACGACCGCCCTGGGCGACATCGTGATCCTGATCGAGGGCGAGCTGTCCCCGATCGCGACCGGCAACTTCGTCGCGCTCGCGGCATGCGGCTACTACGACGGCGTGGTGTTCCATCGCGTCGTGCCCGGGTTCGTGATCCAGGGCGGCGATGGGCAGTTCGGGCGGTCGCCGGACATCGTCCCCGGCCTGGTGGGGACCGGCGGGCCGCCGTACACC
>MGOE01000053.1:19286-21141 GCA_001797035.1 Chloroflexi bacterium RBG_16_72_14
AACAACTACCAGATCATCGGCAGGGTGACGTCGGGGATGGAGACCGCGGACGCGATCGCCGTGGCGGCGGCCGGTGTCGAGATCCCCGCCGACCCGGTCCCGATGACCAGCGTCACCGTCAGCAACCCGTAGCCTGTCCCCAACCGCACAGGAGACCGCCCATGACCCGCGCCGTCATCGCCACCGAGCAGGGCGACATCGAGCTCGACCTGTTCACGGATGGCGCCCCCAAGGCCGCCCAGAACTTCATCGACCTCGCCCGGAAGGGCTTCTACGACGACGTCATCTTCCACCGCGTGATCCCGGGCTTCGTGATCCAGGGCGGCGACGGCGAGTTCGGTCGGAAGTCGGCGCTCAACGCAGGGCGCGTGGGGACGGGCGGCCCGGGCTACAAGTTCGCGGACGAGCCGATCCCCGGCGACTACTACCGGGGCGCGGTCGCGATGGCCAACGCGGGCCCGAACACGAACGGGTCGCAGTTCTTCATCTGCCACCAGGACCTGACCGGGCGGCTGCCGAAGAGCTACACGATCTTCGGCCAGGTCACCAAGGGGCTCGAGGTGGTCGACACGATCGCGACCGCCCCGCGGAACGCTCGCGACCTGCCGGACGCGCCGGTGGCGATGACCTCGGTGACGATCCTCGACGAGGCCTGAGCGGGGAGGCGGATGCGCCGGCAAGCCTGGGCTCGCCGGCGCTGACCTTCCGACGGCGCACACGCCCGCGATTCATCGGTCACGGGACCGATCCGCTGCGAGCGGGTAGGATTCGCGCCTTCGCAGGCTCCGTCAGAACGGGGCGGAGCTGAAGGGAGGTGCCTGCGATGACCGAGATCGCGATCACGCCGACGGAATCCGTGTCGGCCACCGGCGAGCACAACGCCCTCGCTTCCCGGCTGGAGCAGCACCGCGTGGAGCTGACCGGCCACTGCTACCGCATGCTCGGCGCGGCGTTCGAGGCCGAGGACGCCGTCCAGGAGACCTTCATCCGGGCGTGGCGCAGCTACGACCGGTTCGAGGGCCGGGCGACGCTGCGCTCGTGGCTGTACCGGATCGCCACCAACGTATGCCTGGACATGCTGGGATCGCGGCAGCGGCGCGCCCGGCCGATGGACCTGTCCTCGGCGCTGAGCGCGAGCACGCCGCTTGGTCCGATGCTCGCCGAGACCACCTGGGTCGAGCCGGTCCCCGACGAGCGCGTCGTTCCCGCGGGCGGCGATCCCGCGGACATCGCGATCGCACGGGAGTCGATCCGGCTCGCGTTCGTGGCGGCGCTGCAGCACCTGCCGCCGCGGCAGCGCGCAGTGCTGATCCTGCGCGAGGTGCTCCACTGGCACGCCGACGAGGTGGCGGAGCTGCTGGGGACGACGGTGGCATCTGTCAACAGCGCACTGCAGCGCGCCCGGGTCACGATGGCGTCGCGGCAGCTGGGCGCCGACGGCAGCCAGGCGCTCGACGACGAGCGGCAGGCGTTGCTGCGACGCTACGTGGACGCGTTCGAGCGCTACGACATGGACTCGCTCACGTCGTTGCTCCACGAGGACGCGACGTGGTCGATGCCGCCGTACGAGCTGTGGCTCCAGACCCACCACGACATCCGCAGCTGGTGCCTGGGGCCCGGCATCGGGTGCCGCGGGTCGCGCCTGCTGCCCACCACGGCCAATGGCTCACCCGCCTTCGGGCAGTACAAGCCGGCACCGGGTGGCGGCTGGGAGCCCTGGGCCCTCCACGTCCTCGAGGTCGAGGGCGACCGGATCACCGGGGTCACGTTCTTCCTCGACACGGCACGGTTCTTCCCGCTGTTCGGGCTGCCGCCGGCCATCGACGCCTGATCCTGTCTCGCACGGCATCACGCC